>JAKQHX010000012.1 GCA_029557815.1 bacterium
TGCGTACACCGCAGCACATGTCGCATACCAAGACCTTCCAGGGCTGGAATTGCGCTCCGTTGACGGTGAGGTCAGAAATGAACCTGAACAGGTCGTTTCCATAGGCTGCCTCCAAGAAAAAATATTTCATATGGCAAGAAATGCTATATGCGAAAAACTTAAGCCAACAGATTTACTGCCATCAATCCAGGTGTTTACGCTTCATGCGGCAGCACCTTACTTCCCGGCAAATGGCGGAGAACAGCTTCTAGATGATTCGTTTGCGATAGATAATATTGAGTTTGGTAATGGTAATCCCTCAACCCAGAGAGACATGGAGCATATCAGACGGTTCCTGGAAAGGAGACCTAGAGATGAATAATAGAACAATTGTAATTATTGGCGGCATGGGGCCACAGGCATCGCTTGAGCTCCATAAACGTCTCTTAGATGTGTCACGAAAACACCACAATGGCGACCCAGATCAGTTTCCGAAAATTATCCATCTCTCACTCCAGATACGCGAATTTATAAGTAGCTCCAGTAATGAACAAGCGGCAATACATAATATCAATCACACATTGAGTGCTATTGATTTGTCTCCTGACGCACTAATTTGTCTGCCGCGCAACACGGCACACAAGCTTATCGACCGACTGCAGATACCGAAGAATCAGTTTGTATCGATGGTAGAAACAGTTGCAAAAAACGTAGCAGAAAGTACGTCTCAAAAAATTGGCGTTCTGGCAAGCCCAAACACCATTAAAAGTAGGTTTTACGATAAGTTGCTCAATAGTGTCGGTAGAGAGGTCGTAACTCCAGACAGCAGCGATTTAACTAATCTTAATAGGCTCATAAATTCTGTCATATCTGGAGATGTATCTGTCGACACGAGAAATCAATTGAGTAGGATTGGTAATTCGCTAGTTCAGAACGGTGCAGACAGCATTCTACTAGGATGCACAGAACTTCCAATCATAGGAATAGATGCTAGCGTACCGGTTTTCAACAGCTTACAGCTACTTTGCGATGAACTTATTAGGCAAAACTACTGCTATAATGGAGACAATCATGGATAAAGAGGTGATACTAACGGGCCTACGGGCCAACAATGACTTGCATATTGGTCACATTTTTGGGGCTCTGCAGCCGATGGTTGATATGGCGGTACATCACGCTGGTAAGTACCAAATAAACCTGTTCGTGCCGGATCTCCATAGTTTTACGACACCGATTGACCACAGTAAGCTGCAAGACGGCATCATGAATAATTTGCGGATCTTTGTGGCCGCCGGCTTACCGCTCGATAACCCCGACATCCATATCTATCGCCAAAGCTACATTCCTGCCCACAGTGAGCTGACATGGATTTTGGATTGTTTTACTGGCTTCGGTGAAATGTCGCGTATGACGCAGTTCAAGGACAAATCAACCAAATTGGGTGACGATCGTATCAGTGTCGGCCTATTCAACTACCCGGTTCTGATGGCCGCAGATATTTTGCTTTACGGCGCTTCGTATGTGCCGGTTGGCGATGACCAGACGCAACATCTGGAATTTACCCGTGACATCGCCGAACGCATGAGCGCAAAATTCGGCGAACTGTTTGTGATGCCAAAATCAGTAAAAGAACAGCATGAATTCTTTGGCAAAGATCAAGGTTTACGAATCCGTGACCTTATGGATCCTACCAAAAAGATGAGCAAGTCTGACGAAACGGGCAAGGGGGTTATTTTCTTGAGTGATACGCCAGAGGCCGCCCGGAAGAAAATCATGTCTGCAGCCACAGATAGTTTAGAAAATGTTCAGTATGACTACAGCCAACAGCCGGGTATTAGCAACTTGCTTGATATCTATAAGCTGCTTGGCGGCAAGCCAGACGAATTCATCGGCCAAAGTCAATACGGTCCGCTCAAGGCAGCCGTCGCAGATAAGGCCGCCTCCTTCCTCGAAGAGTTCCAGGGAAAAATGAAGACCATTGATGATCATCAGATTCTGCAAAAGCTCAAGGTAAGCGAAGCCGAAATGACCAAGCAGGCAGGTGAAACGCTCTACAAAGTTCAACAAGCGGTCGGGTTGCGCGCTTAGGCGGTATGGCAAAAAAACTCATTGTCGATGAGCTTTCAGCAGGCAAACGGTTCGACATAGTCGCAACCGAAATGCTGCCGATGCTCAGCCGTGCGTATGTACACGTGTTGATTGAGGGCAAGCGCATACTGTTCAATGGTAAGCAAGAAAAGGCCGGCCACAAATTGCGTGAAGGTGACGTCATAACCACGGACTTTGAGGAATCAGAGATTGATGACATCGCCGATATAGACCTTCCTATCATCTACGAAGACGAGGACGTACTCGTCATCAACAAGCCGGAAGGCGTCATAAGCCATAGCCGCGGGCGGTACTGGAACGAGCCTTCGGTCGCGTCCTTTGTCCGTCAAAAGACGAACCAGGAGGGTGAACGCAGTGGCATCGTCCACCGGCTTGACCGGGCTACGTCCGGCGTCATGATTTGTGCAAAGAATGCCGAGGCATTATCATTTCTACAAAAACAGTTTTCCCAGCGAAAAACCAAGAAAACGTATACCGCCATAGTGAAAGGACATATGAAACTCACTGAGGCCATCATTGATATGCCAATCGAGCGTAATCCGAAGGCTCCGTCGACGTTCCGTGTTGGTGCTAACGGCAAACCATCACAAACCAAATACTCGGTAGTTGAGAGCAGGCGCGGGTATGATATCGTCCAACTTCAGCCCGTTACCGGACGCACTCATCAGCTCAGGGTGCACCTGGCGTACCAGCAACATCCGATTGTCGGCGACACCTTGTACGACGGGGAGCCAGCAGACAGGTTGTTTCTACATGCTTCTTCTCTGGAACTCACCCTGCCGGGCGGTGAACGAAAAATTTTCGAGACGCCTCTACCTAAGGCATTCAACGAAATAGGTGTATAAGCTCATGGTATTGGTTCAACAACATACCCAGCAGCAAATAGACTCACTCCTCCGACAGCCAAGGCACGGCATACTGCTTAGCGGCCCGGAGGGAGCTGGCAAGGCCTACCTCGCGCACCATATTGCGTCAAAGCTTCTCGGAATCTCTCTGGACAAGGTGCAGAACTACTCGTATTTCAAGGTTATCGAACCGGTCAACGCAAGTCTCAGCATTGACCAGATTCGTGAGTTGCAGAAGTTCCTACAGCTCAAAACGCCGGGCCAATCAGCTATCCGGCGGGTTATTATCATCACAGACGCACACCTCATGACCTCCGAAGCCCAAAATGCATTGCTCAAATCACTCGAAGAGCCGCCGGCTGACACAGTCATCATCCTTACCTCGCCCATAACCCAAAAACTCAAAGATACTATTTACTCACGCGTTCAGCAGATAGCCGTCCTGCCTGTAGACAAAGAAACTGCACTCCACTATTTCAGTACGAGGTTCAATGAAGCCGACCTGCATAAAGCCTATATGATGAGTGGTGGCCGCATAGGTCTCATGTACGCGCTTTTGCGTGACGAGGAACATGCGCTTGCCAAAGAAATTATCCGGGCCAAAGGAATGTTATCCAAGGGTCGCTACGAACGGTTGCTCGATGTCGAGACACTTG
>JAKQHX010000014.1 GCA_029557815.1 bacterium
GGCCGCAAGAAGAAAGGGAGCAAATAATGCCTGCTCTGCTTTTTGGTGATAACGCACGGATGGCTTTGTCATCTATCCGAACCAATAAGACGCGAAGCTTATTGACAATGATCGGGATTATTATTGGTGTCTCGTCTGTAATACTGACTGTTGCGCTTGGTGAGGGCATTCGCCGGCAAATAGTCGACAGCAACCAGGCCGCCAATGAACAGCTCATTACCGTGCAGTCGGGCGCAATTGCTACAAGGGACGAATCTGGCACGATAACCGGAGTTAACTACCTTGCGGCGCTTGGCAGCAATACGCTTACCGAAGACGATTACCAGTCACTCTCCAAGCTCCCAGAACTTGGTACCGTTGTACCACTCAGCACCATTTCTGGTTTACCTTCGAACTTTGACCAAGAATCATACCCGGAAGCCACTATTATTGCTACAACGAGTGGTCTGCCGACCGTCCTCGAGCAGAAGGTTGTTTACGGTGGATTTTTCAGCGATGAAAGTTCCGGGAGAAACTCGGTTGTCATCGGCCAACGTGTCGCCGAGGAACTGTTTGGCGAGAATGTGCCACTTGGCAAGCTGCTCACTATCCGTGGCCAAGACTTTGTCGTTGGTGGCATCTTTGATGAATTCAAAACCAATCCAATAAGTGCCGTTACCGATCTTAATAAAGCTGTCTTTGTCTCGTACGGTACAGCGAAGAACCTCACTAGCAATACGCCGTCAATTTACCAGATGCTCATACTTCCGCAGGAGGGTGTCACAACCCAGCGCGCCGCCGCAGTCGCCCGCGAACAACTGCTCAAAAACCACGGCCAGCAAGAAGATTTCACCGTATTACTAGCCAGCGAAACAGATCAGGTCGCCCGGTATAGCGTATCGCTCGCATCGTCGTTTATAGCAGGCATAGCTGCTATTTCTCTGCTTGTCGGAGGCATTGGGATTATGAATATTATGTTTGTGAGCGTAACTGAGCGTACCCGTGAAATCGGTGTGCGCAAATCACTCGGCGCTACAAATCGTCAAATTTATAGCCAATTCTTAACCGAAGCAGCCGTACTGAGTATCGTCGGCGGCATCATCGGTATTGGCGTTGCGCTGTTTGGCACGATTATCGTCAGACTGATCACTGATTTACAGCCAGCTGTCACCTGGCAAATCGTTGCCTTGGCAGTAACTGTATCAGCAGCCGTCGGCATTATTTTTGGTACCGCACCAGCGGTCAAAGCCGCCCGCAAAGACCCCATCGAATCTTTGCGCTACGAGTAGCCTAGCTTCTACGAATTGCTTTCTTGACCGTATAAACCAATCTCTCTAGAGACAATGCATCGATTTGCATGACACGTCCTGACATGATTTTTTCATGTAATTCTTCGGCACTGAACACATGTTCTTCAGGAACAGCATATTGGGTAATTGCTATTCCAATTATGCTCCGTACGATGTCTATTACTTCGTCATGTTCCCCAAATTTTCTGACAATCTCAACGGTGAGATGTTTGCGAATGCTCGCTACACTCGGATACTCATTTTGCTGCGCTATCTCTCGTGTTTCCCAGTGTTTAATGAGCTGATCAACCTCGAACGCAAGCATGTGTTTTTCCGTTGATATTGGTAGCATCCCTCTTAAAACTTCATGAGCTGCAAGCAACCACTCTTTACCTGATGTATTTTGCATAAGAATCTGACCTACTTGATCTTTAATCTCGTCAATTACGACCGCTCTTTCGTATTCACCGTGTTCTTCCTGGGTAAAGCTATCGGCGGCATGGAGGGCTATGGATAATTTGCTTATCCGAAAGGCGAAATCATTCTGCTCCCTATCATCAGAAAAAAGAAGTTCCATCACACGATCATGATCTAAAGCCTGCATATCTACATTTCCAGGCACAAGCTCTCGATTATCGAGCACTGGAAGAATTCTTCTAAGTCGCAGGTTTTCTTCTTGCATGAATTCGGCTAATCCTAGCATCTCTTCATGGGAAAGGGGCGGCGATGGTAGATTACCATTCATCAAATCACTAAGTTCTCTGTCTGGATTAAATTCCGGATCACTCACATTATTACCTCTACGGTACATTGTCCGTTCAGTGGCAACTAGTGTCAACGTTAAGCGTTTTAGTTCGCTAGTTCGGTTTTGAATTTTTCTATCAGGTCTACGGGAGTTGGATTGAGTCCGTTGAGGAGTGCTAGATAGATGGACACGAAGTCACCCAGTGCGATGAGGTACAAAAGCTGTTCGAGCAGTGTGCCGCCTTTCGCCTCTACAATGTGTGGTTGTGGCCAGCGACCGCTGAGAAGTTTATTCGTTACTTCAAATCGTTTTTGGGTACGCTTGTGCTCGAGATCACTCGTCAGCTGGACAACCTTGTATGGTTTGTCGATGGGGTGCGACGTCCAGCCAAGGAACTCGTTGTGGTTAAACTCCGGGAACTGGTTACACCACGCGACATTTTTGGCATTCTCATTAAAACTAATCTTCCATTTGTATGCAGCCGGGAAGAACTTCGGCCCAGCATAGATAACTGGTGTCGCACCGGATAGTTCAAGTGCAAGCTGCTTGGCGATATTCTGATCTGTTTTGACATCTGCCCGCCATGCTCCTACCGAAGTTTTCACAAATTCGCCCGCATCATGGAGTGTCTTGCTAGCTTCTTTTTCATTTACAAATCCTGCTTGCTCGAGAATCGTGATGATAGCTTTGAAGTTATAAAGCATAGCGTATCTTGGCTGCATACCACTCGGAATCGCAGCATATGGATACTTTTTGTCCTTCGCAATTTCTGCGAGTTTGCCGCCTGCGGCAATGATGACAATATGCGCGCCCGCTTTTTCGGCTTTGCCGAGCGCTTCGATAGTTTCCTCTGTGTTGCCGGAATAACTGGAAGCAATAAACAGAGTTTTGTCTGATACGTATCCAGGAATTTCATAGTCCCGCATGATTTCAAACGGCAAACGATACCCAGGCCAGGACTGGCTGACGAGCGCTGCGAGCGCCGATCCACCCATACCGCCGACCACGATATTTTCGACCTTGTACTCGAGTTCAGGAATATCGTATTCCTGTTGCAGCTGCTGCCACTGTTTTTCAGCTATTCCGAGTGCATCTTGTGCATCTTTTTCGTGAATGTATTTCAGATCGTCTAACATAGCGCCTCCACCTCCATAATCTACTTGGTAGTATAAGTGTTTTGACTACCGTTTTCTATGGTGCTTATGCTATATTTAGGATAAAGAAGTAACAATCAAGGAATAAGTGGTGGGAATTTTCGGCAATAAGCAAAGTACGCAGCAATATCAGGATCAGCCAATTGATCCTCCTGTTGATATGAGCACACCACCTGCACCAGCCCAACCTGCATCAATCGACGGGGTTATTCCAACGTATCAGGATTCACCCGCTACACCATCACAAGATCCAACTCCGGCTTCGCCTGTTGATGAAAATAACGATGCAGGCGATTACATCATGGCCGACCCGCCAGTGCCAACGGCAAATAATTGGGACGATCAGGCAGTTCATCAGCATGACGAAATTATTGACTCCGCTCCTGTGGACACACCTACTCCTGTTGAAGAACCTGAGCCAGCCCCAGAGCCAGAAGCACCAGCAGAAGAAGGCACGGTAGCCAGCGAAGCGGTTCAAAGCGTTCCGAGCACACACCCGCTCCCCAGTAATGATACCGTCCCAAGCGATCTTCAGGATA
>JAKQHX010000015.1 GCA_029557815.1 bacterium
CTGTAGAGCGCTCTTGCGACAGGTTTTCTTTGATAAGCTCTAAGTAGACCCGAGTCTTGCCGGTGCCTGTATCACCATGTAGCAAGATGCTTTTAGGGCTGGCTGCTCTTATTTGTTTGAGTATCAGAGCCTGTTCGTCACTGAGGGGAGGAAGTTGATGGTTTGCTTTTTGAGGATAGGCTGCTTTACGTTGCTGCCGGCTTTTGGCTGCTAGTATGCTTGGGACTACAGTCGAAACTATTTGTCCGAAAGGCGCAGGGTAGTAGGTTTTTAGCCAGTCTATGAGCTTGAGCAGTTGATCGGGCAGGGGCTTGTTACTAACTGTACGAAGGATGCTTTTGGTGGCAAAAGCCGGTTGTTTTACATGGTTGACTACAACGCCAACCACCGTTTGACGCTGTAAGGGAACAGTAACAATGGTCCCAATTTTCAGCTCTGTACCATGACTGTACGTCAACGGTTTGTCGCTATGGTAGCGCTGGCTACTTACCCATACCTCGTAATAGTACATATGAAATATTATAAGGTTAATTGGAAAATTATGTTGAAAGTCCGGACATGGTGATTTATACTTTACGTTGTCTGATTGACAATAAGAGCTTATGTTAGATGTATTTATAACTTCACGAGTTAGGCGCAAGATTATAGTCGTATACGCAAAGTATCCCGACTTTAAGACCCATGTTCGGGGTTTGGCAAAACTTATCAAGGAAGACGCCGGAAATATCCAGAGAGAGCTAAAACGGCTGGAAAAAATTGGCTTTCTGATATCCGAACGCCAAGGGAACACGAAGATATACCATACCAACAAGCACTTCGCTATTTTCAAAGAGTTACAGAGTATAGTGTTGAAATCACAACGTATGAGTCAAAAAAAGCAGCCGCCGGGAGCGTAGCCGCAAGCTTCCCTAGGTTACTTGCGTATCTATCTCTGTTATCGTATAATGCTTCGCATGATACAAGTTAGTCGAAAAGATTCCAAAGAATCCGTAGAGAACATACTCCGTCGTTTTACGCGCAAGGTACAAAGTTCCGGGGTTCTGGCAACTGCCAAACAATCACAGCGTTTCGAGAAACCTCTAAGCAAGCGGGATCGCCGCGAAAAGGCAATCCAGCGCCGCGAACGTAAATCGCAGAAGCTTAAGAAGATCAAGCTCGGCCAACGCTAGGAGTTGTGCCGGTGAAAATAAGGGTTTGTTATAAGAACCCTTATTTTTCTGATAAAATTTTCTTTGAATAGGAGAAACATGAATTTAAAGCAGCGTATCGACGCAGATCTAAAGACCGCTATGCTTGATGGCAATAAACCATTAGTGACAACTTTGCGTACGTTGAAGAGTGCCATACTGTATGCTGAGGTAGCTTCGGGTGCTCGAGATCAGGGTTTACATGATAAAGACGTAGTTGCACTTTTGCAAAAAGAATCAAAAAAGCGCCATGAGAGCGCTGAACTCTTTGCCAAAGGTGGTAACCAAGAAAAAGCCGAGGCCGAACTCCGGGAAATCGAGGTTATTAACGCTTACTTGCCGGCTCAATTGAGTGATGAAGAGCTCGCAGAGCTCATTAGTAAAGCGATTGATGAGATTCAAGATAGTTCACCTCAGGCTATGGGCAAAATCATTGCCCGCGTAAAAGAATTGAGTAACGGCAGTGTTGAGGGCGGGCGAATCGCCCAGGCTGTCAAAGAAAGGCTAACTAAGCAGTGATTATATTTATAGGCGTGGCGGGTTCCGGTAAAAGCGTACAAGGTAGGCTGCTTGCAGATGAGTTGGCATTACCCTGGCTGTCGACAGGTGAGTTCCTGCGCATGTTGATATCGGGTGAGCGGCGCAAAGAAATGTTAGCAGGTAAGCTTCTTCAGGACAGGGAGATCATCAAGCTTGTCCAGAAGATATTTGCGCTTATTGACGTCCACGACGAGTTCATCCTGGACGGCTTTCCACGGACAGTTTCGCAAGCTGATTGGTTACTCAATCAGCATAAGCACAATCAACTGGATGTGACAGCGGTCATACACCTGATGGTCAACGAACAGACCGTGTTGGATAGGCTATCGCGACGTGGCCGTCAAGACGATCATAAAGAGGCAATCCTGGAGCGCCTGCGTGAGTTTGAGGAGGTTGTCAAGCCAATCATCGGTCACTTTAAAGATGCCAAGGTGCCGGTTTTCGATATCGATGGTGATGGTGAAATTTCAGTCATCCACGAAAAGATAAAGCAGGCAATCGCTTCGCTGAGCTAAAAGACCATGCAGACTAGAATCAAAACACGTGCAGAAGTTACGGCTATGCGTGAGAGCGGAAGGCTGCTCGCAACCGTACTTGCAACACTCAAAGAGGCGCTTGAGCCTGGTATGACTACGAAGGATCTGGCAGAGATCGCCAAGCGCGAACTGCGCGGTACCGGTGGCGTACCTACATTCCTCGGCCAGTACGGCTTTCCGGATGTCATTTGCATATCTTTGAACGATGAGATCGTCCACGGTATTCCCAGCCCGAAGCGTAAGATAAAAGCTGGCGATATTGTAAGCATGGATTTTGGGGTGACGTACGACGGGATGATTACGGATTCAGCGACTTCAGTGGTGGCGGGCGGCGTTTCTAACGAGAAAAAAGATAAGTTGTTGCGCGATACTGAGGCGTCGCTTTTTGCGGGTGTGGCTGTCTTGAAGGATGGCGTGCGTGTTGGTGATATTGCCAACGCAGTACAACAGGTACTCGAGAAGGGAGGTTATGGGATTGTCCGGGATATGGTCGGTCATGGTGTCGGTCACGAGTTGCACGAAGACCCAAATATTCCTAATTATGGCAAGAAAGGCACCGGCCCAAAGCTTTCCGCCGGTATGACAATCGCAATCGAGCCAATGGCTACCCTCGGTGATTTCCGGGTATTTATAGATATAGACGGCTGGACTGTCCGATCGAATGACAGATCCCTGGCTGCTCACTTTGAGCACACAGTACTTATTACAGAGACCGGTTCAGAGATTCTTACGCAGCTCTAAGTTGCTACAAATAGCTATTCGCTTATAGCTCTTATGGTATACTTCCAGCATGCGCGAATCTTCGCAAAGTCATTTCTTTGGTCTCGACATTGGTACGAGCTCTGTTAGATGCGTTGTTGGGATGGTTGATGCTCAAGATCCCGCACATCCCTCGATCATTGGTCATGGTAGTGCGCCAAATCTTGGTATGCGTAGGGGCGTAGTGGTGCATGTGGATGATGTTGTCGAAGCGGTTATACACGCTATAACTGAAGCTGAGCGGCTTTCTGGTGTGCAAATACACAACGCGACGGTAAACATCAATGGCTCACATGTTACAGGCATGAACTCCAGGGGTGTCATCGCGATAAGCACGGCCAACCGTGAAATTTCAGCCGAAGACCGGCTACGGGCAGAAGAAGCGGCAACTATCGTAAAGCTGCCACCGAACAGAGAGATTATCCAAGTCTTTGCGAAGAATTATCGACTTGATGGGCAGGATAATATCAAGGATCCGGTTGGGATGCAGGGTGTGCGCCTAGAAGTAGACACTCATATCGTAACCGCGGCGTCACCAAACCTCAAAAGTCTCAGCCTGGTGCTTGAGAAAGCAAATGTCAGCCCGAGCCATTATACCGTCACGAGCCTTGCTGCAGCTGAAGCTGTGCTTAATCGCCAGCAGAAAGAGTCGGGTACACTTCTGCTTGATATTGGCGCAGGTACGACCAACTTAACGGTTATAGAAGACGGTGAAGTCCAGCATGTTGCGGTTTTGCCGCTCGGCGGACTGAATATCACAAACGATTTAGCAATTGGCCTTAAGACCGACTTGGACGTTGCCGAGGAGGTGAAGCTTAAGCATGCGAGCCTTGAAGGGGAGGCGAAAATTGGCAGCGTATCCGTGGTGCATGAAGAAAAGACTCACGTTTTTGATGCCGAAGATATTCGAATGATTACAGAGGCACGGGTTGAGGAAATCCTTGAGTATGTGGACAAAGAACTGAAGAAAATCCACCGCTCTCGCAAACTTCCGGGCGGGGTCGTACTGGTTGGCGGTACGGCTAATCTGCCTGGTATTGCCGAATTTACGAAAGAGAAACTTGAGCTTGCCACAAGAGTAGGGTCGCTTCAGCCGCTATCAGGCCTGGTTGATACGGTCCAGGATCCGGCATATGCCGGCGCAGTAGGACTTATGCTGTTAGATATGCTCTTTATGCCGATGAGCGACCAGGTTCCCGGCCAGCCAAATGAAAGTATGTTCGGTCTTATCAATGGACTGATAAAGCGATTCAAGCGCTAAGACTAATACTGCTCGCTTTCGTATGATATACTCCTTTCTATAAAGAAGGACAAAGAAGAGGAATCTTATAAGATGCCACAAGTTGCACCAGCGATAGAGACTTTTGCACGGATTAAAGTAATCGGAGTGGGCGGCGCCGGCGGCGCAGCGGTAAACCGGATGATAGAAGCAGGCGTTGATGGCGTTGAGTTTATTGTCGTGAATACTGATGCCCAGGCGTTACATCATTCGTTAGCACAGCACAAAATACATATTGGTAGTGATACGACTCGTGGGTTGGGCGCTGGTGCCGATCCGTCAGTTGGCGAAAAGGCTGCGACTGAATCGATTGATGATATAAAGAAAGTGGTCGAAGGCGCTGACATGGTATTCATTACAATTGGCGCTGGGGGAGGGACAGGAAGCGGCGCCGGGCATATTGTTGCAGAGGTGGCACGCCAATCTGGCGCTCTTGTTGTAGGATTCGCTACAAAACCTTTCGCTTTTGAGGGTGATAAGCGTCGACGCAATGCAGAGACAGCAATCAGTAATCTCCGTAAAGCTGTAGATACACTCATAGTCATCCCGAACGATCGGTTGTTACAGACAATTGATCGCCAGACTCCGCTTCTTGAGGCGTTCAAGGTGGCAGATGACGTGCTTCGCCAAGGGGTTCAAGGGATTTCGGACCTGATTACCGTGCATGGGCTTATCAACCTTGACTTTGCCGATGTCAAAGCAGTTATGCAGAATGCCGGTTCGGCGCTCATGGGTATTGGCCGGGCGAGTGGAGATGATAGGGCGGTGAAAGCTGCTCAGCAGGCTGTAGAATCGCCGCTTCTAGAAGTATCTATCGACGGAGCACGGGGTATTTTGTTCAATGTCATTGGCGGCATGAATATGTCCATGCATGAAATCAATACCGCTGCAGAGACCATAACCGCCGCGGCTGACCCTGATGCTAATATTATTTTTGGCGCAACCATTAGTCCTGACCTGGAGGAAGAAATCATTATCACAGTGGTAGCCACAGGTTTCGATGCTGCCTATTTTGCGAACCGTGATGTGAATAACACTACAAGTTCGATTGCTGATAGCTCATCTGTTGTAAGTACAAATGACAACGATCTATCTGATATAGATACCAATCTGGACGAGCCAAATGAAGCCGCAAAAGCCTTCGAAGAAAAACCTATGCCAAATATCTGGCACATGGAAGGTGACGAGAGTACTGAACCTGCTGTCGTCAGCGAAGATCCTGAAGCGGCGACTTCACAAACATTTGTCGGTTCAACCGAAGAAGACGAGCTACAGAAGCCCTCGTTTCTAAGACGCCTCAAAAACCGTCGACAAAGCTCAGAAGACAAGTCTGAGGATAAGTCTGACGATACAAAAGCCGCGTAAATAATACACCACATTTTGCTTGCAAAACGCTATAGCTAGGGCTATGCTTAAGATTATAGACACTATATATAGCACAGCGAATATAGTGATCGTACGTTCAGATGAATAAAACTTTTACACATCTGAGGCCGCTTGGACAAATAGGGATGAGCAAATTCTAACCTTTCGCATTACAGAAAGGCTGTCTCCCTGGTTTCTGGCTTACAGATGGGTAAACCAAGGAGGTGTGCAATAGATGAAGTGCAGCCAATGTCAACAGGCCGACACAAAAGTCATCGAGTCACGTGATGTATCTGAGGGTGAAGCAATTCGCCGTCGACGTGCATGCACCAATTGTCAGTACCGTTTCACGACCTATGAGCGTATAGAGCGACCACAGATAATTGTGATAAAAAACGATGGTACGAGAGAATTGTTTAATCGTGACAAACTTTTGGCTGGCCTATACAGGGCATGTGAAAAGACGCAGGTCACAAGCCTACAGCTTGAGCGCTTAGTTGCGGATATTGAGCAACATATCCATGCTTGTGGCGAGCAGGAAACGCCTACGGCCAAGATAGGCGATATGGTAATGGAGCGTCTCGCACCACTAAGCGAGGTAGCATATGTGCGTTTTGCGAGCGTATACCGCCGATTCAAGGATATCGCTGGATTTGAACGTGAGTTACTTCAGATCCGCGAGAGAAAAACCAACCCCGTTAAGCCTTAGCGTTTGACGGCTCCCCTCGATCCTGAAGGAAGGTCTTGTATCTTTAAGGGAACGTAGTATAACTAGATACAGAGTTTGAGGCTCGGAGGGAGTATCGGTCGGTGTCTTTGAGAGCGGACGCCAAACACGAGAGCTCTAAATAAAAACCTTAATAAAAATTTAACAAACGGTGACCGGAAGAGACGGTTTTTTCGGCACCGATAAAAGTGAGGGTACACACTATGGGACAAACAGCAATCCTGGGTCACAGGCGTTTACTAACGCCCCCAAAGAGCAAGGCATATGATGAGATAAAGTGGGTTAAGCGTGACTCGGTTATCATGAACCCGGCAACCGGGAAGCCGGTTTTTGAGCAAAGGGGTGTAGAATTTCCCGAAGGATGGTCGCTTAATGCTATCAATATTGTCGCGCAGAAGTATTTTAGCGGCACACCAGGGACGTCAGAGCGTGAAAACTCGCTTAAGGACCTCATTGACCGGGTTGTCGATACCGTCACTCGTCAGGGACTGCAGGAAGGTTACTTCGAGTCTGATGCTGAAGCGGAAGATTATCGTGAAGAACTGAAGTTCATTCTTGCTACCCAGAGAGCAGCTTTTAACTCACCCGTGTGGTTTAACATCGGCGTACCAGAGCGTTCCCAGCAGGCGAGTGCATGTTTTATCCTGGCGGTAGAAGACACTATGCCGGCTATCCTCAACTGGTACAAAGAAGAGGGCATGATATTTAAGGGAGGCTCTGGTTCCGGTATCAATCTAAGCAGCATCCGTTAAATATCATGCCCTCTTCTTTGTACCAGTTGAGGATAGCC
>JAKQHX010000021.1 GCA_029557815.1 bacterium
CCAACAACGTTGGTCGAAACAGTAGCATGAAGACAGTTCTCATCACCGGCGCAAGCGACGGAATTGGCAGAAGCATTGCAGCTAAGCTGTCCGAACGCAAAGAAAATCTAATTCTTTTCGGGCGTGATAAAGCCAAGCTACAGACTGTTAAGAGCGTCTGTGAAGCAAATGGCGCAGAGGTAGAAATGTATGCCTTTGATCTGACTGACGACGATAAGAGACGCTCAATTGTCGAAGAAGTTATAGGTAAGCAAAGAGTCGATGTTCTAATTAATAATGCTGGCATCTGGCATAAGGTGGGCGACATCACCACGCTAAGTGAAGATAAAATCCAAACAGTTATAAACCTCAACCTAACCTCACAAATCTTACTAACGCGTCAATTATTAGAACAAATGAGAAGTCGTGAAGGCACCGCCATACTTAACGTTATCTCAAAATCAGGACTCGTAGCTCAAGCCGGGCAGATTGCCTATACGGCAAGTAAGTATGGTATGAAAGGCTTTACCGACGTACTCCGAGAAGATACCAAAGAAGAACCAATACGAATCGGAGCTTTGTATCAAGCAGGAACGGCAACGGAAATGTTTGCTAAGGCCGGTGATGGTGACTTCCCGGTGGAGAAGTTTACCAATCCAGAAGACTTAGCAGAAGTAGTTGCCTTTATGTTGACACGTCCTGAGAAAATCTGGTTAAACGAAGTACACGTGGTTTATTAAAAATATGAGCAAGAAGTACAAATATACCACTAAAGAAGCTGACAAGTTCAATAAGCACGGCATTGACCTAACCATTTACGGACAAGATGAGCCTTCTGCAAATGTGTGTCACGTGTCAGTCAAGAAAGGTCACTTTCAAGAGTTTTATGATACAAAAAGTGCTTTTACCTACTACATCATCAAGGGCAAGGGGACTTTTATGCTTGATGATGAGTCTGTAGAAGTTGAAGCTACAGATTTAGTCGTTATACCGCCAAACACCCGCATACATTATTTTGGAACTATGGAAATGGCTTTAACGGTATCGCCAGCCTGGACGGCAGAAAATGAGCGACACGTACGATTTGTAGATGAAAGTGAAAGTCCATATGCAAAGGAGTAAAAATGAGCAAAGACTTTATTAAAGACATCCTACCCAATGGCTATAAGACGAGAGGTAGTTATACGCCAGCCAAGAAAATAGATCTGGGTAGCTTTTATCTCATTTTTGTATCTGGTATACAGGCACCGCAGGACAATAACCACAGAGTGGTTACTGACGATGTAGAAGAGCAAACGAGGTTAGTGTTTGAGGACATTACCAAGATTTTGCAACAAGCAGATGCGTCCATTGATGATGTGGTTAAAGCGGTCATTTATATCACTAATATGAATGACTTTGACAAAGTCTCAGCCATTAGAGCTGAATACTTCAAAAATGCAATGCCAGTAAGCACCCTTATAGAAGCAAATAGATTCACTAGAGACGGTGCAAAGATTGAGATTGAAGTAACAGCAATTGTTAAGAAATGAAAACGATAGTAATCGGCTCACTAAATACAGATTTGATCGCTACAGGGATAAGAAAATTCCCTAAGCCTGGCATACAGCCTATCAATAGGATAGGGCTGGGATTAATGGATAAAACTAATACCGAAGAGGTAGAGGCGTGAAGGCATTTATATTTGATCCGTTGTGGGAAGAACTTGTAACGAATGAGCTGCTTGATACTCTGGCCTCCGCTGATGTGGAGCTCGTTGTTACGAAAGAAATTGCACCGTTATCGAACTGTAAGGAACTCTTCGAAGGAGATGAAGAGCGAGTATTGTGCGTTAACCCAGACTATGTTGGCTGGAGCCTAGCCTCTGAAGATTATAAGAATATTCCAAATCTCAAAGCTATTCTTGGGGCGGCGACTTCATTTTCCTGGATTGATACAGCCTATGCAGATAACAATAACATCCCCGTTTGCAATATACGGAACTTCTCAGCGCAGGCCGTTGCGGAATGGGCGGTGACCATGCTGCTGAATGTTGCTAGACAGATTCCGCGGCTCATCAAAGATGGTTTTCCGTTGGATTTTGACAAAGACTTTATGAAATATCGAGGAGTTGAATTAAAAGGTAAAGCTGCCGGTATTATCGGCCTTGGGCATAACGGTGTTGCGATTGCGGAACGGCTAAGAGGTCTTGGACTAGATGTGATTTATTGGTCAAAGAACACACGCAATGATGAATATGAGTACAGAGAGTTGGACGATATTTTTGAGAATGCAGACGTCATTGTGCCTGCTTTTGCACACAACGAAGAAACAGATTCATTAATAACCGATGAATTGTTAGGCAGGCTAAAATCATCAGCAATCATAATTGACATTGTTGAACTGGAGAACAAAGATAAAATAATTGAACTAGTCAAAGATGGTAAGATTTTTGGCTATGGTTTTGAAGCAAAGCCTGAGAGCTTTGATCAGTACGAAGGCAACGTGTGGGCTGCGCCGGCATATGGATGGGTTACTGATGGCTCAATGAACAATGTAATGACAAAATGGGTTGCAAATATAGTGAGTACAGCCGAAGGTGAATTCCCGAACAGGGTGAACTAGCGGAGTACGGTGTGGATCAGGATAAGTCGGCCGTGGCGTCTGGTCTCGGTCGTGATATCTGTTTCAAATTTGCGGCACCATCCAATTTCGGCTATGACTCTATCGTCGGTGTACGCGTCGAGTGGTATGACTCGCGCAAGATTATTTTCAGGAAAATCCTCATTTGGGAAACGATACACTAGGCCGCCCTTATCGTCTTGGTTACAGATAGCGGAGATAATATCCCGATTACCATTCGTAAAGTCGGAAAAAGAGCCGGCTTGTCCAGGTGCGATCGGCGGAAGCTCTACTTGCTCGTTGCTATACTCAGGTGAAAATTCTACCCTGATGCTCATATCTTTTAATTATAGTACAGATAAGAATATTTGTCAATGTTGCTCAGATAAGCTTTTGCGGTTTATACTTCACATAGATATAAGACTTCAAGCTAACTCATGGGGGTGGTATGGCAAAGACAAAGATAGCAATCAACGGCTTCGGCCGGATTGGGCGCAACGCGTTTAAGGTAGCATTTGAGCGCAGCGACCTGGAAATCGTCGCCATAAATGATTTGACCGACACGAAGACGTTGGCACACTTGCTGAAGCATGACAGCAACTACGGTACCTATGGCCATGATGTAGGACATGACGACAAGAACATCAAAGTCGATGGCACATCTATACAGGTACTGGCGGAGATGGATCCGGCCAAACTACCATGGAAGCAGCTCAACATTGATGTCGTAATCGAGTCAACCGGGTTTTTTGTTGATCCGGCAAAAGCCAAGGCGCATATAGGTGCCGGGGCAAAGAAGGTGGTTATATCTGCCCCCGCAAAAGGTGAGGGCGCAAATACCGTGGTGCTTGGTGTCAACGAAGATGTGTTGGATAAAGAAGGCGATATTATCAGTAACGCCTCATGTACGACGAACTGCATAACGCCTGTCATGGCGGTGCTGGAAAATGCGTTCGGTATTGATAAGGCCATGATGACTACTGTACATAGCTATACTGCCAGCCAGAAATTACAGGACGCACCGGCCAAAGACCTGCGAGAAGCCCGTAATGCCGCAGAAAATATCGTACCGACGACGACCGGAGCATCGATTGCGGCCGCCAAGGCTTTGCCACAGCTGGAGGGTGTATTCGGCGGCATGAGCGTGCGTGTCCCCACCCCGGTTGTTTCACTGAGTGACTTCGTGGTCATTACCAAGCGTCCGGTGACGGTGGAAGAAGTGAACGATGTCTTTAAAAAAGCCGTCAAAGAGCCATATTACCAAGGTATTTTGGATGCTACCGAAGAAGAGCTGGTAAGTAGTGACTTCATAGGAAATAGCCACTCGGCAATCGTTGACCTGAACCTGACTGCGGTTATCGGCGGTAACATGCTCAAAGTTGTGGCATGGTATGACAATGAATGGGGATATAGCAACCGGTTGGTTGAAGTAGTGGCGGACGTTGGCAAAGCCCTTCACAAATAAATCCAAAGCGTCCATAATCTAAAACCATGAAGCTAGCGTTATCGACTGACCATACGGGACTTAAGCTGCTTGGTCAATTACAGCAGTACCTTGAATCGCAGGGGCATGAGTGCGTAAATTACGGCCCCAAGGGTTTCCAGCCGGATGACGATTACCCTGACTTTATTTTTCCTGCTGCCCAGGCAGTTGCCTCCGATGAGTGCGAAGCCGGGATAATTATGGGCGGCAGCGGACAAGGCGAGGCTATGGCGGCAAACCGTGTGGTTGGCGTACGCTGCGCGGTTTATTATGGGCCGGCACGACCGGTCGGCGCGGTCGATGCAGAAGGGCAGCCTGCGCGGGATGAGTTTGAAGTGCTGCGCTTGAGTCGTGAACACAACAGTGCGAATATGCTTAGTCTTGCCGCAAGATTTTTGAACCAAAGCGAGATAGAAAAAGCCGTAAAAATCTGGCTTGAAACTCAGTTTGGCGGCGTCGAGCGCCACCAACGCCGGATTGACAAATTAGACAGGAATTAGAGATGGCAACTATTTGCCCGACAGTTCTGGCTGGTGAGCCACATGAGTTCCGTGAACAGATGGAGCGGATCGTTCCTTTTGCAGAGCGTATCCAGATTGATTTGATGGACGGCGTCTTTGCTCCGACGAAATCAGTCGCTCTGGAGAAGATCTGGTGGCCACAAAACGTAATTGCCGACATTCATTTGATGTATCAGCGACCGGATGAACATCTGGGGCTACTCGTGAAACTGAGGCCGAACCTTGTCATCATCCACAGCGAAGCGACGGTTGACCATATGCACTTCGCCGCGGAATTGCACCGGTATGGTATACGCGCTGGCTTGTCGGTACTCAAGGAGACTCCTGTCGAATGGGTGGAGCGGTTGTTATCAAGCTTTGACCATATACTGATTTTCAGTGGTGATCTCGGCCGTTTTGGTGGCCAGGCTGATTTAGGTCTGCTTGAAAAAGCCAAAAAAGCCAGACAATTAAACCCTGATATCGAAATTGGTTGGGACGGCGGTATTAACGCGGATAATGCAGCAGCGCTTGCTGTCGGTGGCGTGGATGTGCTGAATGTCGGCGGCTTCATCCAGCAAGCCTCGAACCCGCAAGAAGCTTATGCTACACTGGAAGCATTGGTTTCACCTATAAGCGACACTAAAAGAAACAGCAATGACTAGACCACACATGACTTTAGAAGACCTTGAGCGTAAGGCCCATGATATTCGCATGGATATCATCCGTATGCTTGAGGAGGCTGGTTCTGGCCACAGTGCCGGGCCGCTCGGACTGGCTGATATTCTCACGGCGCTTTATTTTGATATCATGCACTATGATCCAAAGCGGCCGGATTGGGATGAGCGCGATATATTCCTGCTCAGCAATGGCCACACGGTACCGGTGCAATATGCGACAATGGCTCACGCAGGTTTCTTTGACCGCAAGGAGCTGATGACGCTTCGTAAATTCGGCTCCCGACTGCAAGGCCACCCCGAACGGAAGCTATTACCCGGGCTCGAGAATACCAGTGGTCCGCTCGGCTGCGGCCTGAGCCAGGCGGCAGGTATGTCACTCGCCATGCGCATGAATAACGAACAGAGCAAGCGCTGGATTTACGTCGTCATGGGCGACGGTGAGCTGAACGAGGGGAACGTTTGGGAAGCTGCGATGCTGGCGAGCAAATACAAGCTTTATAACATCATAGGCATCATTGACCGTAATAATATACAGATTGATGGACCAACCGAAGATGTCATGCCACTGGAGGATTTGCGCGACAAGTGGGAATCATTTGGCTGGCATGTCCAGGAAATTGACGGCCACAATATAGAAAGCGTCATTGATGCATGTTCGATGGCACGTGCAATTACTGAAAAGCCTAGTGTCATCATCGCGCACACCATACCCGGCAAGGGGGTGGACTATATGGAGTATGATTTCCGCTGGCACGGCGCGCCTCCTGGCCTGCAGGACGTTTCTGGTGCGCCTCCGAAGGCTAGCCAAGCAAAAGTTGCCTTAGCCGAACTTCGTACGCTCAAAGGAAAAATCAGGAGCGAACATGAGTAAGTATCATCTTGTAGAGAACATTCTTGCGACAGACATCGCAAAAGAACCGAACCGCAAAGGTTTCGGCCGCGGGCTAAAGAAGGCTGGCGAGTTGGACGTGAACGTGGTGGCTGTATGTGCGGACTTGACCGAATCGACACAGATGCACCTGTTTCGCGAAGCATTTCCTGATAGGTTCGTTGAAATTGGTGTGGCCGAACAGAACCTCGTCACGGTTGGTTCTGGCTTGGCGGCACAGGACAAAATTCCTTTTGTGAGTAGCTATGCGGCATTTAGTCCTGGCCGTAACTGGGAACAGATTCGTACGACGATTTGCTTGAATGACCGGCCTGTCAAGATCATTGGTTCGCATGCAGGGGTTTCCGTGGGGCCCGATGGCGCGACACACCAGATGCTGGAAGACATTGCTATCATGCGCGTGTTGCCGAACATAGTAGTTGTGGCACCTTGTGACAGTATTGAAGCGGAGAAAGTCACGCTTGCGCTCGCAAAGGATAGCCGGCCGGCCTACATGCGCTTGGCTCGCGAAGCTTCCGCTGTGATTACCACACAGGAAACACCTTTCGAAATTGGTAAGGCGTATGTATATGACGAAGGCGTGGATGTGACTATTGTCGCCACCGGGACGATGACCTACCAGGCGCTCCTGGCTGCCGATATGCTGCTCAAAGATGGTATCGACGCAGAAGTCCTCCACTGTCCGACTATTAAGCCACTGGACACGGCGGCAATCCTTAAAAGTGTGAAGAAGACCGGTGCGGTCGTAACCGCTGAAGAAGCCCAGATGAACGGGGGTCTTGGCGGCGCAGTCGCTGAGCTGCTAGCCGATGAGTATCCGGCACCCATGCGGCGGATTGGCATCAAAGATAGGTTCGGTGAATCCGGCAAGCCGGATGAGCTGTTTGAGCACCTTGGGCTGACGGCAAAACATATTGCCATGGCTGCACATGAAGTGGTGGGACGTAAAGAAAAAGGGGTAGGGTAACATATGTCATTGACACTTAGGCAGATGAGGGAAAACTGTCAAAAGGCACGTGCTGCGATGCAGCGCGCTCGGGAGCAGCGTTTTGCGCTCGGTGCGTTCAACATTGATAACCAGGAAACACTTATCGCGATTGCGCGTGCTGCCAAGGCCAAGAATGCCCCTCTTATGATAGAAGTCAGCCAGGGTGAGGTTGACGCGCTTGGACTTGAGAATGTCCGGGATATGGTCGACAACTACAAACAAGAATACGGGGTCGAGATGTACATCAATCTCGACCACAGCCCAACAGTTGCGTCCGCTATCGCTGGTATCGAGGCTGGCTATGAATTTATCCATATCGATATCTCCCAAGCACGAAAAGATGCAACCCTAGAAGAAATTGTCGCTGAAACGCGTCAGATCGTGAACTATGCCAGGCTGACCGGCGCTATGGTCGAAAGCGAACCGCACTACTTTGGCGGCGGTAGTAACTTATTTACGGAAAAGTTTGACTACAACGAAGTCAAAAAGACATTCAGTACACCGGACGGTGCCCGGTCGTTCGTAGAGGCGACGGGTATCGATACTTTCGCGGCAGCGGTCGGAAACCTTCATGGCAAGTACCCGGTACCAAAGAAACTTGATACTGAATTGCTGCGGCAAATCCGTGAAGCGATAGATTGCAATATTTCACTGCATGGCGGCAGCGGCACACCCGGACACTATTTCGTTGAAGCGGTAAGAATCGGCGTCACGAAAATAAATATCAACTCGGATATGCGTGTCGCATATCGCAAAACGCTCGAGCAAGTACTCGAACAGAACAAATCCGAGTATGCAGTCGTAAAATTGATGGACGAAGTTATTGATGCGGTCCAAGGTGTGGTCGAAAGTAAAATCGACATGTTTAATGCAGCGGGCAAAGCGCAGCCCTGAAGCGGCTGGCAATAAAAGTCCATAACGGGTATCATAGAATTAACATAAGCAAAATAAGGGTGAGGAAACATGGCACTTGAAGTTTTATCTGTAGGCGATGTTGTTATCGATGCGTTTATAAAATTGTTTGACGACAGGGCGCAGGCTTATGAGAACGAAAATGGTAAATGGTTGGCCATGCCATTTGCGACAAAAATCCCATTCGAAAAAGCTGTGGTGGTCAATGGCGTGGGAAACGCCGCGAATGCATCCGTGAGTTTTGCCCGGCTCGGTATCCATAGCGGACTTGTGAGTAACGTCGGCAAGGACAAGTATGGTCGGGACATCATAGACGCACTGGAAGATGAACGTGTTGACACACGCTTTGTGCGTATCAACAACAAAAAGGTGACAAACTATCATTATGTGTTGTGGTACAAAGAAGAGCGTACGATCCTCATCAATCACGAAGAGTATAACTATCAATGGCCACGTTTCACGAAGGCTGATATCCCGAAGTGGATTTATTTTAGTTCGATTAGCAAGAACGCCTTGGATAAGTACCATGATATGGTCGTTGACTGGCTCACTGACAACCCTGAGGTCAAACTGGCCTTTCAGCCCGGTACGTTCCAGCTGGAGGCAGGTGCCGAACGTCTGCGCGAACTGTATGCTCGGACCGAAGTACTTGTCCTAAACCGCGAAGAAGCCGTAACCGTGTCGGGTGGAAATTACGACGACGTAACCGACCTCATGAATAAATTGCACGAGCTTGGACCTCGGATTGTCGTCATAACCGACGGTCCGGCTGGCGCATATGCGTCTGACGGCCAAGATCGGTTCAAGATGCCGCCATACCCTGATCCAAAGGCCCCGTACGAGCGGACTGGCGCCGGCGACGCGTTCGCGTCAACCTTCGTGGCTGCTATCATCAAAGGCAATACGATTGAAGGTGCGTTGCAGTGGGCGCCGATCAATTCGATGAATGTCGTGCAGAACGTGGGTGCCCAAAAAGGCCTCCTGAGCGAAGCTCAGCTCGAAGAATACCTCAAAAATGCTCCAGAGTGGTATAAGCCCGAGCGATTCTAGGTCCTAAATAACTAGCCAGCTTTTCTTAGTTTGCGTTGCTTAGCAAATGAAGCGTGAAGCTCCCAACCGCTGGTAAGTGATTCCTTGGTGGTGTGTGCCATGCCGAAAGCGGCGATTGTCTTTCCGATTGTGGTTCTTGCGAGTGGAGATAAGGCGAACCCTATGGCAACGTACTGTTTCAACGCTTTTTGTTTGCCGGATTTTTGTGCGCGGGTATCTATGCCTTGCACATCCGCTGCAATACGGTCTATGGTCGTTACCACATCGCGTGCCGTGGTCACGCCGGTGGCCGCTGCTACGGCAGTGGCGTAGACAGTGTTACCGTTTCTCTTTTCCCGCTCAGCAACCGCAGCCATAGTGCCATCTACCAGACCCTTATCTGTAAGATGGTCGATATAGGACTGGACAGGACGTGAGACGTTTTCATCCTTGTCTTGAAGCCTACGGCCCCAGCGGGCCAGTTTGCCTTCCAGATCAGTTAGTGCAAGCAGCGTAAAGGCGCCCACCGTTTGCCACGACTGGTATCCTTCGCTATGTACGATATGTCGATTGAGGGCAACCGCGCCAACGCCCCTTACGGCAGTTAGGCCATTGGCGATTTGTTCTGCTGCGATGCCCATTGTAGGGTGAGGAGGTGCTTCCAGGGCGATACCGCTTTCGAATTCCATAGAAACACCGGGTGGTTGCAGGTGAGTAGTCATTGCTGCACATCCTATCGTGAAACAAAGCTGCAGCGCAAGTGCTTATGGCTTTACGCCCAAGCTTCGCTGGAGTATCCTAAGAGTAACTATGTGTAAAGTGCTTGCAGAACTCTTGGGCGTGGATGATCCGTTGTTCTCGATAGGTATACATCAACTTGAGGCGGCGAGCGGTCAACCCGGCACGGATGTGCGGTTGTACTCAGAGATTATTCGAAAGACCCATCAGAAAACGCGTGAGCTTGGTCTTGACCCCAAGGATACCACTGCCGAAGAGCTCTATCATGCACTACTGGGGCTTATCAAAAAGCATGACGAGTTCCTGGCGCGCCGTCTCGGTGCGACAGACCCAACAGATGTCCAAGATATCCTCCCGAGGATAGTGTCTTTTGTAAACAAGCTTGATACGCCCAAATCAGCCTGGGCGCTAAAGCCTGCTACCGCAAAGCGCCTGTTGAAATTGACGCCGCCAAAAAAAATCATGAAACAGCTTGGCTATCGCTCTATCGACTCTATGTTGAAGCGTGAGCCCACGGCTGAGCTATTCGTGGCCATGCGTTTTGTTGAATCACAGGAATGGCTACAGGCTTTTACGCGCAAGTACAAACACCTTTCTTCGCGGGACTTTGAGACACGAGATATTACGTTTATTAATCTGGATGCCAAGAAGTGGGGGGTTACGGCCGAGGCCTACGCAAAGAAGCAACGCCACAATGTCACCCACATGAAGGAAATGGGCGTCATAGCCCTGTTGCCGCTGCCGCTCAGTCGGCTGCCTGGAATAACGGTAGCCGTTTTGCCGCTAGTACTTCACTATCTGAACGAGATTCGCATGTATAGTACGTACTTCAAGATGCAGCAGGTCAGACCGGATTTTGGTGATGTCATCGTTAAGACACTTGTACACGACCCCAGGAACCACGCAAAAGTTGCCGGTCATGATGTGCATTGGCGCAATGTACAGCGTCACTTCGGCAAGAATGGCACGCATGTACCGGAGATATTCGAGCCGCACGTCCAGGCCGAAGACCTGTTCTGGCGAAAAGCCGAAGAGGTGTTGTACCGCATCGAGCCGGCACTGCATTTTTGGCACGAAATGGACTATGTGGCCCTAAAGACCCCTGGTGGTATCGTAAGCTTCTGCCTGATGGATGCAGCCGTCAACTACGTGAACCAACTGCCATTTGGCATGCATGTCATCCATCAATTCAGGGCCAGTCTTTGGAGTGAGCTGTTCGTGCGTTATATCGGCCAGCCGGCGCTCGAGTATCAGGTGTTGCAGCAGTTATCGCAGGACGCGGCAAAAGTCACCGGAACTGAAAATATTTTTGACCAAATGTTCTTGTAGGATGCTGCCAAAACACCTTGCTAGCTGACTTTTTTCGTTATCTTTTATATAATATAATTAACCATAAGCATGAGAGGGGAAGTGTTGAGGCTACGGCGTGGATTAGGCAATCTATTGCAAAAACGATGGCTTAGAATTGCCGCAGTCTTTGCTTTGCTCTGCCTAAGCATCCTACTGACATGGCTTGCTAGTGAATTATCTCTGGTGAAAAGCTTCTTGTGGCAGCAAAGCCTGGCTTCCTCACCGTTCGCCGGTGGCATAAGCTCTATTTCCATGTTCGGATTTGCCATCGTGTGTCTGGGCGGGGCGCTACTATACTTCTACATAGACTACCAGCAACACAAGAGACCCTTGTTTATGGAGATGCCAACGGTCATATACACACCCTTTCATCACATGCGTGTGGTTACTTTGCCCAAATTACATTACCGCAAACGAGGCTTAGGCTACGCCATCGGCCTCGGTACTTTCACATTAGTACTTGTTTCTTACAGTATGGCTCTTTTTGTTACTCGTTCGCTTGCCGCCCCTGGGTCACTTGTTGTCACGATTAATCAAAAGTCAGGCACGGCAGACCCCCAGCCCTTCATACACGTCCATATTTACTGTCGAGTTCTCAGAGCCGGTCGACAAGAGCACCTTCACGCATGACGACATCACTCTATCGGGTACAGCACCAGGTCAGCAGGTCCAGTCTATCACCGAAGCTGAACCGTTTGATAACACTACTTTTGAGGTGAGGATCCAGGCCACTGCACCAGGCACCATACAGCCCACCTTGGCCCAAGAGCTTGTATCGGCCCAAGACCTTCTTTCAGGCACTAACCAAGCCTCTGCTTCTACGGACAATATCATTACCTATAACGGTACCTACACACCGGACGAGTTTATTGTCCGGGTCAAGACTAATAATCCCGGTTCCAGTTCTTCTACCCAGTTCACTATCCCAACAAGCACCTCACAGCATACCTACAACTATGCCGTAGACTGCGATAATAACGGCACTCTAGAGCATACCAGCCAGGCAGGAAATGTAACCTGTACATACGGTTCACCAGGCGAGTACGATATTGCGGTGACAGGACAGTTTCCGCACTGGAATGGTTGGAATTCGGGAGATTATGCCAAAATTATTGATGTCAAACAATGGGGAAATATTACGTGGCAGAGTATGACCGGTATGTTTTTCCAGGCAGGGAATCTCACAAACATATCTGCCGCAGATGCACCCGACTTATCTAACGTCGTTAGTGCAATTGAGATGTTCAGATTAGCCAATTCATTCAATGGGCATATAGACCATTGGGATGTGAGCAATATAACCAATATGGCTGTTATGTTTATGGAAGCGCGGGCTTTCAACCAACCATTGAACAACTGGAACGTCAGCAACGTGACCAATATGGAACGTATGTTCTCGGCTGCTTCGTCTTTCAACCAACCATTGGATGACTGGGATGTGAGCAGTGTTACGGACATGAGTAGCATGTTTGGAGACTATTCCTTCTCGGGTGGTGCTGCCGCCTTCAACCAACCGCTGAGCATGTGGGATGTGAGTAATGTCACTACTATGAATAATATGTTCTCCAGCGCCTCCTCCTTCAACCAACCATTGAACAACTGGAACGTCAGCAATGTGACTACCATGGCCGGGATGTTTTACTATGCATCTACTTTCAACCAACCATTGAACAACTGGAACGTCAGCAACGTGACGAGTATGAGCAGCATGTTTTACGGTGCGTCCTCTTTTAATGAATCACTCAACACGTGGGATACGGGCAACGTCACGGACATGAGTAATATGTTCTCGGCTGCCCATGCTTTCAACCAGCCTTTAGGTAGTTGGAATGTCGGCAGTGTTACAGACATGGACGGCATATTTTACGGTGCTTCCGCTTTCAACCAGCCGTTGAACAACTGGAATGTCGGCAACGTCGTGAATATGTCTATGATGTTTCATTGGGCCGTCTCCTTCAATCAACCATTGGATGACTGGGACGTGAGCAGTGTTATGTACATGAATAATATGTTCTCGGCTGCCCATGCTTTCAACCAGCCTTTAGGTGGCTGGAACGTCAGCAACGTGACGGATATGGATGATATGCTTGGGTCCGGTAGTTCCAGCTATCGTTCTGGTATATCTTCAGCAAATTACGACGTTACCTTAGCGGCCTGGTCTCAGCAATCACTGAAGTCCGGTGTCACATTTGGTGCATCGGCATCTTATTGTGCGGCCACAGCCAGGCAGCATATTATAGATACCTTCTCGTGGGTCATTACTGATATGGGGCAGGGCTTCTGCGCTGTGCCGGAAGTTACCGTTACCGCAGGAATAAATTATGCTGACGTATCGTGGAATGAGATACCAGCCGCCGAAAGGTATGATGTAGAATTTAAGCTCTCAAGTGACAGTTCGTGGACGCGCCGGTCCGACCTTAGTGATACGAGTCATTATGAAGGTGGGCTCAGCCCGGGGAGTTATGACTTTAGGGTTAGGGGCTCCCGCTGGACTGGTCAAGGGTACACATACGGCGAGTGGTCAAATATAGTGACGGTTGTAATTGGGGTCCTGCCAGCTCCACAGAATCTGGTGGCCGACCCTTCGGTGAGCTCGGTGGAGCTCGATTGGGATGATGTAGAGAGTGCCTGGTTCTACGAAATTGAATATAAGCAATCATCGTCATCTGACTGGAGTCCTAGTCCCAATAATGCTTATAGTGGTAGCTACATAAATATAGATGACCTTCTGCCGGAAACATCCTATGACTTCCGGGTCAGGACGGTGGATAATTCAGGAAACTTCAGGAGTGACTGGTCGGATATAGCTACGGCTACGACTCTGGAAAGACAAACTTACCACGTAACAAATTGTAAAGAACTCCAATCCATAGCAATTAACCCTGATACGTTCGAGCCTGGAGACTCCACGGGTAACTATGTTATAGACAACGACATAGACTGTTCGGAAACTTCGGGCTGGACATGGGAAGGATTTGCACCGCCAGAGCTACTGGCCGATGGTCCGATAGGTTTCATAGGCATTATGGATATGGGTGGTGGCGGCTCTTTCACGGGTAACCTTTATGGCAACGGACACAAGATAACTAACATATACCAAAACGGTAAGTATTTGCCATATACCGGGCTGTTGTATCATGCGTATGGTTCAGTGATAGATGACGTTCATATAGAAGATATCAGTATCGTTAAAGTTATGCCATATAACGGATCGGGTGGACTGGTATCTAACGGTGAAGGGTTGCAGATTACCAATAGTTCAGTCAAGGGTAGCATCTCTACCTTGGGCAACCTTATGGTGAATACTCAGAATGGATTTATGGCGGGTGGCATAGGAGGGTCACTAGAGGACTCAACTATAGATTCGTCGTTTGTTGAGGTAGATATAGATATACTCGCCGCCGATGACTCGCCAGTGACATTAGGCGGCGGTCTGGCCGGTGCTCTTATAGGAGGGGCTATCTCTAATTCGTACGCTCTTGGCTCTCTTAGCCTGGACGCCAATAGTGGTGATGGCGGTGCAATAGTAGGTGGCCTGGTTGGGCAGGCCTACGGGGTTACTCTTACCAGTTCATACGCAGTAATGGATATCAGTATGGAGAATATCGCGAGTCCAATGGCTACCGCAGGTGGGGCAGTGGGCTTACTTGCGGGCTCGATAACTGATTCATTTTCTGTGGGGACTACGCCAGGTATCGCAACAGGATTGCTGGAGTCCGGAGCTCTTGCTGGAGCTATCTTGGTGAGCGATCAAAACCTGACTTCGGTAACCAACTCATATTTTGACCAGGTAACTTCCGGCTTAACGAGCTGCGTAGGTTCTTATTTGGACCAAAGCATGAATGCTACCTCGCCACCAACAGGGAATACATGTACTGCTGTTAATGCGGATGGCTCACAGTCCAATTACTTTGTTAATAACAGAACGAACCCACCACTTAATACGTGGGATTTCGATGATATATGGAGCACGAATGCAAGCGCTACCCCCACTTTCATCGGCGATGGCCCGCTTGTGCCAACCGTACCCGGGGTTGTTCGGGACCTGGACTCTTCGCAACAGACGACGATATCCGTAGAGTTGACCTGGCAACCGCCTGCCTCCTCCGGAAATAGCATCATTACTGATTATATTGTTGAGTATAAGCCCACTAGCGCATCGGGCTGGACGCAGTTCAACGATGGTTTCAGCTCGGCCACGAATGTGAATGTGACTGGTTTGTCGATTGGCACGTCGTATGATTTCAGGGTGGCCGCTGTCAACGCTGTCGGCCAGGGCTCTTTCGCTGAAAAGGTAACTATTACAACCCTGGCAGCGGTCGGTGTGCCTAGTGTCACCACCACCATTCCCTATACCACCTCTGTAGATGTAGACTGGGCTGATATTACAGGTGCTGCTAGATATGAGTTGGCATACAAACAATCGTCAGCTTCGGAATGGACCAGCTATAAAGACTCCATAGTCGGTTCGTATGTAGTGCTATACGGGCTGGACGCCAACACGAGTTACGACATACGGGTCAGGGCTTTCGATGCTGCTCATAATCACAGTAGTTGGTCGGATACGGAAACCATCGCGACCCTCAATAAGCAGGTGTATCACGTATCTGACTGTAGGGAATTGCAGGCTATTGTCGTGGATCCGGTAACTCTAGAATTTGGCGATGCATCCGGTCACTATATTCTCGACAACGATATTGACTGTTCAGACACCACTGGTTGGTATTGGGAAGATATGTTTGAGGGTGCGGATATACCAGAGGGAGTAGCGGTAGGATTCATATCTATCACTGGCTCTGAAGCTGATGATGACGACCGGCCAACCTTTAGCGGCTCTTTTGACGGTGGGGGATATACGATTAGCAATATCTATCAGCAGCCTGTGTGGATGGCTGGCGGCTTGTTCGGCGCAGTCCGTGATTCGTTAATAGAAAACGTGGTCATAAAGGACAGCCAGATCGGCTCAATAATTAGACCCATGCTTGCAGGAGGAGTGGCAGCCGAAGCCAGGAATACGGTTGTCAGGGGAGTGCATGTAGAAGGCTTGGTCATAGGGGGTGAGGCTGCGCCAGAAGTAGACCCTTCCTTTGGTGTGTATGGCGGTATCATAGGTACTTCCGGGTTTTCGCCAGACGACGTAGGTCCGAGTATTGAGCCCGAAGAAGGTAGTGTGGTTATACGTGATTCCTCTGCATCTGGCTCGATCATATCAGATGCTGCCGTAGCAGCCGGTGGTCTGGTGGGTGGATTCCCGCTGGGCATGCCCGTCATAACGACAGTAGAGATATCCCGATCGTATGCGGATATGGATATATTTATATCCTCCGACTCAAGCGACGATAGTGGTGTGTATATTGGTGGTCTCGTGGGCAGCCTTCCGGCTGTAAAGATAGAGAACTCATATGCACACGGGCGGATTGAGGCCACAGTGAATCCGGGCCCCGATGAGATTAATCCGGTATTTACCGGCGGGCTGGTAGGTTGGCAGTACGGTGGTAGTATCGTCAACTCCTATGCCAGTGCAGACATAGTGATCCATGATTCAGATCTCAGCATTGCCGGAGGCATCATCGGGGGCGCGATAGATTCAAGTATATCGGAAGTCGAGGGCTTTGAGGACTGGGATACTTTCTTCACCACGACGATTAGCAATTCTTTTTCAAGTAGCTCGATAGACGCAACCAGTAGGCAGCAGGGCGAGGTCGGAGGGGTGTTAGGTACCATAACCTCTGAGCCAACTGTAGATATGGACTTATCGAGCGCTTACTACGACCGGGCAAACATAGAAACCGATGACTGCATTGGCTCCAGATGGGAGTTTAACGACGATGCCGACCCATATATTGACCCTACTGCTCCTACAAGTTCGTGCAACCTTATCAATACGGATGACAGTAATCCAGGCTACTTTATCAATAACAATACCAATGCACCGCTCGATGTGTGGGACTTTGCAAACATATGGAAGACTAATGCGGACGCGCCACCCACTTTCAGGGTTGCCACTACCGACCCTGTGTCGCCTGAGCTTCCTTCCGCTCCGCGAGCCCTCTCTATATCCAATAGGACAACCACTTCGATGAAGCTCAATTGGCAGCCACCGGCTTCAGATGGCGGTAGCCCCATCACGAGCTATCGGGTGCAATACCGTAAGCAAGGCAACACGACCTGGCGCAATGCACCTCTTCAAGGACCAACTCCCACCGCGCATACTTTCGTCAACCTATCGCCGCGTACTGCTTACCAGTTCCGGGTAGCTGCGATTAATCTAGTAGGTGTCGGACCATATGCTGCACCGATAGTAGGCACAACTCTTGGATCTGTACCACAGCCGGAACCGCCAGCCCAACCGGAAACTCCACTCACCCCGACTTCTCCTACTGCTCCACCTTCTTCGCCGCCAGTAGATCCAGGCACACCTACCACTGATACGGACACCAATCAACCAGTGCCTGGTACGCCGACGCCCGTGGAGCCGCTCGTGCCAGTTGTCGTCACTGACCAGGAGGATGACATCATCCAGCCATCACAACCATCTCAGCATATACCGCAGGCTGTGATGTATGTACCGTTCTTCTTTATCTCGCTTCTTCTCCTAGTGGCCGTAGCCCTGGGTCTTAGGTCTTGGCATGAGTATCGACAGCTCCAGTCAATCAAGCTACTTATCGCCAGCTATACCAAAGTTGGTAACGATACCCGGGCTTTCCTTGGTATCGTAGCCCATTACCTTAACACCCCTATAGCTATCATGAAGAATTCCTTGGAATTGCTCAGGCAAAAGGGCGGTGTTCCGGCAGATGTTACGGCATCCTTGACCGAAGAGGTACAGCGTCTAGCATCTTTTGCGGTGGGCGTGCAAAACGAGACCAAGCAGGTACTGCAATCTAATGACACCGCTACGAATCATCCGCAGGTACAGGGGCTGTTCGCGATTGCCCGCGAAAAGCCTGTATGGATACCTCTGCTTGGTACTGCTGTTATGGTTGGCCTCATTGATACGGTGCTTATACTGACGGATGCCTACACGGCTGCAGGGCTCCGGGTTTGGAATCATGTGATGCTGTACGTATTGCTAGCAGTCCTGTTGGTTGTGATGGCGTACTTCCATAAACGCACCCAGCTGGTGCATGAAGCGCAACGTATGGTTCTTGGGCAACAGAAAGCATTGGCCGCTCAACAGCAAGCACTGCTCGGTAGTGCTGCCGTATCACTCGACGAATATCACCATACACTAAAGGCTAAAAGTAACGACATCACGGATCAACCAGATGCGAAAACGTACTTCAACGGCCTTGCGATGCTCGGTAAGCTCGCCCAATCCCTGGCTTTTGTCACGAAGCACACCTTGGTTGGTGGCCCAACCACCAACACCAACCTCAAGGCCACCGTTCAGTCCGTGGTTGATAGCTACCTGCCTCTCTCGCAGCAGCGAAACATCATACTGCGCATAGAGATTCCCGATCACTTGCATATACAGGCTTACCCTGATGAATTGCAGTACATACTCCAGCAAGTACTTGATAACGCTATTAAGTTCAGCCCTGACAACAGTCAGGTACAGGTTACTGCAGCAGCGGTTCATGCGATGGTTCGGGTAACAATCACCGACCAAGGGTCCGGCATGTCAGAGGCTGCCAGAGACAATATATTTGCTCCTTTCGGCCGCGGTAGTGGTATTGAGACTTACGATACGGAAGGCCTGGGAATGGGGTTGCACAATGCCAAGTATCTTATTGACCGAGTCGGCGGCACCATTGCTTTCAAAGATAACCGCCCAAGTGGCTTGGTGGTTGAACTGACGCTTCCTGCGACCCAGCCGTCGCCTAAGGTCGAGGCATAAAAGATGGTTGGTGGGCATGTACACAGCTGGTGGGTTATTGGATTACAGATTATAATCATAAGTAATAAGGAGTAGAGGGTATGAACTTCACGTCGCAGCAAACACCGGGTAACGAGCGAGAATCGGCACCTACAGTCAAGAAAAAACCGTCTCTGAGTTTGCGCGGTATACGCACCGTATTGTCACAGAAAAAATTCTGGTATGTATTCATTATCGTAGTGGTTGCTCTGAGCCTTCTGGGCGGCATGTATATGCTGGGCTATAGCAATGGCCGCAACCGCGCCGAGGAAAGGGCTAAGACCACACGGAATGCGTTAGATGTATGGCGGAATGGCAATAACCCGTTTGCTAATACGATTACCGGCAAGCTGCATGAGATACGAAACGGCAGTATTGTCGTTGACACTAATCGCGGCGAACGCAAAGAAGTAATGTTAGGCAACGATACAAAGATAACCCGAAAAACCGAGTCGCTGCGCAAGGATGATCTAAAGACCGATATGAAGGTGACCGTCTTTGTGAGTAGCAAAGACCATCCTACGGCTACCAGGATAGTCGTAACGCAGGACTGATATCTGCGCTTCCCTTAGTCACTGATACGATAACGGGCCAGGTATTTGCGGTTTGCAGACGTAAAACTATGTCAATATATTGACATAGTTTTTATTTTTACCTCTGTTACGTAAACATATAGTAGTGAAGCATTATTTTTGTTGAAATTTTGTCTACAGTCGCCTATTATTGACCTAAGCCAACTTAGAAAAGGACAAAAATGATCAAAAACAACAAAGGCTTCGCAGTAGTAGAAATGTTGCTCGTGCTGCTCGTCATTGGCCTCATCGGCGGCATCGGCTGGTACGTGTATCAGAGGCAGCAGAAGGACGAGCCGAAGCAAGCTGCAATCACGAATTTTGACGAGTGCGTCGCAGCCGGTAACCCAGTCATGGAAAGCTATCCTGAACAATGTGCAGCCAATGGACAGACATTCGCGAACCAGGAGCAAAAAACAGAATTAGCCAAAGAGGTGAATTATTTCGAAGTGAAAGAGCTGGGAGTAAAGTTCAAGCTGAACGACTCGCTTGAGGGCCTAAAATATAAAGTCTCTGAAGGGTCCAACAGGGAAGATGCTGCGATGGTATACTTTTCATCTGACGCATTGGACGGCACATCTTGCGCTGTAGATTCTGGCATATCTGCCTCATATTTGATTCGAAAAAGAAAAGATCAGATGGAGCCCAATGAATTTAGCGCCGTATCAAAGACGGCAAAGAAGATAGGTGAAAATTACTACTACTTTACAGGTGGTCATGCTGGCTGCAGTCCTGATGACCAATCGATTCAGACGAAGGCCGACTTGCTTCGGAGGGGTCTCATGGAAGTACAGAACACTATAGAGGCACTCTAGGCTGTTACAATAGTAGGATGACTAAGTTCCAGCTGCAGTCAGACTACAAACCGATGGGTGATCAGCCGACGGCGATTGCCCAATTGACCGAAGGGTTGAAAAACGGCGTCAAAGAGCAGACGCTGCTCGGCGTGACTGGCTCCGGCAAGACATTTACTATGGCGAACGTTATTCAAAACGTTCAAAAACCGACGCTCGTGCTCAGCCACAACAAGACGTTGGCTGCACAGCTCTATAGTGAGTTCAAGAAATTCTTTCCGAACAACGCGGTGCATTACTTTGTCAGCTACTTTGATTACTATCAGCCAGAGGCGTACATTGCCCGCAGCGATACATACATCGAAAAAGATTCAGCCATAAACGAAGAAATTGACCGGTTGCGGCATGCTGCAACAAGCGCGCTACTGTCCCGCAGGGATGTGCTCATTGTCGCGAGTGTGAGCTGTATTTACGGCATAGGTTCAGTTGATGACTATGGCGACATGGCTATCAAGGTCGAGCGTGGTGAACGGCGGGTCCGCGACAAGTTTCTGCGGCAGCTCACCGATATCCAGTACCAGCGTAACGATATTGATTTTCATCGCAGTACGTTTCGGGTGCGAGGCGACGTGGTGGATATTTTCCCGGCTGGCGAAGAAGTGGCGTACCGGGTGGAATTCTTCGGCGATGAAGTGGACCGCATCACGAAAATCGACCCTTTGACGGGTGAAATCCTTGCGAACCTCGACAGCTTCAAGGTTTTCCCGGGCTCGCACTATGTTACCCCGCAGGACAAGCTGAAACTTGCCCTTGGCAAGATAGAGCAAGAACTGGAGCAGAGGCTGCATTATTTTAAGCAGCATAATTTGTTGGTCGAGGCGCAGCGGCTTAACCAGCGGACACAGTTTGACCTGGAAATGTTGACCGAGACGGGATTTGTGAAAGGAATCGAAAACTACAGCCGATATTTGACCAATCGTGAACCGGGCGAGCAACCGGCGACATTGCTTGATTATTTCCCGGACGATTTTTTGATGATGGTTGATGAGTCACACATGACGATTCCACAAGTCCGCGGCATGTACAACGGTGACCGCGCACGCAAAGAGGTGTTGGTAGAGCATGGCTTTCGCCTGCCGAGCGCGCTTGACAACCGACCACTGACATTCACCGAGTTCGAAAAGCACATCAACAAGGTCATCTACGTCAGTGCTACGCCGGCACAGTATGAACTTAGCCGCAGTCCAGAGCCTGCCCAGCAGGTCATTCGGCCCACCGGCTTGCTCGACCCACCGATTGAGGTGCGGCCTATTGAAGGCCAGATTGATGACCTGATTAACGAGATTAAGGCCACGATAGACAAACGCCAACGTGTCCTCGTGACCACTTTGACCAAACGTATGGCCGAAGACCTGACGGAGTACTTGCAGGAAATCAATATCAAAGTGACGTACCTTCATAGTGACGTCGATACGTTGGACAGGACTGATATTCTGCGAGATCTACGGCTCGGTACCTATGACGTAGTGGTAGGTATCAACCTGCTACGCGAAGGATTAGACTTGCCGGAAGTTTCACTGGTAGCGATTTTGGATGCTGACAAAGAAGGTTTTTTGAGAAGTGAACAGGCGCTTATCCAAACCGTCGGCCGTGCTGCCCGACACGTCGAAGGCCGTGTTATCATGTATGCCGATCATGTCACGGGCAGTATGCAGCGCACCCTTGATGAAACGACCAGGCGTAGAAAAATCCAAGAAGCGTACAATACGAAACATGACATAACGCCGACGGGTATTGCAAAGGAAATCGAAAAAGGCCTTCGGCCTGATCTGCCGGAAGAAGCCAAAAAAGCCAAACTGGACCTCAAAAAAATCCCCAAGGACGAATACAAGCACCTCATCAAAGACCTCTCCGCCCAGATGGATCTGGCCGCTGCGAACCTTGAGTTCGAAAAGGCGGCTGAGCTTCGCGATATCATCGCCGACATAAAAGCCAAGATGTAAACCATCTTGCCGTTCTTTGGTTTCGGGCGCACAATAAAACCACATAAGGGCTTAGGAGGGCGTCTATGGCAAAGGATTCATCTTCTACAAAAATAATTGAGAAAAGCGGTCCGACCGGCTTCGTGTTCTTTGCGGCCTGGATTGGTGCGGTCGTGTATTTCGTCGGTCAAGTCGACGGCTTTGACAATATTATCGTGGCGTTTCTGAAAGCATGTATCTGGCCGGCGTATGTGTTGTATCACGTGCTGGGGCTGCTTAACGTTTAAGGAGAGAAGCTGACTGGCGTAATGCTAACGCCTTGATGGTGGTTTGATATTTCAGCGGTGGATAGGGACCACTTCTGCATCAATAATAGGACCAAGGTACTTGGTAATATCTACTAACTCGTGGGCGACAGCCTCGGGTGCGAGTTGCGGCCAGACGTGATTTGCCCTAGGGTCGGGAAATTCACGAAAATGATCGAATAGGTCGGCTGCTTGTTCGCGAACTCCATCTACCGGGAAGAACCGGTCGCTCGGGAACTGCAACGCGGCGGTCCTGACTCCCAGGCTGCCTACGGCGGCAACTTTGTCGCGTATATCGCCACTACCGACGGCAAGGCCTTCGGCGGCCGTGCGCCAAGGGTTCCGCCCGACATAGTGCACGATGTCACGGACTGATCTGGTATCACTGCGAGAGCGTATGTCTTTGACTGCCGGAAGAAGCTCGTCTCTCAGGACGCCTGGAGCGCGCCGAGCCATATCGAGAAGAGTATGGCCATCGAGACCGGCGGCTGCCATGGCGGTGATCGAGCGAAAGCGTTCAGGCCTATGCAGGGCGGCACTTACAACCGCCGGACCGCCCATTGAATGGCCAACGGCATCGACTTGTGCAAACTCTTCAACAAGACCGTAGCGCTCAATGATATCACGGGCGATCGCAGAGGTAGCTTGCGCTAGCAACCGGTCAGGGTGGAAAACGTGCTTCGGATGGAATGATGCTGACATGCTTTGTGTCCGTGGTGGCCGGAACGTCACTGCCGGCTTGCCGTGTATGGCTAAAGAATTCCGAAGATCGCGGTACGCAGGCTTGATGCCGCCATAGCCAGGCGTAACAATCAGGGGTACCGGATCGTCTGCTTCTATAGGGCGCTCGTACGTGTAACGAACCGCAGCCCCACCGACTTCAACAACACCTTGGCGGATAACGCTGCTGGAATCTTGCCGCTCAAAAATAAAAGCGCCCTCTTCTTCATGATGAGGGCGTACGGACGGCGGCTCTTGGGACCTGCTGTTGCAGCAGTTTGTGTCTGGACCGGTATAGTGTTCGACGAGAGCCATTTTCTTATCCCGTGTATTTGTGCTTATCTTTATCGTACGAGCAGGAACCGGATTTGTAAAGCATCTTTCTGACGGCTTTGCTATACTAATAGGAAATGGCAAAACTATCGAGAGACGATGTATTAAAATTGGCCCGGCTCGCCCGGCTCCATCTGACGGACGAAGAAGTTCGGACCTTTCAAATTGAGATAGAGACGATACTTGGCTACGTTGAGCAACTGCAGGATGTGGATTTGGCTGACGTACAGCCAACGTATCAGGTGACCGGTTTGACAAACGTGACCCGGCCGGACGAGGTAATTGACTACGGCGCGGATACCGAGCGGCTACTGAAGAATGCCCCAGCGATAGAAAACGGGCATATCAAGGTAAAAAGGATGCTTGACCGATGACCAGTCAATGGGAGCCTATCACTGTACTTGCTGCCAAGGTGCAAGCTGGGGAAGCCAAAGCAGTTGACTTGGTCGAACGGGCATTGACAACTATTCAGAAAAAGCAGGAATTCGATGTGGTAATCGCATTGGCCGCCCAACGTGCCCGCGAGCGCGCGACAGAAATTGACGCAAAAGTTGCCGCAGGTGAATCGGTAGGGCGCTTGGCTGGCGTACCATTCATAGCCAAAGACAACTTTCTGACGTTTGGTTCTGAGACCACAGCCGCCAGTAACATTCTGAAAGGATTTGAAGCACCGTATCAAGCAACGGCTATAGAGAGACTGGAGGCAGAAGGTGCGGTTTGCGTAGCAAAGGCAAACCTTGACGCATTTGCTCATGGCTCAAGTACCGAAAATAGCGACTTTATGGTTACCAAAAATCCGCACAATAAAACCAAGGTACCTGGCGGTTCATCGGGCGGATCGGCTGCGGCAGTAATCCTTGACATGGCGCCCTTCGCACTTGGTACCGATACCGGTGGGTCAATACGTTTGCCGGCGGCATTTTGTGGCGCAGTGGGCCTAAAGCCGACCTATGGCCTTGTCTCGCGCAGCGGTGTGGTGGCTATGGCGAGCAGTACTGACGTCATCGGTCCGCTGACACGTACCGTTGAAGATACGGCCGCAGTTTTGGATGTAATAGCTGGACGCGACGAACTGGACAGTACCACTATCGACCGTGACAAAAACCCATACGTTGACCTTGGTGGCCACGTTGCCGGCAAGAAAGTCGGCGTCATAAAAGAGTACATGACTGACGGTTTGGACAAAGAGGTCAAGAAACAGGTAGAAGTAGCTATTGACAAACTACGCGCAGCAGGCGCAGAAGTAACAGAAGTCAGCCTGCCCTCTCTGTCTTTGGCGTTAGCCTGCTACTACATCATTATGCCGGCGGAAGTCAGCAGCAATTTGAGCCGTTATGATGGACAAAGGTACGGTTTTTCGCATCCTGATGCCAAAAGTTTGGACGACAGCTACAACTGGAGCCGCAGCGAGGGTTTTGGCAAAGAAGCCAAACGCCGCATAATGATCGGCACATACGTGCTTAGTAGCGGCTACTACGACGCATATTATAATAAGGCCCAAAAACTACGCACAAAACTTATCAATGAGCTCAACGACGCATTCAAAAAAGTAGACTTTTTGATTGGCCCTACGGCACCATCTACCGCTTTTGCAATCGGTGCCAACGTCAAAGATCCTTTACAGATGTACTTGACCGATATTATGACAGTCGGCGCTAACCTTACAGGTATCCCGGCTATATCAATTCCTGCCGGTATGGTGCAAAATATGCCTGTCGGACTGCAATTGATGGCGCCGCAGCGGCGAGATAGAGCATTGTTAGAACTAGCTTTAGGAACGGAGAAAATACTAGGATGAATTCACTGAGTTTTGAAATGGTTGCACTCATTGGTACGGGAGTGATTGTGGGTATTATCAGCTTGGTTACGATAGCTGTGCGTATGCCAAAACGGCTCAAGAGTGAATATTTCGTTGCTCAGTGGAAGGAGCTTCAGGCGCATTGCAAAGACAAAAATACCTGGCCGCAGGCGCTCAAAGAAGCTGACAGGCTTCTGGACCGTGCCCTCAAAAAACGTAAGTTCAAGGGCAAGACAATGGGCGAACGCATGGTATCAGCCCAGCGAACCTTTACCGATAACGACGCAGCCTGGTTCGCTCACAATATCCACAAGAAACTTTTAGCCGACCCGACGTTCAAACTCAAAGAGTCGGATGTAAAAAACGCGCTCGTTGGTTTTCGACAGGCGTTGCGCGATCTAGGAGCCCTGCCAGATGGTAAGTCCAGAGACGCGTAACGCCTACACTGCCACCATAGGTATCGAGTGTCACGTCCAGCTCAAGACCAAGACCAAGTTGTTCTCGGCGGTTGGGAACGACGCACGAGAGGCGCCAGTAAATACGCTCATTAGCCACATTGACCTCGGTATGCCTGGTGCATTGCCTGTATTGAATGAAGCCGCCGTTACGCTGGCTATAAAGGCGGCTTTTGCACTAGGGACACGCCCGCAGAAGTTTAGTAAGTTTGATCGCAAGCATTATTTTTATCCTGATCTGCCGAATGGCTATCAAATCACGCAGTTCTACGACCCAATTATCAAGGATGGTCAGGTTGCCTTTGTGCTCGACGGGGAGGAGAAGCGGGTCAGAATCCACGAAGCACACCTGGAGGCTGACGCCGGCAAAAGCACACACCCGGCAGGTAGGGATTACAGCCTGGTAGATCTGAACAGGGCTGGTACGCCGCTTCTGGAGATCGTTTCGGCGCCCGATATCCACTCGCCCGCCGAAGCAAAGGCATATGCCCGCGAGCTTTACCTGCTCGTACGTTACGCAGGGGTATCCGATGCGAGCCTGTACTACGGCAATATGCGTTTTGACGTGAATGTGAGCGTGAGTAAAACCACCGAACTCGGTACTCGTACCGAGACAAAAAACCTCAATAGTTTCCGAAGCGTTGAAAAAGCCGCTGAGTATGAAATCAACCGCCAGATAGAACTCCTGGAGAAGGGAGAACGGGTTATCCAAGAAACCCGCGGTTGGGATGACGCTCGGGCAGAGACATTTAGTCAGCGTGGCAAAGAGGAGGCTCACGATTACCGCTACATGCCTGATCCGGACTTGCCGCCTATTGAGATTACGGATGAAATGATTGCTGCTATCGAAAGAACAATGCCAACTATGCCACACACCTACCGTGAAGCATTTCGTGGGCTCGGACTTGACCCAACGGCCGTTGAGGCGCTGATTGACGTTTCGGAAAACGCGGCGTTCGTAAAAACCGTATACGATACGTTCGGAGCTGAGCATGCGAAACGCATAGCTAATTGGTTTGTGAATGTGCTGACTGGTGAGAATGATGCCGTGGCCGAAAATCAGGCGAGCGTTGAAAGTGCCGTGAAGCTATCACAGATGGTCGGGGACAAAAAACTGAGTTCTACGGCTGCCAAAGATATTTGGCTGGAAATGAGTACAAAAGGGGGCGACCCAGAAAAAATCGCCACAGACAAGAATCTTCTACAGGTATCTGATGAAGGTGAAATCGCTGAAATCGTGAAAAAAGTTCTAGCTGAGAACCCGCAAGCGGCTACAGACGTGAAGAATGGGGAGATGAAAGCTATCGGCTTTCTGGTTGGACAGGTTATGAAAGCCTCCAAGGGCAAGGCTAACCCAACACTTGCACAAGATCTTATTAAAGCGCAGCTCGGTATCTAGCCGTGTTACAATTGCCGTTATGAGCACAACCATAAAACCCGTCAGAAAAGCAGTTATTGCCGCCGCAGGATTTGGTACACGCTTCTTGCCGCAAACCAAGGCAATGCCTAAGGAGATGCTGCCACTTGTCGACAAGCCGATCATTCAGTACATAGTCGAAGAACTGGTGCAATCAGGTATTGAAGATATCGTTATCGTGACTGGTTACCATAAGCGTTCGGTTGAAGACCATTTCGACCATACGAGTGCCGAGTTGCGAGCCAACCTGAAAAAAGGCAACAAAATTGAACTTTTGGAAGAAACACGCAAAATCTCCCAGCTCGCTAACTTTGCATACATCAGACAAAAGGGTCCGTACGGTAACGGTACGCCGCTCCTGAATGCCGAGCACTTAATCGGTGATGAGCCGTTCATCTATACGTTTGCCGATGACTTTGTAGTGGCTGATCCGTTGCGCTTCAGGCAGATGATCGACGTCTATGCACGTACTGGCTCGAGTGTGTTGACATGTATTCGGGTCAAGGATGACGAAGACTACAAGCGGTACGGTATCATTGCAGGTGAACAGATTGAGGACGGTTTGTCGCGGGTGCGAACTATTATAGAAAAACCCGGCAAAGAGAATGCGCCCAGTAATCTGGCAAGTGTAAGTGGCTACCTGTTTACACCAGAAATATTCGGCTACCTTCACACCGCGCTCACAGAGCTTCAGGCTGGCCAAGAATTCTATCAACAAACCGCAATGCAAGCCATGATCGATGATGGCCAGGAAATAATTGCTTGTGAAATAAAAAATGGCCGGTACTATGACACCGGCAACAAACTAGAGTATCTCAAGACGGTAGTTGAGTTTGCGTTGGCGCACCCGGAATTAGGCGAAGATTTCAGGGCATACATCAAATCACTTTCTGTTGTATAATTAATTGTATATGGAGAATGCACAAGAAATCCTGGTAGTGTTCCTATCGACCGCTCTGGCTATATTCCTTTTGCTGTCGATCATACTCTTGGTTATTTGCATCAAGATTGCTAACCACATTAAACGTATCTCCGAGAAAGCCGAGCTGATTACGGACAAGGCAGAAAATATCGCTGAGTTTGTGAGCAAGGCGGCTACCCCGCTCGCAATGGGAAAGATCATAACCTCAATTACAGAAGTATTTAGAGGACGTACCGGCAAAAAGAAGCGGAGAGGTAACGATGAGTAAGCGCAGTCGAAATATCGCGGTCAGTACACTTCTGATTGGACTGGCTGGGTATGTGGCAGGTTTACTGACGGCCCCCAAAAGCGGTAAGGAAACCCGCAAGGACATCCAGAGAAAGGCAGCCAAAGCCAAGCTGGAAGCGGAAAAGAAGCTGAAGTCGCTACATAGCGAGCTGAACGACCTTATCACAACCGGAAGATCAAAAGTTGGCAGCGCTAAGTCAAAAGTGAAGTTAGAATTCACAGACGCTTTGGACAAAGCCCAGCTAGCCCGCGAAAAAGCTCGCGAGATCCTCAGTGCCGTGCATGAAGGGGACGCCGATGACAAAGATCTCCACAAGGCAATAAAAGAAGTGAATAACGCCATTGAACACTTAAAAAAATACGTTGGTAAAAATGCCCAAACAAAAGGCTGAAAGTACGAAACGTGACTACGAAGAGCTTGGTCGTCGTCTTGAGAATATTTATTTGACAGGTTATATCAGTCGTCGGGAGATGCTTAAGATGAGTTTTCTCAAAGGCATGGCAACTGGCTTTGGCGGCGTTGTGGGCGCGACCATTGTAGTGGCGCTGCTTGTATGGATCCTTTCTTTGTTTGATACGGTGCCGTTCATCGGTCCGATAGTCGATAGTGTAGAAAATACCGTCAACTCTCAGAAAAAATGACCCCGTTGTAATTAAAAGCATCGCTAACACGGGCAAAATCCTTTAAAATAGCAGAGACAAGAGGGTAACAATTTGGCAGCAAAAATGAGGTTAAAAAACTCAGATTATGTGCACCTGCATAATCATACGCAGTTCAGTCTTTTGGATGGTCTGACGCAAGTTGGACCCTTGATGGATTTTGTGAAAGAACAGGGTATGGAAGCGGTCGCAATGACCGACCATGGTACGTTGTCAGGTGCGATAGAGTTCTACAAAGAAGCCAAAGCGCGGGACATCAAACCAATCATTGGTATTGAAACGTATGTCGCTGCACGCAAGCATACAGACAAAGATCCGCAGAAAGACAAAAATCGCTTCCATCTCATCCTGCTGGCCATGAACCATACGGGATACCAGAACCTCATGCAACTTAGCACCAAGGCAAACCTGGATGGCTTTTATTATTTTCCGCGGGTTGACCACGAGCTGCTCGAAACATACAACGAAGGTATCATTGCACTTAGTGCATGTATGGGTGGTGAAATCGGAGATGCGTTGAAGCAGGACCAGTACGACCAGGCCAAAGGTATCGCCTCATGGTATAAATCGGTTTTTGGTGACAGGTACTATCTGGAGATACAGGATCACGGACATCCTGAAAACCCACTTCATAGCGAAGAGCAGCGTATCGTAAACGAACGGGCGCTCAAACTCAGCGAGGAGCTTGATATCCCGGCTGTCGTCACATGTGATGCACACTATCTGAAGCACGAAGACCAGAATGCCCATGAGATTCTGCTCTGTGTCGGGACAGGCTCATTCTTGAGTGACGAGAAACGCATGTCACTCAAGGACTTCCCGTTGCATGTTGAGTCTCCTGAGGAAATCATAAAACGCTGGGAGAAGGACTATCCAAGCGTTATTACCAATACGAAAGTCATCGCTGACCGCTGTAATTTGGAACTTGAACTTGGCAAGATTCTTATTCCGAAGTTTCCTGTCCCAAAGGGTGAGACAGAGAAATCCTACCTGGACAAACTGACGTACCGCGGACTTGCTTGGCGCTACGGCAACAAAACTGAAAAAGAAGCTGCCGGACTGTCAATTGCCGACGCGAAAAAAACATTGCCTGCAGAAATAGCTGAACGTGCGGGGTATGAATTAGGCGTCATCGACAAGATGGGGTTCAACGGTTACTTTCTTATCATTCAGGATTTTATCAACTGGGGCAAAGACAAGGGTATCGTCTTTGGCCCGGGGCGGGGTTCTGCGGCCGGTTCGATTATCTCTTATGCGCTAAAAATCACTGAACTCGACCCGATGACGTATGATTTGCTGTTTGAGCGGTTTTTGAACCCTGATCGTATTAGCATGCCAGACGTGGATATTGATATTCAGGATACTCGCAGGAATGAAGTGATTCAGTACTGCGTTGATAAGTATGGCGCAGAACGGGTCGCCAATATCGTCACATTTGGCCGTATGTTTGCGCGCAACGCCGTACGTGATGTGGCGCGCGTGCTGCAAGTACCTTATGCCGAGGCTGACCGTTTGGCAAAGATGATTCCGCAACCTGTTCAGGGCCGGCATATACCGCT
>JAKQHX010000033.1 GCA_029557815.1 bacterium
GCTGAGGCCGATTGCTACGGCTTGGTCGCGGTCAGTGACCTTTTCGCCTGATTTCCCGCTCCGCAGTTCACCTCGCTTGAATTTGTGCATAGCGTTTTCGACCGCTTTCTGGGCTTTTGGTCCGTACTTGTTCATAGTCTCCTCCTTCATAATGTCATGTTTTGTATAGGACTTTTATAAAAAGATAAAAGAGTGCTTCGTCTGTACAAACATGTTACTGCCCTCACTCCGGCAGGCGCACAGCTAGCACTCCTTATCTTGCAGCCAGAAATCTAAATGTTAAGTCCAAAAGGGTTTTGGCAAAAATCGGTATTGACGGGCGGTTCGGGACTGTACGGTTCCTCGGGTGCTGGAGCGCCTTCGCTCTGTGGTCCTGGGTCGGTGGTGTCGGTAAAGACAGCTCCGTACCACTTATCTAAAGGGTGTAGGATCGGATTCTTCATACCATTTCCATCCTTCCTTCGTATCGTAGTAAAACCCCTTAATGTTTATGTGATGTTCTGCCATCTCACACCTCCTTTGGTTCCTGTGGTGGCATCTTCATACTAGACAACTTTACGGGACCCTACTACGAAAAATCTTACAAGCATGAGCGTAGATTATGACTTCTGCATACATCAAATCCCGACCTTTATATGAGGGTCGGGATTTTCTTGGTAGGGCCTGAAGTCATTCTGGCTCTACCGTCTATCGAGGCACCGTATGGTCTCGGTTGCCTGTAAACATACGCAGGAAGAAGAGCAGGATGACCGCTCCCAGGATTGCTACAAGTAAGCTACCAAGGTTGAAGCCGGTGACTCCTGAACCGCCAAATATCCGTGCGACGGCACCGCCAAGGAAGGCGCCCACGATTCCTACGATGATATTGCCAACCGCTCCCTGCTCTGCGTCGGTTTTCATGATGAGCGATGCTATCCAACCGACTAGCGCGCCGAACAAAATCCACATTAGTATATTCATTACCATAGTTTAAACCTCCTCTTCCCAGGTTGATAAAACTGATGACTCCATGGGAGTCGGACGCTTTTCTTGATCCTCCCGCAGGTCTTTCATCTCTTGTTTGGCTTTTCTGCCCGTCTGCCTCATAGCTTCTGAAATCCGCTTTTTTATGTCCTGGGCTTCCTGAATACTTTGGTCCAACGATTCGCGGACGTTTGCCATGCTGTCTTCTGCCTGATGCTTCATATCATCTGCTTTCGTACGGATTTTCTCTCTAGTCTCCTTACCCGAACGAGGGGCAAACAGCAGTGCCAAGCCGGCACCGAGTACGCCCGCCAGGAGCGGTACAAGCAATGACTTGCTTCCCTTGGTTTCGGTCATATCAAAGCCTCCTTTCATTATCTTTCCTCTTTTATGATAGGAATGTAATGGCGCAGAGGCTATGAGATATTTCGCAGCTATCCCAAGAAGCTTGATACACTTGTAGTAGATGAAAATTCATATCATTACGGTAGGCAAAGTTTCAGATGCGGCCACATTGTCGCTGCAGCGAGATTTTGAAAAGCGTCTCAGCCGTTGGACGGACGTGGAGTGGCAGTTGGTACCGCATGGCAAATCGGTTGAAGCCGAATGCAAAGCGATACTCAAACATATCAAGCCAACTGATTTTGTAGTGTTGCTTGATGAACGCGGCCGAGAACTGTCAACCGAAGGTATGACGAGGCAGCTCGATCAATGGCTGGCAGGGCGTAAACGAATCGTTTTCGTTATTGGGGGTGCGTATGGCGTGGACGAAGAAGTGACTGGGCGTGCTGATTTTGTGTGGTCATTCTCCCGGCTTGTGTTTCCTCACCAACTTATGCGTGTACTGCTTGTAGAGCAGCTGTACCGAATATTCAGTGTCCGTAGCGGTGGCAAGTATCACCATGCCTAAGAAGGCATAGAAGCCCGATCCCTGCCCTAAGCGTGGCGGTCTGAAACCTTGCAACAGGGTAAAATGGGACAAACGAAACACGAAACGGCTATATTATATGTGTCTCATTCTAATTTGCCGCGCCCCATCTTTTTAGCAGAAGTAAGGAGATACCTACGGACCCAATTGCCAGAAGTACAGCAATCAGTACGCTCGTCCCAGTATTGGCGAGCAGATCATTGCTGATTTTTAACCCTTCATTCGTATCTGTAGGTGAATTAGAATTAGTTTGTTGCAATGCTAATCCTGCTGGGTCAACAATCTCGCCATTCGCTTCACTGTCGATATCGAGCACTCCGCCATCTGTGACCTCAAATGTAACTCTTAGTGCCTGACTGCCATTTACCGTCACATCCTCAACATCATAGTCATTAATTGTGAAGTATGACTCTGTATTAGGGTCGTACTTCCTGAGTACATAGTCGTTACTATCAGTTTGAAAATAGTACTGAGTTATGGTAATTGTGTCACCAGCGTTCTGGCACTGTAGCACGAAATCCATCAACCCAATTGGGTAATCATAATTTTCAGGGTCAGTGATAGAATGACTGGATTCTTCTGATATTCCCCTCGATGTTATTTCACAGCTATCTTCAACTTCAAGCACTACTTCACTCCCAGTTATATCACTCGTAAAACAATCTACATAACTTTCACTACAATCAGGATACTCATCAGATGTAGCTGCACTTGCAGTATTCGAAGAATCACTAATTATGGCATCATAGACCGCGTAGATACGATAATAGTATGTAGTGCCAGGAGAAAGCCCATTGTCTTGATAAGTGGTTGTCATGCTCTCGGTGTTGTCTGCAATTGTAGTCCAGCTGTTACCATCAGGGCTCCGATCTATCCGATATCCAAGCAAAGTACCTCCGCCAACATCCACAGGTCCACTCCATGAAAGTTCGGTGCTGCTATAGCTAGTCGCGGATACATTAAGATTGACTGGTGCATTCTTTGGGGCCGGGCATCCAGATACCGTTTGGGGAAGCCCGAACTGACTCGTTGCACCTGACGGCAAGCTGACACCTGCTTGAACAAAATCAGGGTTAGCTACATTGTTTGGATCATTTACCACATGAAGGTGTGTGGCGTTGTAGTTGGCAACGTACATCTTGCCATCGGGAGCTCTTTTTACTTGCCCGCCATTCGTGCCAAGGTTTCCTACGAGTTCAATGTTGTCTTCAAGCGCTTGGGCAGTAGTGTGGGTCTGGATATCATAACGAAACAATTTTCCGCCTCCAAAGATTCGTGTAGCGTACACCCACCGTCCGTCAGGAGAAAAGTCTGCAGAGTAATTAAAGTCACCGTTTGTTCCTGTTTTTGGCAAATCCCAGGTGACAATTTCAGACATTGCACCAGACTCGGCATTGATATCTAAAAGCCTTAACTGTCCACTCCCGCTAGTGAAATTACCAAAGTGCTGAACTAGTTTAGTTCTATCTGGACTTAAATTGAACGTTGCAAAAGTATTCCCGTTCGGGGTAGACATAGGTGTTCTGACAATTGTTCCTGTTGGCCCGTCGCCATCGAACTCATGCGCGACAATATTGTTATTGCCAACTTCATTTGCGCCAGTTGCAGTGATTACCCAAAAGCCAGTTGCATCCGAATTAGGCACGGCTATAAGACCTTCTGTGGCTGTATTTGCTCCGCCATCGAGTAGTATATTTTTAACCCCATTGGTCACATCGCCAAGACCACCGTCAAGGCTCATATCTACTTCGGAATAACGAAGCGGGCCTGACCCTCCAGTTTCAAAAGCACCGCCATTGTGCACAACGAAGTACACTCCAGGGCGCGAAAGCGATGGGAAAGACGCAACTGTTTGTGTTGCCGATGGAGCTGCGAGAAGGCCGCTACCGTTTGGCATGGCCTGATTATTTTTGTTCCAAATTGTTTGCCCGTTTGAATAAAATTGCAACTCTCCTGAGGTATCCGTAACCACGGTCGAGCCTTCAAGAGCACTAATGTTCTGAGGATTAAGAGAAAGTGTTCGGGCGCTACCAGAAACACCAAAGTCAATCACGCTTCGATTACCGAAGTACCACCAGCGCTCGGTGGCTCGTATTTGCTCTGCAGAACACGCTACAAGTGGCGGTGCAGCCTGTACTTTTTGTGGTGCAGAAAGAATAAACTGTGAAACCAAAAACAGTGCTACCACAACCGGTATACAGAACAGCTTACTCAATTGACCTATCTTACTCTTAGCCACTTTTAACTCATTATTAAACTTAAGCGTAATTATAACATAGTGACCACAAAATTTCTCCCGTTATAAAGGCTTGTGGTCATGGAACGCGGTCGCTGGTTTTGGCGTCCACACACCCTAGGCTTTACAGTCGGGTTAGAACCAAGTTTATAAGAGATGGAAGTACTAAAAAGTATACAATAATACGGTTCGAACCTTCTGCAAAGATAGGCAAAAGGATTCGAACTTGGTCAACAGATCAGAGGTAAAACAAAACCCGGTCATGGAACCGGGTCTACCTCTGTTACGAATTTTTGGCTGGGACGAAAAGACTCTAACGGAGATGCTACGTTTGAATGACGGCAAGACTGGCTGTTATACGGAGTTCCCCGGTATGAGTCTTGAGCCAATCGCGAACCGCGCGGGCTACGCCCGGCAGGGCTTCGGATTGGTAGTCGTCAACCACTATGACTGCACCGGATGAGAGTCTATTTTCTATTGCCGTGAGGCTATCCATGATCGAGCCATAAAAATCACCGTCCAAATACGCAAACGATATAGCTTCAGGCAGCTCGCTGTCGGTGACTTCGTGGAACCAGCATTTGTGAATAGTCGGCAACGCCAAGCCGGCCCGTTGAAAGTTCTGGGCAAACTCCCGTTTGCTCGCCCGCAGTTCCCCTGCCGTGAACTGTTCGCCCACTGGGCTTTGGTCCTGCAAGGTTTTTTCCGGTAGTCCGGAAAAAGAGTCATACACATGAAAAGTCTTTGCGGAGTTTTTGCCTTCAAGCAGGCGCTGGATAAAAAGCGATGTCGTTCCGGTGTAGCAACCGAACTCAACGATATCACCAGCTACCTTTTTGGTGAGTACTTTTTCCAATTCCAGAAGAATGATCCGCAGCTCTTCTTTATCCACTTGGTCGGAAATGATCGGATAAGACCGTACCAGGGCATCTACCATGTCTAATAGTATACGTCATATACCACAGCGCCCGACTCTCGAGGGGGAGAGCCGGGCGTTTGGGGAAAGGACTTCACTTAGTAAGACTCGTCAGTAAGCGAATCTTCCTGAGAAGTGTCTCCTAAATCTTCACGGAGCATATCTTCGTCGGTCATCCCCGTATCACCCGTATTATCTTGTTGTGGCTGATCTCTGTTCATGGCTCACCTCCTTCACGTTACGATTGCACATATAGTATCTCGTATGTTCCAAAAACGTTCAGTAAGATATCTCATTGTGCTCCACGCGGTATCGTTCAACGAAACTGGTTGCGCGCATTCGTGCCTACAGGTGCCTGCCCTGGCGCTCGAGATGAAATATTGGTTGGTTCCGTAGGCTTTGGCCCCGAAAACTTCATTTTCTTGCTGGTATGCAAGTAGTGCGATAGCTTGTCGTGCTTGCCCATATAACCCTTCCTCACTCTTAACACTTTCATGCTAACTGTTTTCGATATGTTACTCAGCGGACTATTTTACAAAACGCAAAAAAAGCCGCGTATCCTGCGGCTCTTCTTGCGGGTCATGATGTGAAGGTTACTATGCCCGCCTGGTGCGGCTACGGCTTCGTCCAGACGCAAGGCTGTTCAATTCATTTTTTGTATCGATTGACATCGCGATAAGCATTGGGCCCGTGATGAGTGCAAAGACGCCCAAGATCCAGACAAACGCCACTCCCGCAGTTGCCGGTTGTCGCAACACCACAACACCCGCAAGGCCGGATACCACGCCGCCGATGATGAGCAGCATGCGTCCGGTAGCAGATTCATCACCGAAGAATGCCATGACGACTTCAAAGACACCGCGGACAACGAGGACTAATCCGATAAGCAGCACAAGGGTTGCGAAAGCGAGTGTCGTATGACGTAGTAAGTATACGCCGACACCGACTTGCAAAAATCCAAGTACCAACGTCAGGATCCATCCTATGCCTCCCCTGCCTACATTGAGAAGCCCTTCCACGATATCTACGATTCCATAGACAAGAATGAGTGCGCTAAATAGATAAACTAGCGTCACCAAGGTTAGCCCTGGCCAGAAAACCGCTGCTAAACCAAATAAAATCGCGGCAATGCCGCGTACTGTCAAGACCCACCAGTGATTGCTCAGATAGAGCTCATCCCGTGTATCCATACTCTTCTCCTTCTCTAAAGTTAAGACCCTAAACTAATCATGACTGCACAGCCACATAATGTCAATGCCCATGCAAGTGCTGACGCTATATGTAGTGGCTGTACGCTATATATAGCGCTCCTACGCTACATGTAGCGTAGCCTAAGGTGCACATATGCTTACTCTTCGATATGGAGCGGCCGAGACGGGAGCGGTTTTTTCCAGCGGAAGCTGACGATGATTGACCCGATAAGGAGTAACGCTAGTACACCTAGGCTGATTCCAACGGGTACGTGAAGGCCAATCCAAGGTATGCCAAACGGTAGTTGTGCAGGTGCAACAATCATCTTGAGCGAAATCCAGGCCAAAATTCCGGCCAATCCCCACTCGAGCGCCCAGAATCGGTCGGAAATTGACTGGTAGACGAAGAACAGTGCACGTAACCCCAAAATAGCGAATACGTTCGAGCTATAGGCAATGAAGCGGTCGGGCGAAACAGCCAACACGGCCGGTACGGAATCTACGGCAAAGACGATGTCGGATAACTCTATCAGGATGATGACGCCGGCCATAAGCGTCAGCATGCGCTTACCATTTACGACTGTGGTAAGTTTGTGGCCGTCAAATTTGTGATGGATGGGCAAGACCTTTGTTAACGTTTTCCAGAGCCGTTGTTCGGTAATCTCGACCTTGTCTTCTTGCCAGTCACCACGTGCTTCCTTGAACGCCTTCCACGCCGCCCTGAGCAGTATGAGGCCGAAGAAAATGCTCACCCACGCGAATGTCTTGAGCAGCTGGAACCCGGCGATGATGAATACCAACCGGAAAAAAATGGCTCCGGCGATACCATAATTGAGCATGCGTCGTTCGAGCGCCGGAGGGACATTGAAGCTTGTAAATATCAAACCCATGACGAAGAGGTTGTCCAGGCTGAGCGCCTTTTCTATAGCCCAGGCGGCCAAATATTCACCGCTTGCCTGCGCCCCTATGAACACGAAAACCGGAATCGCGAACAAGAGCGCAGTAACTATGTATGCAACCGACCAGATGGTAGCTTCCTTGGTGCCGATAACATGATCATGGTGTACGTGCAGCGCTTCGATAATGGCGTATACGGCCATCACCCCAAGCAGAATGGCGTACATAAGCCATGGCACATCATAGTGATGAACCTGCGAAGCGGCAGTTGAGGCTATAAAGTTTATCATCCGTTAATACATAGAATAATACGGTTTTCCTTGTGTGTGCAACAGAATGTTCTGCCGCACATGGCGTGAAAACTGAAAATCTTATAAAATGAGACGCAAATGGGAAACCAAAAACGATCCAACATACACCTCTTTCTAAGAACACTGACCCCATCCGCAAGCAGTCTGGTCGGCAGCCTGGTGGCGTTGGTCGGTATCGTGGGGTTTCACTTTCTGCTGCTTAGCAACCAGCCCGAGTTATTCTTGCCGCATGTTGCCGGTAGCAACAATGATCAACTGACAAAAATTTATGAAAATAGTATCCTGGGGCCACTTGATAACCTCTTTGGTAATGACTTCTTGGGTCTTGCATCCACGGCACTTGTGTGGGGATTCGCCGGCTGGATTGTGTACTCACTCATAGACTTCGGGATCACCACGTTTCAGGAATGGCGGACAAGTGACGAGGATATAGCCTACACTGGCAAAGACCGTATCGTTCGGCGTCCTATGTATAATCAAACGCTCACGCGCATACTCTGGCGTTTCGTGATAGGCGTGGTAGCAATCGGCGGATTATTTGTGCTCCGGCCTGTTATCTCAACGCTGTTTTATCATGATATTGAATTTTTGCGTACCGACTCACCAACCAACATGGCGCAACATGCCCTGACGGTGATACTCGGCTGGATGCTGATTATGCATTTTTACGTCGTACTGTTCCGGCTGTTTTCGTTCCGTACCCGTGTGTTTGGTGAGATTATCAAATAGGGCCTATCATTACGGCTGACATCGGAACATCACAAGAGCCTGTTGGTACTTGGTGGTGATGGCTTCGACAGCGGTATTGTGTCGGTTGTTCTCGGCTGCTGTCCTATCCCTACTGAGCCCTAAGCTCCCCAATAACTTCGATAATTGACTGATGTCTGCAAGATTCTGCTTATGTAAGGTATCTTCGGTTGACATGGACCGGTCGTATATTTTCTTTGCCCCGTCCTTGGCTTTTTCGTCACAAGTTTTTTGGGGCTTCGACGGTTGCTGCTTCGTTTGCGGAGGTGGAGCGGGAGTTTCTTCCGCGGCCATCGGCACGGAATCTTGGACGCCTAAGGCTGATTGCTGGAGTTGTTCGGAGGGCTTGAGGGCTTGTGGGATTTGACTTGGTTCCTTGGTTTGTCCAGGGCTTTTGGCGGCCGAAGGCTTGCTGACCAGAAGGCCTGCCTGGGCGTAGAAAAGTACACCTACCAATACGGCAGCTACGACCAGTCCGCTCGTAATGCTTGCGGTGCGCCACAAGCTCAGATGGCGGTTGTTTACTGGCCTGGCTTTGTCTAGCCCGGACGATGATTTTTTTCGGCGTCTCATGAACATAGACATTATATACTATAGGCGCAATGCTACCTGGGTAGGCTTTCGTTGTTCTACCGACCGTATCAAATGTGCGATAATACCAGTACGTACACTTTACTGGGAGGTAAGGTTTCGGCAATTTAGGCGAGAGACGACACGTCCCAGCATGTACGTGAGCATATGCCAAAGCAAAGATTTATCATCGTATCAAATCGATTGCCGGTGAGCGTATCCAAAGAGGGTGGCAAGTTGGTATACGAAACAAGCTCAGGCGGTCTGGCTACTGCCATGTCTTCTCTCGGCGGTGATTCGTCCGAACGGGTGTGGATTGGTTGGCCCGGTATCCCATCCGATGAGTTGACGCCGGCAGATAAGACGGCCATCACCCGCAAACTCAGAGGCCTGGGTTGCATTCCAGTCTTTCTGACGAAACAGCAGGTGGACAATTTTTATCACGGCTATGCCAATGATACGATTTGGCCGTTGTTCCACTATTTTCAATCTTTGGCCAAGTATGACAATAGCTACTGGCTAAGTTACGAAGCGGTCAACGCACAGTTCAAGAAAGCGGTCGCCCGGCACGCCGATCCACAGGCTACCGTATGGATACATGACTACCATTTGATGCTACTGCCTCAGATGCTTAGGAAGGTTTTGCCGGATGGCACCATCGGTTTTTTCCTGCACATCCCTTTCCCGTCGTATGAGATTTTTCGTCTCTTGCCAAACCGGGCCCAGATTCTAAAGGGCCTGCTCGGAGCGGACCTCATCGGCTTCCATGTATATGACTATGCGCGGCATTTTTTGAGCAGCGTACTGCGGATACTGGGCGTGGAAAACAGCCACGGATCGATTACGATCGGCAGTCGGATCGTTAAGGTCGATGCTTTTCCTATCGGCATAGATTACAGCCGGTTTGTGACAGCACTTAACGACGAGGAAACCGTAAAAGAAGTAGGGATCCTCGAGGACCATTACCGCGATAAGAAAGTGATACTTTCCATGGATCGGCTCGATTATTCCAAAGGCATCATGAAGCGTTTGGAGGCGTTTGAACAATTTCTGCAGAAAAATCCCAAGTTCCACAAAAAAGTAACCCTAATCATGGTGGCCGTACCCTCCCGGACCGAGGTGGAAACGTACAAAGAGCTCCGAGACGAAATCGAAAAGTCTGTCAGTCATATAAACGGCGCGTACGGTTCTGTAGATTGGACACCGATTTCCTACCAGTTCAAAAACCTGCCATTTGCGCAGATCGTCGCGCTGTTTGCACGCGCAGACGTGGCGCTTTTGACGCCGCTCCGTGACGGTATGAACCTGGTTGCTAAAGAATATATCGCGACCAAGCAGCAGAGGCCTGGCGTGCTCATCCTCAGTGAAATGGCAGGAGCGGTCGATGAGCTGCCCGAAGCAATCCGTATCAACCCAAACGATATCAACTCCATCGTCCAGGCGCTTCAGACAGCACTCAAAATGCCTCGCAAAACGCAGCTTGAAAACCTCAAATCAATGCAACGCAGACTCTCGCGCTATACGGTACAGCGCTGGTCGAGTGACTTTATCGAACAGCTGCATGCCTCGAAACAGGCACAGACTCGCAAGGGCGACAAAGTCATCACGCCAGAAATTGAGGCTAAGATTGTCCGCCAATTCAAAAAAGCAAAGAAGCGCTTGCTGCTGCTAGATTACGATGGCACATTGCGAGGATTTGTGCCAAGCCATACGCCTCACTTGGCAAAACCTCCCGCTTCCCTGCTACGGCTTATCCGGACGCTTGCGAACCTGCCCAACACCAAAGTGTGTATCATTAGCGGCCGCCCGCGCAAGGCGCTGACAGCGTGGTTTTCCGATATTCCCTTGAGTCTTGCGGCAGAACACGGGGCATGGATGAAATATGACGGTGAATGGTCGCAGCAGCCAGTATCCCTACATGAGCATAGAAAAGATATCCTGTCAGTACTGGAGCATTATGCCGAACGGACGCCTGGCGCGCGTATCGAGCAAAAGGATTTCGCACTTGTTTGGCACTACCGCAATGTACCGACTGAACTCGCCCATGCCAGGAATGCCAGCTTGCGCTATGAACTGAACCAACTCCTTGCCAATACGGATCTGGTCGTTCATAAAGGTGCTAAAATCATCGAGATAAAGCCACGCAGTGTTCATAAGGGCATGGTTGCCGAAGACCTCATGGCTATCCATAAAGCGGATTTCATCCTCGGCGTGGGCGACGATTACACGGACGAAGATATGTTCCGGGTATTGCCTGACGATGCTTTCAGCATCAAAGTGGGGTTAGGTGACACAAGTGCGCGTTTCCAGGTCACTTCAGTCGAAAAAGTCCTTCAGCTACTACGTAAGCTTACATAAGCGCTAGTGACTAGACTTTCGCAGCGGCTAGTGTTTTTTCTTCTGCCAGATGAGCCAATGCAACGTTGAACTGTTCTTTGTACTGGGCAAAGGCCTTTTCCATATCTTGTATGCGGCCGTTTTCATCCATCATTTTTTGGTCGAGGTGGAGATTGATCGTTGTGGCGGCGGTATCAACCTTCAGCCAGTCCAGGACGTCCTTTAGGTGGTCCGTTGCGCCCTTGCCGCCATCAATGTAGCCATAGCTGACAATGACGGCCGGCTTTTCTTTCCATTCGGCAACAAGGTAGTCCAGGGCGTTTTTGAGTGACGACGGAATACTGCGATTGTATTCCGGTGTGAGAAAGATAAAGCCGTCTGCCGAGCCAACCTTCTTCGCCCAGGCCCTGCCTGCTTCGCTTGCGACCGGCATGTATGCTGGCGGCACGGGCGCATCAAAAGCCGGTAAGTTTTCTTGCTTCAGGTCAACTACTTCCAGTGATATGTCAGTACTTTTGTCTACTTGTTGCCTGACCCAGGTTACGATACTCTCGCCCAAACGATTTTCGCGCGTACTGCCGATAATTAACTGAATTTTTTTAGACATATAAAAAATACCCTCCTGTGTGGTAAAATTTCATTAGAAATATAGTACTATTAATAGTAAAGTACTATAGAAATGAAAGCAAGTCGTATTATGAACAACAGCATCATCACAGCAAGCGCCACCTGTAATACCGAAGCTTTCGAAGAGGCAATGAAGCTCATTGGTGATTTTTGGACATTACACATTGTGGATGCACTACGGGCAGAGGAATTGCGTTTTTGCGAAATTGAACGTGCTCTGCCGTCTAGTAATCCGGCAACGTTGACAAATCGATTACGAAGACTTGTGGAAGCAGGTGTCGTGAATCGTTTGGAGGAAACTCGAGACAAGCAGTCTGTAACCTACGTACTTTCAGAAAAAGGACAAGGAATTCTTCCTGTACTTGATTCGATCAAGGCATTTACTACTGCTCATGTCCAGAGCTAGGTTATTTCAACTAAGAAGAGTGTTTAGGCGTACGAAGAATATTATGCCTGGTTTATTTTCTAGCGCTCTGTATAGACTACAGTATAATTAAATTATGACGACGAAAAAAATTGCTAGCGGCACTGTACATAAGATGCCAGAAGACCTTAAAATAGCGTTGTTAGCGGACGGGAAGGTATTAGCTCTGTGGGAGGACATTACCCCTTTGGCGCGCAACGAATTCATTTGTTGGGTAGAAAATGCCAAGCAAATCGATACTCGGTCACGCCGGATTAAACGGACTTGCGAAGAATTACTTGAAGGAAAACGACGTCCCTGCTGCTGGGTCGGTTGTGTGCACCGCACAGACAAAGCTATGAGCGCCTCCCAAAAATGGGTGCTCGAAAAGCAATCAAAAAGTCTTTAGCAGCGTTTACCTTATCCGGTTCAGTCTGCCTCGGTTTTTTACCAGGTTTTTGTAGTCCCACTGAATGTGTTTGGATTTTTCAAGCCAGTGCGCCATGTTGCCTATCTGAATCTGATCGGCCGACTTATAGAAAATGGACGCGTCTTTGAATTTACCGGTGCCGGGCTGTAGCGCAGGCTCATCGAAATCCATACCGCTCCAAAACATTAGTCTGATGCCGTTCTTCTGCTTGGAATATCCTACTATCGGATTGCCATCCAAAAACCATACTGGATGCGCATGCCAGATTTTTTTCTCAGCTTCGGGGAGTGCCTTGTTTATCTGCTCATACAACAGATTACAGATAGCTTTGTCTTCAAAGGATTGGGAATTGTTATAGTCCAAAATATCTTTGCTCATTCAGGCTCCTGGCTTATGCATATATACTACTATGCTGAAAGCAGGTAACAGTGTCAAAGTAACTGTTAAATCACTGTGATGAGATAATGTCTAACGAGATACTAAAATGCTTTGTTTATAACATACCAACTGATGGTTTCGTCCTGAAAACATCTACTATCTCACATGGTAAAACCATGCCGATTGCGAGGGCTTCTTCATGTTTTGAGCACTCTCCTTTTGGAGGGTCAACCACCAACCTGGCGGCAGGGATTTCGACTCTATAAATTGCACCCGAATTAAAAGACCTTGCGATTTCTATGTCGTCAGTCAACGAGACGAATGGAGAGTTATGGTTGCTATGCGTATGTCTTGCAACCAATGTTCTTATACTTGGATACTTTACGAAAAGAGAATCATATACAACCTGTTCAGGATCTATCGACCCGTCAAGCAATCTGCAGCGCATTCCTTGATTTTCGTAGCCCCTAAAGTCTCCCCTCCATAGGCTGATAACCTCATCTGGGTCCTCGGATGCTCTATATTTTTCTGGTAGCATTTCCCATATTGCTTTACTCATAAATATATAATACAATAAAATGCAGAATATACAAATACCTAAAACCCGCCTCTTTGTCTTGGAGAGATTCTGCTAATGTCTTGGAATGTATATTTTCTAGCGACCAGTGCGAGGGAAATATCTCGTTAATGCGACAGCAATATTCAGTCCCATAATGAGAGTCGCGAGGATCAGTATGGTGGTGTTATTCCTACCAGTGCGTGCAAGTTCGGATGATGGGTCGTTATCCCCATTGTCACCAGCAAGTTCAGGGGCGCTGGAGTCATTATCACTGTCGCCGCTCTGGGTGCCTGTATATAGTGCAAGTCCAGCTGGGTCGGTGAATTCACCGTTGACCAATCCATCCATATCTAGCTCGCCGCCGTCGGTAAGATTGTAGCTGACGACAGTTACTGTACTGCCATTAATAGTCCGTACTTCAATATCTGCCGCGGTAATTTCGGAATACTCGCCTGTGTTCTCATTGTACTTGCGGAGCTTTAGGTCTTCATCGTCAACGTCATAGTACATGAATGTAACTGTTGTTGTAAAACCATGATCACCGCAATCACCCGCAAAGTCGAAGAGGCCGTTTTCATACTCCCAGTCAACATCTTGCTCGGCCATGTCGCTTTCTTCGAGATTGTCATCTGAAGTAATTTCACAACTTTCCCCAACGTCAATAAGCACACGCTTGCCGGTAGTTGCATTGACATAGCTGCTAATTGAACTTTGAAGTTCATCCGGTAAGTCGTCTCCGTTGTAGTCGTCATCGGTCAAATATTGAATGCGGTAAGGGTAGCCGTTATTGATTGATTCGTCCAATACCCATTCGTATTCAAAGTCCCAACCAGCGTCGGTGTAGGTCGACTGCGTTTTCATTTGAGCAGTAGTGCGACCAGTGCCGCCACCATCGTTTGTTAGCACGCCAGAGGCTTCGGTGTCCCAGAATGAGTTGGTGACGGTAGAATTTTCAAGCAAGAAGTTAAAACCGGCAACACTGCCATCAGACGTAACAGCGGCAGTGGAGTAGCTATCGATAACTTCGCTATTACTAGATAGAACATCTATGAAGCCGCTCGCTCTCATTTGTGACGCATGTATCGTTCCGCCTTGTACAAATGAGCTGCGCACATAGGTGTTGTTATCTATGGAAGCAGCGATGCCAGCAACTGATATTTGGCCGGTGAATGTTGGGTTCACTAATCCCAAATCTTCTACAGACCCCCCATCGATATAAGCAAAGAGCGCTACGTTATTCTGTACGGGACGATTTATATGCAAATTCCTAATCTCGAATCCGTTGCCATCAAGCCCACCAGTAAAGGACTCGACAAACGGGTCTCCCAGGGGCTCAAAACCCGCGCCCGAATTCCATGTGCTAGTCTCTGAACAGTCTATGTGGGTTACCAAGGCGTAGCTTGCATCTGGTTCATCATTTATTTCCTGTAGCTGCTCACATGTAGTAATAAGGTAGGGGTTGGTGTTGCCGTCGCCGTATCCACTAAATGCAGACGCTTTCCCTCCTCCTAATCCACTAATTATCGACACCACACATAATACTGCAGCAAACGATGCGCAATGAAACAACTTTTTCACCGATTACTCCCCCTCTAGTTTGTGCCCATTATAACATAAGCAAAACCATTATTGTTTATGTCTGAAGGCACATGAGTATCGGCCTGGGTGGTGATTATTTTTTCTCAGATAATTCTTTTATTTTGTCCAAAGCCTTTGGATAGGCTTCTATAAAGTACTCTTCCATTCTTAAAGGTATATCACACATTAATGTGAGGGTTGTGACGTCATTGTCTTCTGAGAGCGTGTAGCGCTCAGAGCCGCCGGTCCATTCATCTTCACGCTTCTGTTGTCCGCTATCTTGGGTATCTGCGCGGTGTTTCAGCAGCAAAAACTCGTTTTGCTTCAGCTCTTTCACTAGGCTTGATACCCCATACCCGTTTTCGGCGGAAATGAACTGTATTTCATTTCCTTCTTTCAGCTCGCCTTTCATGTAAGTCCCTGGGTCAATCATTCCTGCCCACTGCCGAAATGTTTCATCTTGCCACAGGGTGCTCCACACTATTTCCCTAGGAGCATGTATCTCAACGGAAAACTTCATTTCTTTCATAGACTCATAGTAGCAGATATACTTAGTTATTTAGATTTGCATCAGCTGACCATATAGAATGCTCGCCTGTAACGTCATGATACTGGGATATGCCTACTGTGCTCAAATGCAGGTTTAGCGATTTTATTTGCTGCGGTTAAAGCGTCGATATATAAAGTAAGTAGCGATAACCGCACAAGCCAACAAGAGTCCAGCTAACCACGAGCCAGGACTGATGCTAGTAGGTTCAGCATTTTGAGTACTTTCCTTGGGGTCATTAGTTTCAGCAATAGGATTCGAAGAGTTGTCGTCATCCATAAGGTTATCGCTTGCATCGATATCGTCGCTACTCTCCGGGTCTCGTGAAGGAACTGATGTAAGTGTCGGTGTTTGTGTTAGCGTTGGCGTCACTGCTGCATTTTTGATTGGTCTGGTTTTAGGGCCGCTACTTGGTGTTGTTATCGGGCTGGCGGGAGGATCGGTTGTAGTTGTGTCCGGCTCAGCTGGTAGCAGGACGGTTAAGTGAGGGTAGCCTTGATTTATTAACGGGTCAATTCCCCAGATATCATTATTGGCAGTATCGTCATTAGGGTTGTCTACAAAGTCCCATGGCCAAACCGGTGCCTTAGTAAATGTTTCGACGTTTTTCAGTTCGGCTGTTGTTTTACCAATGCCCTCGTCACTGACAGTAATACCGGAAGTCTGTGTATCCCAGAAGGCACTGCCTACGCCACCGCTACCGAGATCATCACCTATTAATCCGCCCTTCCCTGGCCCGACTGGCACAACGCCGGTAGAATAGCTGCGTGAGGTAAACCCGCCATTTTGTCCAACTAGTCCACCACCTATCCCCGACCCAGGTACGCCGGTTATAATCGCATGGGAGTATATGTTTGAAACCCCGCCGTCGTTTCTGCCTACAGCACCACCAACTAGATGTGTACCACTTACTTCACCGGTGATTCCAATTTCAGCGAGAGGCCCTGTGTTGTAGCCAGTTACTCCGCCAACAAAGTTTTGGCCATGTACTGAAATATCTTTGAGCATGAACTGTCCCGTAGTACCTTCTGCAATGTATAGGCCACTATATCCAAACAATCCGACGTAGTCGGTGGTTGGTCGGTTAATAGTGAGGTCAGAAATGGTATG
>JAKQHX010000034.1 GCA_029557815.1 bacterium
CTGTAAAACATGGGATGATTGTCCTCTGATATCAAAGTACATCGTACCTGCTATCAATGCCCTTTCCGGTGCGGTGGGAATTGTTGTCGTCATCATGATTGTCTGGGGTGGAATGCAATATACTTCCGCCAGAGATAATCCACAGCAAGCCGCTGCTGCCAAAGAGCACATCCGTAACGCCCTGTTCGCTCTTGTTATATATATATTTATGGTTGCGTTCCTCAACTGGATCGTGCCGGGAGGGGTTTTCTGATATGCGCAAATTCGTTCTCGGGATGCTCGTAATGGTTAGTATATTTAGCGCCGGTATTGTCTTTATGCCGCGCATAGCCTCCGCTGCAACTGCGGAAGAGTGTACTGGTAATACATCTGTCCCTATCCTGCCAAAGTGGTATAAGTATATTTCCCATTACTATGATGGAGCAACAAGCTCCTGCGTGGTTGATGCGGAGTTTCCGGGCAGTATCCCCGCGATCCTGCTCGCAATCTTCGAAATATTGCTGCGTATCTCCGGAATCCTTGCCGTAATATTTATCATCTACGGTGGTTTTCAGTACCTGACCAGCACGGGTGAGCCCGACAAGGCAAAAGCCGCCCGGACAACGATTATCAACGCGCTGGTCGGTATGATGATAGCGATGTTTGCCACGGTTATCGTTAACCTAGTCGGGAGGAACATAGGATGAGTACATTCGGCGTGCTCAATATCTTGGCGCAAATAAACAAAAGTGACCTGACAGATCTCAACGGCCTACCTACGAGCTTCGGCCAGTCAAATATTGAAAAAGGGTTGACCATTGCGTTTGGCATTGCGGGCGGCATCGCCCTTATCGTCGTGGCATATGGCGGGCTGAAGTTTGTGCTTTCCCAAGGCAACCCCCAGGAAGTAACAAAAGCAAAAAACACTATTATCGATGGGCTTATTGGGCTGGCTGTGATTGTGGCATCTGGTGGCATAGTGGGCTTTGTAGTAACGGCACTGACATGAAAAAGAAAATCCTCTCACTTCTCATTACTTTTGGTCTGGTTGGATACATCGCTGCACCGGTATCTGTTCTGGCTGTTGACGTACTGAACCCAGTCTGCAAAGACAACCCTGCTGCTGCCGCCTGTCAAGGAAACACCAACCAGTCGACATCAGGTAATGAGATATATGGTCCAGATGGGATACTTACCAAGGTAGCGAGTCTCGTAGCCGTCATAGTTGGGGTCGCGTCTGTGATTATGATTATCATCGGCGGCTTCAAGTACGTGACGTCATCCGGAGATCCCGGAAATATAAAATCTGCCAAGGACACCATCCTGTTTGCTATCGTCGGTATTTTGGTAGCGGTGACTGCGCAGTCCATAGTGATTTTCGTACTAAGCAAGTTATAATGTAGCGAGGAAATATGAAACAACTATTCAACAAGCTTCTAGCACTATCACTAATAATTGCGACATTCTTCGTCATTCCCCTGTCGTCTGTGAGTGCGGCGACCAAGGATGACGTATGTGTCGGTGTCGAGGCTGCGGGTGCGTCCTGTACTGAAAGTGGCACGACAGTCAATGACATTATCGAAGTCGTCGTAAACACACTGAGCGTAATCGTCGGCGTTGTCGCGGTTATCATGATTATCATCGGCGGCTTCAAGTATGTTACCTCGAGCGGTGATTCGTCGAACGTCCAATCCGCCAAAAACACCATTATGTTCGCCATCGTCGGCCTCATCATCGTGGCTATGGCACAAGTCATTACCGGTTTTGTTCTCGATAGAACAACTTAGGATTAGAAACTCTTGTGATACGAGAAACTCTTGTGGTATAAATTAGGACATAAGTATTTAGAAAGGTATAACGAACATGATCAAAAAGATAAAAGCATTACTAACGAACCTCGGCATCGCAAGCCTGATGCTCGTACCGGCCTTGGCACCTGCAACTGTGTACGCGGCTCCTCAAATTCAACAAAACTTGTGTGGTGGTGCAGAACAGCTTCAGTTCACGGACACAGCTGGTGACTGTGCCGACCCGGATGCTGAAGAAAACGTAAACAACCTCGTAACCAATATCATCAATATCTTCTCTATCGTGGTTGGTATCGTTGCCGTCATCATGATCATCTATGGCGGCTTCAAGTACATCACATCTGGTGGTGACTCAGGTAACATCGGTAGCGCCAAAAATACCATCCTGTTCGCCATCGTCGGCCTCATCATCGTGGCCCTCGCACAAATAATCGTACGCTTTGTCCTATCGCGTGCGACTGCTACGGCTTAAGCTTTACTTACTCTAGCTACAGCACAAAAAACACCCCTGCATGGGGTGTTTTTTGTTACTTTCGCCGCCGGCCGTCAGGCTCTGCTTGGGGAAACAGGACGGTACGACGCGAAAGCAAGGCTATTGTCGGCTCATCCGTGGCTTTAGCCTGCAACAAACCCTTCTAAGACGAAAAGAAATCGTCAGCGGCTACTGCCCGGTAAGTAGGTTGCTTCCCCTGGTGCATTATTCTAAAGAAAAGCTTAGCACCCACCAGAAGTGGGTGCTAAGGACAGCTCACTGCGATGAGTCTTCTTTATAAGACCTGAATCTTCTTGACGGTATCCTGCTTCACTTTTGTAAATGAAACGGTTAGGACGCCATCTTTGAGGACGGCTTCGATTTCGTCCTCTTTCACCGGTACTGGCAGAGCCAGGCTGCGTGAGAATTCGCCCCAGTAACATTCCTGGACAAAGTAGTTTTCTACGTCATCTTCGGTACCGGCCGAAAGTGTTCCGCGAATACTCAATGTGTTGTCGGAAATACTTACATCCAGATCATGTTTGTTGACGCCGGCGGTACGAGCCTTTACGACGAGCTTTTCTTTGGTTTCGTAGACATCAACGGCTAGCTGGCCCGGTACGGCGTCCTCCTCGTCCCACTCGTCTGCTGGAGCAGCTGCTTGAGGGGCGGTTCCGGGATCGTCAGTTGCCATTGGCATGTCGTCTTCGCCGAGAAAAGCAGCGGTCAGTTCGTCTTCCATTAACAAATCTTCGTCACGGCTCCGTCTGGCCATAATGTGTTACCCTCCACATATTCTTATTTTCGGACTATTTGCAATTTTTGTTACTCACCAGTATAGCTAGATTGTTATAGGGGTGCAACAGCCTTAAGGGTTATTTACAACAGTAATTCCTACAACAAACGCCTGAGCGTGACGGTATTATTGGCTTATCCGAATGCACACACCTGAGTAGCATGACATAATAAATACCAATGTTTATTATAGAAAAACTCATAAACGTTGTGGCACCGCACTATTGCATGGTCTGCGGCTATGAGGGTGCGGTTGTATGCGCTTGGTGTCTACCGGATTTTGCTGCGCCTCTGCCGGAACGCTGCTACGTCTGCAAGGTGACGACCAAGAATAGTGCAGTATGCAAGAAGTGTCGACGCAAAAGTTTGATTAGTCACGTTTGGGTCAGGACACAGTATGAAGGGCCGGCAAAACAACTCATTCATGACTTTAAGTTTGGTCGTAAATTAGCGGCAGCGGAACCGATTGCGCAGCTCATGGCCGAGTCACTTCCCTTTTTGCCGGCGTCAACCATCGTGGTGCACATACCCACAGCTACGAATCGGGTACGCAAGCGCGGCTATGACCACGCAGAGAAGATAGCCCGCGCTTTAGCGGGTCGTCTCGGCCTGCATCACGAGACGCTCCTCATGAGAACTACCCAGACGCGTCAGGTTGGGGCGAAGCGCATCGAGCGGTTTGCCCAGATGCAAGATTCGTTCAGGGCTAGGCACCCTGAAAAGCTTCAAGAAGCAACGGTTTTGTTGATAGATGATTTGACGACTACCGGTGCCACGTTGGAGGCGGCTGCCAAATGCCTGAAGTCTGCCGGTGCCAAAACGGTCAACGCCGTCGTATTCGCCCAAAAATAGATTTCTTTTGGGTAGGTTTTCGGTACACCAAGTCATCTATACGCTGCGGTTCCGTAGGGAAACCGTGCTTCAGCGCATGTACAATGGCTTGTTGGAGTTGCGGGGTGCGGAATTGTAGCCGCTCAAATGCAGATATGTTTACCCAGGCAAGCTTGTGGGTGTTTGCTTCAAGTCTGTTCATAAAGCCTTCTTCCGAATCAGCTTGGACTTCGGCCGTTTTGAATGGCGCTACCTCACAAAGATAGATGTACTGTTGGTTGTACGGTGCGGCATGTTCTTCGATGAAAACAAGCCGCGCTTTGGCGACATCTAGGCCGGTTTCTTCTTTGACTTCGCGCACAAGTGCCTGCTCCATCGTCTCGTCTTCGTTCGCTCTTCCGCCAACAAGTGTGAAGTATTCACTGCCGTATTTGTTACGGTGCATGGTAAGGAGGCTGTCCCCTTTGATGATAATGGCGCGGGCGGCTTTTTTCATATCAGTTAGTTACTATGGAAGAAATCTGGCGGAGAGAGAGGGATTCGAACCCTCGGTACCGTTGCCGGCACGCTTGTTTTCAAGACAAGTCCCTTCAACCACTCGGGCACCTCTCCTAATATGCTGGGTAATAATAACCAGGCTATTGTAACACTTTCCACCCCTGTCGTCATCACAGATTGCCTAAAAACTCAATCGTTCGACCGGGGCGTAGTTGTCGGTAAGCAAAATACCAGGCCGTGGGGGCGATATGGATTCACGCATGTCTTTGGTGGTTTCTTGGAGTCGTGACGTACTGTCGGTGGCGATAATGATGAAGTTTTGTTTGGTATGCAGGCTGACTGTCTCGGCTTGATGGATCGATACCCCGGAAAAAACACTTGCGTAGGTCCTCTGTAGGGATGGGAGGAGCTCGCCACCATATTCCGTAGGGGTATTCACGACTACAACACCATCTTTTTGTAGATTTTGTTTGAGCTGCATGACCGCTTCTCTGCTCGTCAGATGAAACGGGGGCGTGAGCGAATTAAAAGCATCCATGAGTATCAGGTCAAACTTCTCACGACGTGTATTCAAAAACGTTCTCCCGTCTTCGTAATGGATGTGGACGTTTGGCAGGTCCCTATACCCGAAATACTTTCGTGACAGCCCATCTAATGCCGGGTCAATTTCGGCGACATCTATGGAGACATGTGGGAGTTTTTTGCCTAGCGTCAAGGGCATCGTATGTGCTCCCCCACCGATTATGAGGATGCGCTTCGCATCTGGCGAATTGAAGACGGTCTGAGCCATGACTTTGGTATATGGAAAAATGAGCTCCGAGGGGTTATCTGGGTATACACCGGACTGGATACTCCGCTTATCCATGAGAAGCAGATTCGCGGCCTGGCCATTGTACGTCGCTCGAACGACCTGATAGCGGCTGTAGGCACTGTCGACATCGCTCAAAACCCCCGGCGTTCGACTGGGAGTTATCAAAAGCAGGCCTGTGATGAGCACGACTGAGATGCGTGGCCAGACAAACCGTTTCGGGTTTGCCAGGAAAGATGTGGCAATCAGTAATATGACCAGCCAAAGCGTGACACTTCGGGCTCCGAAATACGCCAGCAGCCAATAGCCACTCAGAAATGTGCCACCAATACTACCGACCGCGCTCGCCGCCTCCAGCCTTCCGATTGTAGCCCCGGTCGTTTTCAGGGAAGTTACGCGTAATTTGGCCAGATGGGGAGCGACCATGCCGATAAGCATGCTTGGGGGGCCAAACAAGACAATCGCAGCAACAACTGAACTGAATCGTAGATCGAGCTGCTGCCTGGCGACCAGCTCCAGTATCGGCTCTTGCAAGAAAGACATGGCAAGTACAAGGACAGCGGAACCGGCGATAATCAGGCCAAGGTCCTGACGGGTATCGTATTTGTCCGCTAGCCGTCCTCCATACCAGAGTCCTAAGGATAGCGAGCCTAGGATTACGCCGATCATCGAAGTCCAGACGTACGTGGAGGTGCCAAAGTGTGGCGCGATCAGTCGCGCACCAACAATTTCCAGGACCATGACACTCGCACCGGTGAGAAACGATACCAGCTCATAGCGATACGTGCGTATATAGCCCAATAGTGTATTCATAATTTTGTCCGCACGTCGTTGTGTAAACCCTGTCCGTCTATTACTTCTGGCTTCCCTAGAGTGAGCCAGGATATCCTGCGCCTAAAGCAACTCCTCTCGGGTATGAGTACCTGTTGGTAGGAGCCCCGAAGCCTCCATGCCGTTATCGTTGTGAATATGCCCACAGGCAGGTTATTTGGAGCTGATGAAACTAACAAGCGTGGAGGCCACCAGGGCGATCAGGCCAATACCAGCTACTTTGGTCATGCTGTCGGTGAGCTCTTCCACCGTAATGGTGCCCAGTAACGCAAGCGAACCAAATACAGCAGCAATGATGATGAGAAACACTATGATTACTTTGCTTATTGCACCGACTTTCATACATATCCCCTATTGTTAGATTGGCGGAGAGAGAGGGATTCGAACCCTCGCGGGAGCTTTCGCCCCCCTAACGATTTAGCAAACCGTCCCCTTCAGCCACTTGGGTACCTCTCCGTAATATAATTTTAAGGTATTTTGTGCGCCAAGCGGTATATTCGGTTTGCGGGCAAACCGTCCCGCATTCTTCTTTGGGCCACTTGGGTACCTCTCCTCGTTGGAATGTAATGATGCGGTTTCCGTGCTGCTGGCAAAACAAGTTTGTCCAGCACCACCAGAAACCTCATCAAGCTTCCTTCTCTTCAAAAACTCAAATCCTCTTGAGTTTTTGGATTAGCCGGCTCCTCTTCAAATTCGAGAACCCTCTCTCGAATTTGGACAAGCCATTAATTTTGCTTGCTGTAACAGATGGAGATTATAGCAAATTACCTCTTTTATTACCATTGTTTGAAACATTCTTAAAATTTCTAGTAGTAAGCATAAAAGGCTTTGCGTTACAATAGATGCTATGCAACCGGGAGAAACTATCACGCCAGGCGGACAGCCGCCAGAGCAGCAGGACCAACAACAGCCCCCTTCCCCTCTCCCTCAGGAGCAGCCTACTCCGACCCCTGCGCTCCAACCAGAACTACCCCAGGCCGTGCAACCGCCACAAGGTGCTGTAGCCCAAGAGCCACAGCCAGCCTGGCAGTTTAAGGATGAAGAAAATTACGCCGATCAGCAACCAGCGTCGTTGTCTACCGCGGCTGCTGTCAACTGGACGGCATCAGAGTACGTCGCCCACGACAAGAATGCCGGGTGGTATATGCTTGTGATGCTGGCATCCATAGTAGTGGCGGCGATCGTCTACCTGATAACGCAAGATTTGGTGTCGCCTACTGTGGTCGTAATACTTGGAGGAGCTTTTGCGGTATTTGGTGCACGCCAGCCCCAGGTACTGGAATACTCTATCGACAACACAGGTATACGTATCGGCCAGAGGCAGTATCCGTATACGATGTTCAGGACGTTTTCTGTCATCGAAGAAGACGCAATGCGCTCAATATTGCTCATGCCGCTTCAGCGGTTCAATCTGCCTATATCGGTTTACTACGATCCAGCTGACGAGCAGCGAATTGTCGAAGCACTCGCCGCACATCTTCCCCACGAAGAGCGTGCCGTCGGGCCGATAGACAACCTGATGCGCAAAATTCGTTTCTAGGTTCTTAAGATGCATGAGGCCCAAAACGTTCTGTCGGACAAACTAAAAAGAGCCGCCACAGAAGTGAGAATTGGCGGTATCTATAGTCATTATAAAAGGCCAACAGAGACATATAGGGTTGTCAATCTCGCGGTTACTGAAAGTGATGACGAAGTGTGCGTTGTCTACGAGGCGCAGTATGGCGAAAGGCTTATGTTCGTACGACCCCTAACAAGCTGGCTTGATACGGTTGAACGGGATGGCGTACCTGTCGACCGTTTCACCCTACTGGAGTAGGGTCCGGCGTTTGGCGGCCTGCGTATAAATACTGGCCTCGCTGTCGACAGGCAGTTTTCTAGTAAAAACGGTCATTATCCAGCTTTAGGATATCGCGCATTTCCCTTCGTTCTTGGCGTTTTTCGAAAAAATCTCGTAGGCCCATTTGTTCTCCGTGCTTTAACACTTCCATTGTAGTATTTTACCGGTTCAGGCTCTGTAAATTATCTTACTTAAGAAATCTAGTTCTCAAAACAGCAAACATATTCCGGTCTATAGATTCACATAGTCGCAAACCTTTGCCGTTGACCGGCAAAATATCTGTGCCAAATTGAGAACCTGCCACATACCCCAGGTCTGCTGCACTGCTATGTACTAATGCCGGACGCGATCTACCCTAGACTTTGCCAGCCCTAAAAATCAAAGAGGTCGCCCAGGAAGCTTTCTTTCTTGTGCTTTTTGTAACGATAGTCACTTGAGTCATGAGGGTGTTCATCACGCTTCCCTCTGTCGTCATAAGGTCGTGGCTGAGGCTGTTCGGAATAGTTGCTCTCGGGGGAAGGTGCTCTGCTGGTGCTTGCAGTACGCTCAATAATTTTATCGAGTTCGCCACGGTCAAGCCACACTCCACGGCACTGCGGACAGTAGTCTATCTCGATACCCTGCCTGTCTGTCATCATCAGGTCTGTGTTATCGATTGGACACTTCATGTATTCCTCCTTGCCAATCGGCTTACCCTACTAGTATAGACTACGCATGCACGCCTAAAAACAAAAGAGTGATCCGAAGACCACTCAGTTTTACAGCCTGGTACACCCGGCAGGATTCGAACCTACGACCTCCTGTACCGCAAACAGACGCTCTATCCAGCTGAGCTACGGGTGCACGTCGAGGTGTGATAGTTTAATGACTTGATCGCTGGCAAAACAAGTTTGCCCAGCACTTTTAGTCATTAAACTAAGCCCTCTCCTTCTCAATCATCCAAACGTCAGACAAGCTGCCTGGTTTGGCTGATTGGCTTTGACTGCAAATAAGCCAAAACAGAGGGGAGTTTAGCATATTTAACAGAGAAAAGCTAGAGACTCAATAAGACAGGCTTCCTATTGCAGGATTTACAACGACCAGGCTATACTGAGGTTTATGGAAAATAACCTACCCCCAACGGAAAACCAACAAAACCAAAATGGAGAGCAAAAAGTTTATCCTGCGCAAGCTACCCCGTCAGCGCAGACCGAGCCGAAGCAGACGCATATAGTCAGGCTTTTTTCGCTCGTAGCTGTCTTTGTGCTGGTACTGGGTACGGCCGGCTGGTATTTCTTTGTGAGGAAGGGCTCAAATGAGAATACGTTCATCCCTGTTGCGAATGAAGCGCAACAAGATTATTTGGCCAACTCGCACAAGGTGTACTGTGTGGAACTGGGTTTTGACTATATACAGTGCGAGCACCTGGAAACCGGTGAAGTCGCTAAGTATAAAGTCCCCGATGACTTCCTCCCCAATACTAGAAAACTCACCAGTCCGAATGGTGAAAAAATACTAGTAAGCTACTGGAATGACCAAAACGTCGAAGAAGTCGCTGTGCTGGATAAATCTTTCAAAAAGCTAAAAACGCTGGATAAAGGCAGAGGTGCGGGATATTCTGTCAGCGACTTTAACTGGTTGAGTGATGAGCTCATTGTGGTCAGCGAGTCCAGGGATGATGACCCAACTTCGACACAAGTGATTTCTACGATACACATAAACACCGGTGAGAAAAAGCAGATAACAAAGCGCACCGACAACTACTTCCACGACATAGTCGGTGGCGATGCGGCGAATATCTATGTCCAATCGCAGGTTAGCGTCGAAGAAAACGGAGAAAGCTACGCGAAGGATCTGCTGGTCCGTATTTCTGTGGCTGACGGCAAGGAAACGATTATTGAGATAGATGAAGAGACGCGTGGTAAATTGAACCAAAATGCTATGTACGACGGTATTTATTATTCATCTGCCACCGGAGTGTTTGTCATACCAAATGACGGTTCGGGCCAAAATAATTCATTGGCAATCGTGAAGGTTGATGATTCTGGAGAAAAACCAGAGCTAAAAGTTATCCAAGAAGTCACCGGCCGTCCAATGGTTTCGTACGCCGGTGATTACGTACTCACCATCAAGGGCTTAGCGTCAGTTACACAGGATAAAGACCAGTTCGGTATGTATCCTCACTTTGTACAGACTTCCAGCGGAACAAAAACTACTTTGAAACTGGCGTATCAAGATAGTACTGGTTTCTCGATGGCTGAGTTCCCTGCACTCAAGAAGGAATCTAACAATCAGCCCGTGGTAGATGACTTTGTGAAGTTCCCACAAGGAACGCCTGACAAAATCCAATTATTCGCCAAAGACGCGGTCAAGAGTGGATGTCGAGAGAATGAATACAAGACTATAGAGGTAGATAGTTTTGACGGTGAGAGCCAGTTCATGGCCCTTGAGGGTGGATGTGGTAGAGGTGCTGCATATTATTACATCCTGAAGAATGGAAAATACGAAGAGGTAGCTTCAACCCAGGAAGGCATGGGCTGTGAAGAACGGGATAAGCTAGGGATAAGTGCCAAGGTTTTGTCGGAATGTCGCATGCCAGGCGAAGGGCTGTAGTTAGCGGCGTTTTTTGAGGAAGTAGTAACTGACGCCTACGGCACTGAACAGGCTTATCGCTGCAATCACCCAAAACATATAGTGAGCAGACTCGTCGCCTGGCAGGTCGACGTTCATACCATAGAGGCCGGCGATCATCGTCGGAATGGTCAACGACAAGGTAATGACGGTCAGCAGACGGATGGTTTCGTTCAGCCGGGTATCCATCAGCGCGCGGTACGCGTCGCGAACATTGGTGATGGTCCGGAGCATACTCTTGCAGCGGATGATCAGCTGCTCGGCATCGATAGATAAGTCTTCCACCAAGTCGCGGTCGTCTTCGTACAATCGTAGCAAGCGCCCGCTTAGAAACTTCTCTAGAGCTACATTGGTAGGAATAAGTGCATCCAAGTAATCGTTGAGCTTTCGCTCGTACTCCACGAAAATCGTGATATCTTTTGGTCGCAGATTGGTGATGTCACTTGTGGCGGCGCGCATCTGTCGGTTAATTGCATCCATACGGTGCTGATATTGGCCGACGATTGCCTCCATCATGGTGAGGAATAGCTTTGTCTGCTGGGTGGTTGGCGCGGTACTCTTGGTGATAAACGGTTGCCATAGTCTACCTAGCGAGCCACGACTGACAGTAAATAGCTGTGCTCTGCTAAGTACGAACATCATTGGCGTGGTAAAGTCGTTAAAGTCATCGTCGATATCTGGGAGACGTGTGATAAAGTACAAGTTTTCGTCCTCTACTTCTACGCGGGGGACTTCATGCGGGTCGAGTGCGTCACGAACAATCTCGGCATCTAAGCCGAATTTGCTGGTGAGTGTGTTCAACTCGTCTTCGTCCGGTTTCTCGACGCGGATCCACATGCCAGGCTGCAATTTGCTTTGCTGCTTCATGGCCGGATTGTACCGCGTACTTCGCAGGTACTCGATCATTACACCTTATTGTACCACCTCCTTATCTGTTAAACTAATTATGTAACCACCCCACAACCGCGAGAGGATTCGCGGTTGTGGGACGAGGAGAGGTGCAGGAGTGGTTGAACTGGACGCTCTCGAAAAGCGTTAAGGCGCAAGCCTTCGAGGGTTCGAATCCCTCTCTCTCCGCCAGGAGAAGAGCAGTCATACCGTAGGTATGGCTGTTTTTCTCTTTGTGAGAAAAAGGGTTCGAACCGGTTCGTGCGATTTGCGGAAGCGCCGAAGCTTGCTTCGAGAACCGCCAAAATCGCTATAGTCGGGCGCGTACGCCCCGACGCTATCCCTCTCTCCGCCGGATACATACGAGCTGGCAACGATAGGTCGTATGTATCTACTAAAAGTCACATTCGAGAATCCCCCAAACCCTAGAGGCAACCTGTCCCTGGTTTTATAGTTGGCTCTCGGTTGTGGTCGGTGAGGTGGGCGGCGTATCGGATGAGTTTGAGGTTTGTGGCAAAGTCGGCTGAGGACGGTTGCGTACGAATCGTGGCAGTACCAGCCCAGTAATGCCGAGTAGCACGTAAACTATCGCAAAAATCTTGAGCGGGCTACTTACCTGGTCGTTCAGGGCACGGGCTACGGTAAGCACGGTGTCCCCTACCTCATTGGATGCTCCTGCTATGTTCGCACCAATTTGGCGGAATACAAATGCCACGATAACTATGAAGGCAAACAACATGACTCCCATAATCAGGAACATGATGGACACGGATTTTACTCCCCGCAAACGAGGGCTGCTGAAGCAAACGACAATGACAGCGCTGATTATTGCCACCACGCCAAAAATCCAAGGCAGTCTTTGTCCAAGCTGGAAGATCCTAGGTATACGTTTGGCTTGGGCGAATACATTTTGCCCTGCTTCATTAGTAACATCTTCTGCTGTAATGATTTTGTCGGCCGGTGAGTCGTTGTTCACGGACAGGTTGTCTTCAAATTGCCTGCGGAGTGCTGTCAAGTTTATGTCAGGAGGCCGGCAAGGGACCGTAAAGGGGTCGATATTGTGTATGTCGAGTTGCTGCAGTTGGGCTTGGGTGCAAATGGGCAACTTCCCTACCCGGCCAGTTGCTGCAGTACCAAGGTTGGCGGCAACTTGTTGCTGAATTTCGTTCGTATCCAGCCGGAAGGTCGGTGTTGGCATACTTCCGTCCAGCCAAGCATAGGAGCCGTCGATGACCTTTTCGGTGTTTCGCTGGATGATCGAAGGAGTTATGATGCTTTTAGCAGCCTTATTAAATGCGGCGGTATTTGCTTTTACCGGTTCGCCGGATCCACCTGTTGCTCTGTCACCGATGTATGATGTGTAGGTTTCGTTTGCAAGGTTGGCGGCGATACTGTCGGCGATGATAGTGTATGTTCCACTCTTTGCCAGAGCTACTTTCAGACTGTCGGGCGTACCGAACACAGCATTGAACGAGAAAGCGACCGCCAAACCGAAGATACTTAGGCCGAATAGTGAAGCAGCTATCTTTAGTCCAAAGTTTTTTGCAAATGACATGTAGTACGTATATTACAATAAAACCAGTATGGAAGATTCGATATTTACGAAAATTATCAAAGGCGAGATTCCTTGCCATAAAGTATACGAGGACGATAAGACACTTGCGTTTTTGGATATCCATCCGGTGCAGCCTGGTCATGTGTTGGTGATACCAAAGAAGCAGGTGGAGTTTGTTTGGGATGTAGAGGATGCAGATTATAGTGCGCTGATGTCGACCGTGCGAAAAATAGCCAAGCATATGCGAACGGTTTTGGGCGCCACGTATATCGGTGAACAGGTCATAGGGGTTGATGTGCCGCATGCTCACGTCCACCTCATCCCTTTTCGGACGGTTGAACAGTTCCGAAGGGTTCCTGACATGTCAGCCGAGCCAGACCATGCAGCACTCGCAGCTATGGCGGCCAAGCTCGTCCTCTGATGTGCTAGAATAGCTATATGTTTTCAAATATGATGATTGGCTTCTTGGCCGGTATTGGCTTTGCGGCCTGGGTGTTCTCAAAGATGCAGCGCCAAACTGGTGGCAATACGTCTAATTCTCTAGTTGTAGCTGGTGGCGCCGGCTTGGTGATATTTTTGCTGATCGTAACAGTCATGGCTCTTGTCGCTCCAAACTAGCACTAAATGGCTAGTTTCTGTTTGGATTATATGCCTGTAATTGGTACTATGGTGCTATGGATGAGGTGGGACTCGGAAAGTCCTTACAAGACGCGCGCAAGAAGGCGGGGTTAACTCAGCAGGAGCTGTGCCAAAAGGCCAGCCTGAGCTATTCAACGCTGGCCAAAATCGAGCGTGGGGCCATCAAGTCACCATCAATCTTCACTATCCAGAGCATCGCCGGTGCCTTAGGGACCAGTCTGAGCGAGCTCATGGGTGACAGTATACCGTCAACAGATACCAAAAAGCGCACTAGGAGCGGCGTCCGCTTCGTATATTTTGATATTAACGGCGTCCTGGTTCGGTTTTTCCATAGGGCGTTTGGGCAACTTGCCAAAGACAGCGACGTTCCGGCGGACAAGATTGAGACAGCGTTCTGGCACTACAACGACGCAGTATGCCGTGGTGAGCTCAAGATGGAAGCATTCAACCGTGTGTTTGCCGAGCGGCTTGGAATGAAGGCCCTGGACTGGCAATCGTACTACATGGAAGCGATTGATCCGATCGAAGAGATGCGCGAGCTCGTGGTATGGACGGCCGAACGGTACCATGTCGGACTGCTTAGCAACATCATGCCAGGATTTATCGATGAGATGTTTGAGCACAAGATCTTGCCTGACGTCGCCTACGATGCAATTATCGATTCGTCCAAGGTCGGTGCTATTAAGCCCGAGCCACGGATTTATGAAATAGCGCAAGACTGGGCCGAGTGCGAACCAGCTGAAATACTTCTCATAGACGACTCACGCGCCAACCTCATGGCTGCTGAACGTATGGGCTGGAAGGTGTTGTGGTTCGACGATTATCGGCCAGAGGAAAGTGTCCAGCACGTACGCATGGCTCTTGAGCCAGACGTCTAGCGTGCAAAGCGGTCGTGTTCTTGCTTGATCTTTTGTAGCGCTTCCCTGGCCTCCGCGAGCTGCTCCTTGGTCTGTTCGACAATCCTTTTCGGGGCGTTTTCTACGTATGACTTGTTGGCGAGCCGACCCTCAAGGTTCTTGATGAGTTGCTGCTGCTCCTCGAGCTTGGTTTCAAGCTCTGCGACAAACTGTTGCGCCGTCTCTTGGTCGATATCCAGCCAGACGCGCCGCTTCGTTTGGGTGAGGTGCAGGCCGCGGCCATCGCTGACTTCTTTGATGGCGTTCAGGTGCGCTAGCGATTTGATGAGTTCGGTGTTTGCCGTAATGAACTCATCCCCGGAGTGGTACATGGTCAAACCGCCGTTAATTTTGAGGGTGGACTTGATGTAACGGACTTCTGTAACAATGTTTTTTACCTCTTCGAAGGTATCAGCAAGCTTGTTGTCGGCTCTCGGCGGCTTTGGCCACTCACTCGTGATAAGCAGCGAATCTCCTGTCCACCCGATGGTTTGCCAGATGGTCTCAGTGACAAACGGTGCAAATGGATGTGCGAGCTTCAGGATCGTTTCCAAGCTGTAGGCCAACACGGAAGCGTTCAGGCTCGTTTTGCTGGCTTCGATGTACCAGTCAGCGAAATCGTCCCAGAGCAAGTGATAGACCAGCTCTGACGCTTCCGAGAAACGATATTGTTCCATCAATAAAGTACACTGTTCGATAGAGTGTTGTAGTTTGCGCAACATCCAGGCATCAGTTGGATTGTCGACTTTCGGCCTCTCGGCTGGCTGGTAAGTGTCGCCAATCTTGTCGCTGACAAAGCGAGCGACGTTCCAGAGCTTATTACAGAAGTTGCGGGCACCGATAAGCTTGGCTTCGGTGAAAGGCTGGTTGCTGCCCGGTGTCTGGCCGGTGATGAGCCCCAGCCGAAGCGCGTCTGATCCGTACTGGTCGAGTTTGTCCATCGGGTTGATGACATTGCCTTTGGATTTACTCATCTTCTGGCCTTTTTCGTCGAGAATGAGTCCGTGCAAGTAGACTTTTTCAAACGGCACCTGGCCGGTGTTGTATAGGCCGAAGATAATCATCCGTGATACCCAGGGGAAAAGTATGTCCGCCCCGGTCTCCATGACGCTCAGAGGGTAAAAGTCTTTGAAATCTGGGCTGTCAGGGAAGTCCAATGTGGCGTACGGCCAGCTGGAGCTGGAAAACCAGGTGTCAAAGACGTCCGGGTCGCGATGGTATGTTTTGCCGTCAATTTCCAGGATTTCCTGGTCAACGCGTTCGTCGTAAATCCAATCTTCGGCGTCGTCGACGTTTTGGAACGCCGGAATCGGAATACCCCACGCAATTTGCCGCGAGATGTTCCAGTCGCGCAGGTTCTTGTAGTAGGTTATGAGCTGTTGCCTTTTGCTCTCTGGATAGAATGTGATCTTATCATCGCGTAGCGCTTTGATGGCCGGTTTCGCGAGGCGCTCCATGCTGATAAACCATTGCTCGCGCAGGAGCGGCTGGATAATCGTGCCGCATTTATAACAGTGGCCGACGCTATGGGTATAATCCTCGGTCCTATCAAGTACGCCGAGGTCGGTCAGGTCTTTGACGACGGCTTCCCTGGCATCCGCTACGTCCAGGCCGCGGTATGGCTGCGGTACGTCGTGGGTCATCCGTCCTTCGTTACTGATGACAGGCATCATCGGCAAGTCGTGGCGCTGGGCGACGTCGTAGTCATTCGGATCGTGGGCCGGCGTGATTTTGACGGCACCGGTGCCGAAAGCTTTGTCTACCATTTGATCGGCCAAAACAGGGATTTCGCGCTGTGTCAGAGGCAATCTGAGGGTTTTGCCGAGGAACTGCTTGTATCGTTCATCCTCCGGGTTAACCGCTACGGCGACGTCACCGAGCATCGTTTCTGGCCGCGTCGTGGCAACGGTGATATGGCCGGAGCCATCAGTCAGCGGATAGTTGATATACCACAGATGGCCCTGCTCTTCTTTGTACTCTACCTCGATATCGGCAAAGCCGGTACCATGGAATGTACAGAAGTTTACAAGCCGCTCACCTCTGTAAATGAGCTCCTCATCCCACATTTTTTTGAAGGTTGCGTAAGCCCGGCGGACTACTTTCTCGTCGAGCGTATAGGTATAGTGAGCCCAGTCAACGCTGGCGCCGAGCCGGCGGAATTGCGACTCGTAGTTGTCTTTGTTGAGCGCAACGAAATCCCACACCTGACGATATAGCTCCTCGCGCGAGAAATCAAAGCGGCTCTGCCCTTTACTGGCCAACTGCTTTTCGTACACGACTTGCGTTTCGAAACCGGCGTGGTCAGCCCCTGGCACAAACAGGGTCTTCTTGCCTGTCATCCGATGGTAGCGGATAGCGATATCTTCGATGCCGAGTGTCAGCGCATGGCCAAGGTGCAAGTTGCCGTTGGCGTTCGGTGGCGGTACCACGATACTGTATGTGTCCTTCCCGCCCCTGTCTTTGGGTTCGAATGCGCCGCTCTTTTCCCAGAGCGCGTAGATGTCACTTTCATATTGGGCGGGTTCATAAACCTTGGGTAGTTTCATAACTTTGGTAGTCCGTTTAGAGTTAGCAAATCCTAAGAAGTCCGTAATCAGTCGCCCGAAGGCACACCGCAACGCACAGAACCGAAAACCTCGTAGGATTTTATTTGCATACGTCTACTCTAACACTTTTAAGGTAAGACATCCACCTCTGTTGGTTTTTCACATGAAATTAGCACAAACATATACAAAGCTTTTTATCAAAAGCCCTCTACCAGTTCCCTAATTGTTCGTATTTTGTTTGCAATGTACGTGCCTTATAAGGGCAAACAATCGAACTTTTTGTTTTCCTTTCTACCATACGCTCTTTGACTAACAAAAACAAGAAGCAGGCTATTTACAACTATACGTAAGCATGTTATAATATACAAACATGACAGATCATATCAAAACAGAAAAACGAACCGTCCTTGAGCTGCCGATCGCCGAGTTCTGTGCGCCATCAGGTGTCGTTGACGAAAAGGGGAGGGAACTCTCGAACGGCCAAATTATCATGGATGTCTACGAAGCCCAAGGGTATCGGGTCTGGCCGAGTTCAAATGGGGTCCTGAGCCCGGAAGCGCGGCGCACCAACTCCGAAATAACAAGGAACCCAGATCTATCACCCCACCAAAAAGCCGGCGCCTACATTGTCGCTATCCGGGCTGAACGTCCGGTACAGTAAGGCGAGACCATTGACAAAACGCTTAAGTTTTGCTATAATGTATATATGACCAATAAAAATAAAAACATACAAAAAGCAGCTCTGACACAACCGGTGCCAGGCATACATTAGGCAGTACGATGCAGACCAAATATGTACCCAAACAACCATTCGTTGCACATCGCGATGCTATTGTGGAGCTTGTTGACCACGAGACAGAAGAGCGCGTGGACCGTATCGAGAAAGAGTTTACCGATGGCTTTAACCTTATCAATGAATATCACTACACAGTAACGGTATTTGGCTCGGCGCGCGTGACAGAAAGCCACCCCGACTACCAGCGGGCGAGGGAGCTGACAGGTAAGTTGGCAAAAGAGGGCTTCGCGATCGTGACCGGTGGCGGCGGTGGCATCATGGAAGCGGCCAACCGCGGGGCTTTTGAAGCCAATGGCAAGTCGGTAGGGCTGAATATCAACCTGCCACACGAGCAGGTGCTGAATCCATACACGACTGAGTCACTGGCATTTCGCTACTTCTTTGCCCGTAAGGTAATGCTTGTGTATGCGGCGAGTGCACTAATCGTCTTCCCAGGCGGTTTCGGCACGATGGACGAAATGTTCGAGGCCATCACACTGGTTCAGACAGGCAAGATGCCGAGCTTACCGATTATCCTTGTGGGCACCGAATTCTGGAAGCCTTTGGATGAGTTTATTCGCGGTCACATGCTTGCCGAAGACTTGATTAGCCCTGGTGACGAAGTGTTGTACCACATGACTGATGACCTTGACGAGATCGTGCAGATCGTTACGTATCACCGCGACGCCACATCTGTTTTGGCTGCTTCGTATAGCTCCGAATTGTCACATGCTTAGGTTTGGGGAAATATTAAGCGTATAGGGGTCGGCGGTTGGCCGGCCTTCTTGCACGTGAAAGCAGCCGAGCGTGGCAATCATGGCGCCATTGTCGGTGCAAAGTTTCGGGTCGGTATATTCGGCGGGGAAGGGCAGGCGTTCGGCCAGTTGGCGACGGAGTTCGGTGCTGGCAGCTACGCCGCCGCCGATGACGACGCTCGCAGGTTGGAATTCTTCGACGGCTAGGATGGTTTTGTCTACTACTGTTTCCACGGCTATACGCTGGAAACTAGCGGCGATGTCGGCTTTTTGTTGCTCGGTGAGCCGGGCGGCGATTTCATACGATGGAAATTCATGCGTTTCGCCGATGGCTTTTTGGGCGGTCCTTAGTACCGCAGTCTTGAGGCCGCTATACGAATAGTCATACTTCGCCGCTAGTTTTGCTTTCGGGAATTTGTATGTAGCAGGGTCGCCCTCGCTAGCTTTCTTCGCAATGCTGGGGCCGCCAGGATAGGGCAGACCAAGGATTTTGGCAACTTTGTCAAACGCTTCGCCGATGGCATCGTCATGGGTCTGGCCGAGCAGCGTGTAGTCGAAATGGTTCCGCCACAGCACGAGCTGACTGTGCCCACCGGAGACAATGAGTCCAAGTAAGGGGAACGTCGGTTGCTTCTGGGGCAACGTGAAGCCCTCCAGCGGCGTTTCCGTCAGAAAGTTGGCGTAGATGTGTCCCTCGACATGATTGATGGCGTACAGCGGCTTACGTTTCACGATAGCCAGTGTCCGTGCGGTCATGACGCCGACCAGCAATGAACCGCCCAGACCCGCGCCATGAGTAACGGCTATGGCATCAATATCATCCCAGCCTAGACCCGCTTGTCGAAAGGCGCCTTCCAGTGTCGGTGTCATAGCTGTGATGTGTTCGCGGGCGGCCAGTTCTGGTACGACACCGCCGTACTCGGCATGGATGTCCATGCTGCTGGCCGTTACACAGGCTAATAACTCGCGGCCATCACGTACAATGCCGACACTGGTTTCGTCACAGCTCGTTTCGATACCAAGAACAATCATTTGACGTAGTATAACAGATGAAGGAATTGTAAAAAATAAGTATAAGTGGTATAGTAAACATATGAGCACTGAATCATTCGGGCAGGACCCATATCCTTACGGGGCACCACTTACCGAAGGGGAGAGCCAAGTCTTTGCTGAGGTTCGGCGTGAGTTCGTGGAGGGCGACCGCGCTCGTTGTGTGTTGGCGGACGAAACGCCAGGTACAGTACTGCGGATGAACACCCTTGTCGGAGTGGCAACCTTTGCAATTCATTCCTGGGGAACAGGGCATGAGATAGTACCCGGTACTGCCGTGTATGCAAAAACCGTCGAAAACCATATCCGGGAGATTTCTACGAGTGAGTTCAAAATTTTTGGTGCATCCGAAGAAAGAACAATGCTAAACCTAGGTACGATTGATGAGTGTGCAGATTTGATGGTCGCTCCGCTGACAGTCGGCCCTCTGTGGGAAGAAGATATGGCAATGAGCGAGGAGGAATTCCAGATACAGGTTGCGCACGGTGCGATTATCTACACTCAGATGGGCTATCTCCGTCGTGTCGAACGGGAGCCCGTTGTTATACCGGGTGTTGTATCGCTGGAGCGCGTCGTCCGGAAAAAGGGCGACGAGGCAGCCACTTTCTTTCCCCGGCTTCCTTGAGGATAGTACTAATCCTACCCAATCTACAGTATGATTGAAGGGATGAACCCGCGAAAAATTGTCAAAAAGGTTATCCCGACCAGTTTATTCAAAGCAATTGAGCCGCTGGGGCACAAGGGCGAGGCAATTGCATTCGCCACACTCAACGGTTTTCCGGCAAAGGGTTTGAAGGTCATTGGCGTTACTGGTACCAACGGCAAGACGAGCACCTGTTTTATCATCCACAAGATGCTGACGGAGGCCGGGTTCAAGACCGGACTCATGACAACCGTCGCCTACGGCGTTGGCGATGATATCAAGCCGCAAGTGGCGCATATGACGACCGTATCGGTACCGCTCCTCAATAAGCGTATCAAGGCCATGAAAGAGCAGGGCGCCGAGTACTTGGTGCTGGAGGTGACAAGCCACGCGCTTGCGCAACACCGTGTCTGGGGCGTGCCGTTTTCCATCGCGGTCATGACCAACATAACTCATGAACACCTGGATTATCACGGCACCTTCGAGAAGTATCGAGACGCAAAACGAATGCTATTCAAGCAAACAAATCGGAACCGCAACGGCTTGCAACTCGGTATCGTGAATGCTGACGATACAAATGCCGAACTTTTCGCTCGTGACACCAAAGACTCTGTTTCGTATGGTCTGAAAAATGGTGATATTCGGGCAACCAAAGTGAAGCTGACGCCATCCGGCAGCCGTTATGTAGCAGTTGCCGGTGAGGACGAGTACCGCATAGAGTGCCATCTGCCGGGCAGCTTCAATGTCAGTAACTCACTGGCGGCGGTGGCTGTCGGCCGGGCGTTGGGCCTCACCAAGGATCAGATACAGAAAGGCATCGCCGCGCTCCGGACCGTCGAAGGTCGGATGGAGCGCATCGATGAAGGCCAGGACTTTGACGTTATCATCGACTATGCCCATACACCGGACAGCTTCGAGAAACTGTTCCGTGATCTCAAGCCGGTAGTACAGGGCAAGCTCATCGCACTCTTCGGGTCAGCCGGCCGGCGTGATGAAGCCAAGCGTGCCGAACAGGGGCGTATCGCCGGTAAGTACGCCGACGAAATCATCGTGACCGAAGAAGATGACCGTGACATGGACGGACAGGAGATTATGGAGCAGATAGCTGGTGGGGTCATCCAGGCTGGCAAGCAGCAGGATAAGGACTTGTTCCTCGTACATGACCGTGCCAAGGCAATTGCTTTTGCGTTTAGGCGAGCAAAAAAAGGCGACACAGTAATCCTGCTCGGCAAGGGCCACGAAAAAGATATCCTCCGCGGCGGTCCGCGCGCCGCTGAACTGCGTCATTTGCCCCAGGACGACCACGACCCCCAGCGGGTTGTCGAACACCCTTGGAACGAAGTCGAAGAAGCCAAAAAAGCCCTCAAGAAAATCTAAGCGATACACAACACTTGCAAAATAAGCAAAAGCATGATACAATGCTATTGGTAAGTAGAAAATAAAAATGACAGAACAAGAAACTCTAAAAATACTCCAACGTCCTGACCTAGGTGTTGAAGCCATCGCCCAAGCTGAGCCTATAACGGTCTCCAGAGAACATTTTCCATGGCTATCGTCCGAACAAATGGACGTACCGACCGTCCACGTCAAGCTCGAGGACGGCACCACCCAATTCAGATATGGGAGTCTCGTCGGTTGTAATCCGGGCACTGAGAAGCTTGCTGCCGAAGTCCCTCCCCAGCAATCCAAAAATGCCGAGCAGGGTATGTTCAAAGCGCTTGCCGCCTTACTGAATGGTCAGCATGCGACAAGCGTCGACAGTATGTCACAGTATGTTGCCGGGGATATTCCGGTATTCAAAACTGCTAAAAAAGGTGCTGACGTCTCGAGATTGTATTTCGCGGTGACTTCTGACACTGACGGGCAGCCACTTGTGTTCAAGTTGGGTGTAGCAAAGCATAAAAAACAAGATAGCTTGCTCGCTATACTAAAGGGAACGCCCGGCGAAAAACGAAAAAAGGATGGCGGCAAACGCTAAACTATGGTATAATATGGGTACTATGCCTGGCTACAGCGAGAGACATCTGGGAGACGAAAGAGTATTTGACGACGCTTTTGAGGCGGTTTCTCATAATATTGACGATCAAGACCGCCTGCAGGCGATTGAAGTTGCCTTAACCCATAATGGCAAAAGGTATGCGCTAGCAGTCGAAACCTACGGCATGCATCTGGCACGTGTTGAGCCGGATGCTGAGGAGACCGAGACGGATGGTGACCCGACGCTCGTCATCCCCGTAGAAGAAATCCTACCTTCGGATTTAGTAAATATCAGACACACTCCGTTTGAAGAGCTTGAGCCGTACTTGGTACTGCAAGAGCCGGACGACGAGATCTAATTATCTAGTGTCAGGGTAGTGCAGCGGATGTAGCCGCCGCCTTTGGCGAGCTCGGTGATTTCCGGTGTGATAACGGTGAAGCCGCGGGCTTCCAGTTCGGTCCTGAACTTTGGTGCGTGAGCGCTCATGACCACTGTTTCGCCGGTAGAGACGAGGTTGCAGGCAAAACCTTTCGTAGCTTCATGTCGGCTGACCTCTATTTTTTCCACGCCGTCATAGCTCCGAAGTAATTGGCGGCTTGGGCGCGTGAAGGCTTCCGGACACCAGGCGATAAGGCCTTTCCGGCCACCGCCAGGGGCGCGAAGTACGGCAAGCGCCAAGTCGATATCGTAGTAAAAACTATCCGGCCAGCCGGTAGTTTTGTTGATGATCCGTGGGCCAAACCCATGCCATCGGCGCTCCGGAATGGTCCGTAGGCTTATGACGTTATAGCCAAGTGTGTCTGCCAAGAAGCTATGTACTTCCCGGTCGGTCCGGTATTCGGAGCCGACGAACAAGTCATTGCCACAAGGAAGAGCATCGCCTTGGCCACTGAATCGCAAGCCGTCCGGTACGTGGATGATTTCTTTGCCTAGCCCCCGTAAAATTTCTTCTGCATACGGTTCCTCGGCTCCACGCTTGTTCGGCAAGCGCGCCATGACGGCTTTGTCTCCACGGCAAAGCGCCCAGTTGGCGGTGTAGACACCATCTTGGCAGTCATCTGGCGGCGGTACAAGCACAACGTTGACACCGGCACTTTCAAGCGCTTGTTTGATGGCAGTATGTTCCGCCTTGGCCTTTCCAGCATCAATGGGAACGTGCGAATTCATGTAGGCGTTGATGGGAAACCTGTCATCAAAGTAATCCACCCCGGACATCAAAACGGTATGGTTCAAACCAAGCATTAGTACGATTGTAGCATAAGGGGTGAAATGAGTTGAAAAAAGATAGTTATTATGCTATAATCATACATATGTCTGAACAGATGTCCCACACCAGTGCCCATCTCCACGAAGTAGTCAGCGCGTTGGCTATGGCTCATGGCGGCCGGTATGTAGAAACCCATCTGCGTTTTAGCCTTGGCCTCAACGGGGGCCTTGACGTGGTTATTACCGACCCTGAGACCGGTGGACGCGACCGCTTGCTGGTGACCCAGGAATCACCCGGAGATATGGAAGTATACGATAAGCTCGCTGCGGCGGGCGTTCCCCAATTGACGCGTTCTGTACAAGCGGACGGTGTGGCCATGTACCGTCTGCCATTCCAGGCGAAGCCACTATCCCGCGAGCGGCTGTTCGTTGAACACTCTTCAAGCAGCACGTATGTGAGCGATGTGGAGCTGTTCGCTGGCGTGGGAAATCTCTGGCACAAAGTCTACGCAGTAACAGGGCAGTTGCCCGCCAGTGACGTGCTGTCGTCGACAGTAGTCCTTGATTTCAAAGATATGAGCGAAACCCTCGTGCCCACACCGCCTTATAGTTCTTGGTTGCCAATTACCGACCAGGCTGCAGCCGTGCAGCACATAGAGGCCGTCGTCGCTGAGGAGTTGCAAGGCATGAACCCCCATATTTCGCACGGACCGCTTCTGGATGCAATGACAACTGGGTGGCATCATGGCGCTACACACTAACGAAAGCGATCACCTGTCCCCACTGGGCTCGCTTGATTGGATGGGTTCTGCTGAGCTTGACCAGCCGGAGAGAGAACTGGTAACAGGATTTCGTGCCGCCCTCCAGGAAGGCCTGGCTGTAGGCATAAAAACCCTGGACATTGATAGCCGTATGCACCTGGTCAATAATCCCGACAAAGCGATAGACCAGCAACTCCTGGGTGACGTCGAGAGAAAGGGCTATGCGGGACACTTTGTCGTATCGCCTGAGTACGCATGGCTACAAGGAGAAGCGCTTGGCAATTTCCGCATCATGAGAAGTGGACGTGCCGAGACATCTGCACACCAGGTATTCTTTGGGGCTTTGCAGGCAGACGGCGACAATGATCGAGGGTTGCTCGTTGCAGTCAAGCCTTGCATAGAGCGGAGCTCTACCGCTTGCAGTGACTGGCTCAATGCTCATTTGGCCCGCCGGGCCGGGGAACGTAGTTTCCAACCCGTCGGATATTTGTTGCATGAAGGTCGAGGCTACTCGGTAACTGAGCTGGACAGAGGTGTGGAGACACTGGATAACTCTGAGTGGCGGCAGGTTATGTTGGATGAAGGCAACCCCAACTACGCCGGACAAATCGAACTGCTTGGTGACATTGCGGCACGACTCGCCGGGCTGCATAAAAAGAATATCTTCCACGAAGACCCACAGTTCAAAAACATTGCCCTCGATATCAGTGGCGAGATGTTCTTCATTGATTGGGAGTCGTCGACATTTTTCCAAGGGGCAGTAGAGCAGTCGGTCCTCCAGCACAAAATGGAACATGACCTGAAGGTGCTCTTCGGCTCGATGGCGCGTTCTGTCGAGGATAACGGGGTCGGGCTGCTTCATATATTCAAGCACCCTATCCAATGGCAGCTCTTCAAGAAGTATATTTTCGATCCGTATATGGAAACCTACCTTAGCGATGAGGGCGAGGATGACTCCAGGTTTGAGGTACTTGCCGAAGTAGAAGCCACCCTCCAGCACTATATTGAATCGGGCGCTATCTACGAATCGCTCAAACGTCACAGAGGACACCACAACTAGCCCGCTGTACTTGACAGGGAAATTAGCACTCGGCTATTATGAGTGCTAATGGATGGTGTTTTATGCACTGTCCTTTCCTAAGGAAACACTGATAAACGGAGGAAGATATGGCTGTAAAAATTCAACCATTGGCTGACTATGTCGTAGCACAGCAGGAAGAGGCCGAGACCAAGACCGCCAGCGGTTTATACATCCCAGGCGGCGCCCAGGAAAAGCCGAAGGTCGCAAAAGTCCTGGCAACTGGCAAAGAGGTCAAGAATGTCAAAGTCGGTGACCGAATCATCTACGGCGGTTATAGCAACACCGATGTCAAGATGGACAACGAGACCTACATGCTGGTCAAAGAAGAAAATATCTACGCAACGGTAAAAGGTTAGGGCTATGGATATTATTGGGTTCCTTCTTGCAGTCTTTTTCGTTTTATCGGTTTATGAATTTCATAAATCAATTGGCGAAATAAAATCCCGACTAAAAAGCATTGAAGAAAAGCTAGATCAGAAGAAAGGAAGTAAGTAGATGGCGAAGAAGGTATTTTATGACGAAGACGCTCGTCGGCGCGTGCTGGGCGGCGCGGAAATTCTGTATAACGCAGTCAAGACGACCATGGGGCCAAAGGGCCGAAACGTCGTCATCAGCAAGAGTTTCGGCAGTCCGAGCGTGACACATGATGGCGTGACGGTTGCAAAAGGCGTGGAAATTGCAGATGTCGATGACGAGACACTTGGCTACAAAGTCGGTGCTGAGCTTATCAAACAAGCGGCCAACAAGATGAATGATGTTGCCGGTGACGGTACCACCACTGTAACGGTGTTGACCTACCACATCCTAAACGAGGCCAACAAGCTCATCGCGGCCGGACACAACCCAATGCTCTTGCGAAAAGGACTAGAGGCAGCAGCCCAGGATGTTATCAAGCAACTCAGTAGCATGGCCGAGGATATCAAGGCCAACAAAAAGCGTGTCGCTGAGGTCGCAACCATTTCAGCCGGTGACGCGGAAATCGGTGAATTGATCGCTGACGTCATAGACAAAGTTGGCAAAGAAGGCGTCGTCACGGTCGAAGAAGGCCAAGGTCTGGCGCTTGAGAGCGAAGTCGTCGAAGGTTTCACGTTCGACAAAGGCTTCGTCAGTCCGTACATGGTGACGGATGCGAACCGTATGGAGGCCGTGTCCGAGAAGCCGGCAATCGTTATTACTGATAAGAAAATCAGCTCTATCCAAGAGTTCCTGCCGCTACTCGAGAAGCTGGCCCAGGCTGGCAAGAAAGAGCTTGTGCTGATTGCTGAAGATGTGGAGGGCGAGGCGCTTGGTACGTTCGTGCTGAACAAACTGAAGGGTGTGTTCAACACGATTGCCGTCAAGGCGCCAGCCTTTGGCGACCGTCGCAAAGATATCCTGAATGACATCGCTATTTTGACGGGCGCGGAAGTCATCACGGACGACCGTGGTATGACCTTTGAAAACGTCGAACTCGACGTTGTCGGTTCTGCCCGTAAGGTCATCGTGACTAAGGACGAGACGACTATTATCGAAGGCGCCGGCTCAGAGGCGGAAGTCGCTGCCCGGATTGCCCAGATCAAGCAGCAGTCGACGAGCGCCGCAAGTGAATACGACAAAGAGAATCTCGACAAGCGCCAGGCGGCGCTGTCCGGCAAAGTCGCTGTCATCAAGGTCGGTGGTGCAACCGAAACTGAAATCGAAGAAAAGAAATACCGTGTTGATGACGCCGTAGCGGCTGTGAAGGCAGCTATGGACGAAGGCATCGTGCCGGGCGGTGGCGTAACGCTCGTGAATTTGAGCGAAGCCATCAAAGTCACAGGATCAGACTCCGAGGCAGCTGGCGTGCAGTTGCTCAAGAACGCATTGCAACAGCCGTTTAGGATTCTGCTTGCCAATTCTGGGCTAAACGCCGACGAATGGCTGCCCCAGGTCAAGGCCGCCAAAGCCGGGCAGGGTGTAAATGTGGCCAATCCAACCAAGCTGGTCGATATGAAATCTGCCGGTGTGGTTGACCCGGCGCGGGTCACCAAAGAGGCCGTGCTGAACGCGGTATCAATCGCTGGTACCAGCATGACCATGGGCGCGCTCGTGGTTGATGTGCCAGAGAAGGAAGCCCCCGCACCGATGGGCGGTGGCGGCGGTATGCCTGGCATGGGAATGATGTAAAAGAAGTCGTTTCATATCGAAAAAGCTCCGGTGAAAACCGGAGCTTTTAGTATGGTCAGGAAGTCTAGAGCAGGATGCGTGCGACAATGTCCGTTGTTATGAAGTTCGTACTGTCTCTGCCTCGTCCTGTCGGCTGATGGAATACAAGCCTTTCTGCGGTTTCGACAGCCCGGACCGTGTCCAGTACACGGGCATGGCTTCGTCCAAATAAATGCGCCAACTCTTCATTTCGTACCCGGTAATATGTCTTTGCCGAAGAGCCTGCGCCTGCGGACTCCTGTATGTCGTCCTGGAACGGTGTGTCGATACTCAGCGCAAAACCATCGTCAGCTCTTGCGCTGTATGCAAAAGATCCCACGACTCGTGCACCGACCAGATCAGTGATTTCGTATGATTCGTCGTCGGCACTATACAGTTTGATGGCCGGCTTCTTTACGCCAGAATCTTTCCGGGACGTGGCGGTGACAAGCTGTGCCCAGCCGCGCATTGACTCATCATCCGGGAACAGGGTATCCAGATGAATGTATGGTTTACTGCTGTCGAGATTGGGCCGCAGCTCGAGTAGTTTTTCTTGGATATGTTCAGGAAATGCTGACAGGAGACTGCCGCGGGCTTTGACGGCTAGAGCTTCTGTAATGACGCCATTATGTACCCGCACGCTCACGGCTTGGTTCCCGAGATCGTCCGGATGCTCAGCGTTTGGCTCCAGCAGGAGGAAGCTCATGGAGATACGATCGGAAACTGCTTCTTGGCCATGGATAACAGCATGAGCCAGCTCATTGTTGACTTCCGCCACTCGAGCTAACTCCTCGCCAAGCAGTTGGTTTTGTTTTTTGGTGCTGACGTCGGCGCTTGTCTCGGCTATGCGGCCAAGGGCGTGACCGAGTTCGGTATCATCAGCCTGGCTCACCAGGGAACCGAGGTAGTTGATATCCCCAACGCTAAGGCCGAAAATCTCGTCACGTGCGCCTCTGTCGGGGTGGACTAACGTGCTGAGGGCTTTTGCAAGGGCACTCACTACAACACGCGCTTCGCTCGGCTCCAACTCTACCGCAAGCTCCGGCTTGATGCCGAGCTGTAAAATAGCGGTACCGAGCCTATCGGCGGGATGTTGTGTCTCGAATCGTCTCTCGTAATCAGCCATGCTGCTTACCTATATCTCGAATTCTTCGCCTGATTCATCGGTGACGATGGCCAGGGTAGGTCCTACCGGTTCTTCTTCGTCGTCATCGCCCCAGTCGCCATCGATCATTGGGAGCTCATCATCCAGAGCAAGGTTCCGGTGCTCAATATACTCTTGGTATTCCTCAGCTGTTTCCGCCTCCGCTACATCGCTGACCGCGAATCGTTCACGCAGAAGTTCGACATTGCCAAGACTCGCGTCAGACAACATCGCATGCATGGTCATGATGCCATCAAGGGCTCCCATATTTAGATCTACGCGAAGAACCTCAGAGAGGTCTTCGATACCGATGCCAGCCAGACCATTGCTGCGCAAAATAGCTACGATACCATCTATAGGTTCAGCTTCTGTGTCGTCAAGCGAGCCGTCGAGCGGCAGTTCGGCAGCGAGCGCATGTGTGATGTCGGTAGCCATAGCTGCTCCCAGCCCATCGCCCTCATAGCGTTCAATAGTCGCTGCAACAGTGGCAGGATGTAGCGCCAACCAGTCACTGCGGGCATTGATGCCTTCCCATAGTTCCATGGCTATGGCTTGCTCCCGTGACAGGGCTTCGATGCCTGGACCTGTTTCTTGTCTTTCCATACTAAGCAATGATCCTTCTCTATTCGCCCAAGAAGTCGCCTAGATCGACTTGAGCCATGTTATCTTCTACAAAGTCCGCAATTTCGGCTTCGTTGCCGGAAGCTGCGGTCATAGCGGCCCGTCCGACACCGATATGCGTGTCTGGGGTGGTTGCTATACTTTCATCAATATCACCCATACCTTCGCTTGCGAGCATGGCTTCTACTGCTGCTGGATCGTTCCAGTCAATTGATTCATGTGTCATGAAAACTCCTTCGTTAATTTGAACGTGCATATAGTAAAATAATTCTGCCTATTTGTAAAATAATACACTACGATTTATATATAACAGATACAAAAATGTAAGAAAATTATTTACAAAACATCACAAATATGCTACGATACACAGCATGGACTGGTTCAAGGCGCTTGGCCTGAATGAAAAACAGCAGAGGCTGTACCTGTTTGTACTCGAATACGGCGCCTCAACTGCTAGCCAGTTGGCACACGGGCTTGGCGAACAGCGTACGAACATATACTTACTGGCTGAGGAACTAGAGGCACAAGGCTTGGTGGAGCGTGACGACACCCAGCCGGTAGTACGGTTTGCCGCCACCAATCCCGGTAGGCTGCAGCAGCTTCTGGCAGGGCGGCAGCAAGCCCTGACGACCAGTGCAGCGCAGCTGAGGAAGGCATTGCCGGATCTGCAAGGGATGTACCAGTTGAGCAGCCCCAAGCCGGGGTTTGCGTATTTTGAAGGATTGAAAGGATACGCGGCGGCACTCGAAGATATGATCCGGTCAAAAAAAGAAGTCTGTGTGTTTGCGGCTTCGGACGTATCACGGGCGCGTCCTGATGCCTGGGACATCCTGCAAAACAAACTGGCCAAGCGGGCGCATGCAAAAGTTGGTACCCGAATACTGTTTGAGACAGCACTGAAGCAGGACACCGATATCCCGTCGCGGGAGCGGCAGCGCATGAAGGTGCGATTCTGGGGTGATAAGGCCTTCGAGGGCGAGGTTGCAATCTATGGGCCTACTGTCGTATTGACCACCTATGATGAGAAGCTGGTGAGCCTTGTTATCAAAAACCCGGCGATAGCTGCGACCATGCAGACAATCTTTGACACCGCATGGTTGGCGACGGGGAAGCCGAGCTCCAGATGATAACCACTAACGTAATGAATAGTTGCCAGATGTGCTAGTTTGTAGTATTGTTTCATTAGACATTTGGGAGACAATAGATGGCACTGTTTAACAGAGGCAACAAGAACAAGACGGATGTTCCGGCTGAAATCCAGGAATATTACGAGACAGGGAAACGCGACCGTACGGGCATCGCGTGGCTCTTGGCTTTTGGTACGCTCATCCTGACCATTGTCTTGGCCGCAGGCATTTTCTTCGCCGGTCGCTTTGCATACCGCAAAATTGCCGGCAATAATGATACGTCCCAGGTTGCCCAGAACGACACCCAGCCACAAGAGGAGCAGTCTCCTGAAACGCCCGCTCCATCGGAGGAGCAGCAGCGTACCGAAGAAGAGCGCCAAGCCGAGGAGCAACGAAAAGCTGACGAAGCTCGCCGTGCCGAGGAACAGAAGGCGGAAGAGGAGCGAAAGGCCGCAGCAGAACGTAAAGCGGCCGAGGAGCGCGAACGGGCTGCCCAGCAGCGGGCCGAGGAGGAAGCGACACCAGCCCCAACCCAGCAGTCTGCGGGCGGGAGTAGTGAGGACCGACAGGTTGCAGCCGGCGACGCCATCCCGGAAACTGGCCCCGGTGATACGCTGGCGATATTCATAGCGGTCACAATTTTGGGCTACATGGCTCACCGACTCCACTTTGCCAAAAGAAGTTAAAAAATCTAAAACCCCTTGTTTTCATCGCCATGTCACAGCCGATACGCTTTTTTCTTATGCCAAGAACATATTTCACTTTAGTCCTGTGGACTTGAAAGCGACCTACTTTCTTGTGCTGACAAGAAAGTTAGGCAAAGAAACAGCAGGCAGTTAAAAAACAGCAATTGAAATACCTCCGTCAGCCAAATCGGAACCTGCGGAACTCGTTACACTCAAACAGTCCTCGCTTCACTACTTGGCTCACGGAGGTATTTCATCGGTTTTTAAAAGCCTGCAACAGATACACCAAGAAGGGCCAGCTGGCTGAAAGCCAGTACCGAAAGAGATGAAAGAGTTAGTAATCTTTCTAAGAATTATTATTCTTTGTTTTGAGTTTGCTGGGTGAAGTAGTTGATTTCGTTTACGACGTCTAAGAGTGCTTGGGCGCGGACTTTTTCGTCCTCGATTTTTTGGGCTGCTTCGTAGGCAGTGCGTATTTTGCTGGAGTCATCAGTTGCCTGGATCATCATCATGGTGGTGCGGAAGTGTTCTTCTGGTGATTGGTCCAGCTGTTCGACCAATGGTGAGAGGCTCTGCAAAGCTTCTTGTTTGAGGTCGATAAGATCGCTCGAAGGTGCCGGAGTGTCACCGTCATCCGTATCAGTGGTGAGCGCTGGTGTCGGGGCTGTAGTAGCGGGTTCTGGTGCGGCTGATTCGTCCGTAGGTGGCTCCGATGGGGTCAGGTTGCCGGGTAAGCTCGGTGAATCTGACGATTCCAGTGCGCTATCGGCTGATACATCCAGTGTGGCGTTTGGCACAGGCTCTGATGCTGACGTATCTGTCGTATCACTGGTGGTATCGCTAGGCGCAGCCGGTGGTTCGGCTGGCGGCGGCGTAAAACCTTGCATATCAGTTGCCGGTGCAGTAGTTGGCTGCACGGTTGTTGCGTCGTCTTGATTTTGGTTTTGCTGTTGGTTGTCGTCGTTGTGACCGAACATATTTTCCCACCCTCTTGATTAACAACTATCAGTTAGTAGATAGTATATAACATAAACGCAGTGAGGGAGAAATACTTTGTTAGACGATCTGAAATATATCCATGAACGGGACGCCCAGGATGCACTTGGCGTCGCCGAGAAACAGTGGCAGCAGCTGTTGCACGAGTATGATGTGACCTGGAAATCTGTGGGTGAAGTAAAAAACATCATGGTAGCCGGTATGGGCGGTTCTGCCTTGGCTGCTTCATGTGTTCAATCATGGCCGCAAGCGAAGGTGCCTTTTGAAGTAGTGCGTAATTACGATATACCGCCTTACGCAGGGAAAGGGACCTTGTTCATCGCATCAAGCTACTCAGGCAATACCGAAGAGACACTTGAGGCGTTGCAGGAGGCAGAGAGCAAGGGTTGTCAGATTGCAGTCATAGCTTCGGGTGGAAAGCTTGGCGATCATGCAGCGGAAAAGGATTACCCGTTCTTCAAGGTTCCAGGCGGCATGCAGCCAAGGATGGCAGTCTTTTATAACTTTGCCGCATTGGTGCAGCTACTGGTACTCGCCGGGTGTGTTGATGCTGAAAAACTGACAGAACTACAGGAAACCGCCAACTGGCTCAAAGACCAGACTGCCGACTGGCTGCCTATCGTCCCCGCGGCCAAAAATCCGGCCAAGCAGCTGGCTCAGGAGCTTATGGGCAGGGCGCCAGTGGTGTATGCTGGCCCGAAATTGTACCCGGCGGCGTATAAGTGGAAAATAAACTTTAACGAGAATGCCAAGAACGTCGCATGGTGTAACCAGCTGCCGGAATTTAACCACAATGAATTCCTCGGTTGGACAAGCCATCCGGTTGACAAGCCGTACGCGGTTGTTGACCTCAGGAGCAGCTTGGAGCATGAGCGGGTGCGGAAGCGGTTTGATATCACTGACAAGCTGCTTTCCGGCAAGCGGCCAGTTGCCCATGTCGTGGAAGCAAAAGGCGATACACTATTGCAGCAGCTTTTATGGACAATTGTGCTCGGTGATTTCGTGAGCCTGTATCTAGCGCTGCTCAATGGCCTCAACCCGACGCCAGTGGATCTGATAGAGAAACTAAAAGGCGCTCTCACGGAGTAACCTACCAGTGGTAGATGACATCAAAGGCCTCGGAACTATCCTGGGTATCTGGGCACATCCGGACGATGAGACGTTTTCCAGTGGCGGTCTGGTTGCCATGGCCCGAGCGAACGGCCAACAGGTCGGCTGTATAACAGCTACAAGGGGAGAAGGCGGCGTGTACCATCCTGACAAATGGCCGGCTGATAGGATTGCTCAAATCCGTACACAGGAGCTACAGGCCGCACAAGAGATACTAGGCATCAATGAACACTACTGGCTGGATTTCGCTGACGGCACCTGCGCGGAGGCAGCCGACGATGAAGCCTTGGAGCACATTATGCCGATTATCACATCCTTTCGACCGGATACGATTGTAACGTTCGCCTCTGACGGTGTTACCGGCCACGACGACCACAAGGCGGTGTCGCGCTGGGCCCGGTTGGCGGCCGAGCGGTCCGACCGACCGATTCGGGTTTTGTGCGCCGTCGTTTCAGCTGATGCCTACGAACACTATTTGCGTGCCATGGATAAAGAGCTGAACATCTTTTTCCATGTCGATCGGCCGAACCTGTATACAAAAGATGAATGCTATCTGGCACTGGCGCTGCCGGATGACATCTGTCAACAGAAGTGCAGCGCACTACAGGCTATGCCGTCACAGACAGCGGATATGCTAAAAAAGTTTCCGGCTGAATACATGTGCCGGGCGTTCGCTGATGAGTATTTCGTACTGGCCGGCAATGAACACGCGGTCTAAATCGGTGTTTTCTTGAAACCGATCAGGTAACCTATGTAGCTGAACACGATATGCAGGCCAAAGTACAGCACACCGACGCGCACTACATCTGCCAGGGAAAGGTCGACGAATGGGGCGACGCACAGCAGGCCGCCGATGATGTAATCGATCTGGTCAAACGGAAACCACTTTTCGCCGGGCTTGATGCCTATTTGACGCTTGAAGAAGCTCTCGACAGCGTCGCCGACCAGTGCGCCAAAGCCCATTGCGGCGGTTGCCAATACAATAAAGGCCGTCGACTCGACGCTGCTGGTGATAACACGGTACTGGAGCAAGCCAACCAGGGCGGCTACGACCGCACCAAACACCAGGCCGCGCCAGGTTTTGTTGGTACCGAATACGCGTTTGCCTCTGTATGTTTTGCCGAAATCCATCGGAGTATCCCAGTGTTTGAGGCCAGGCAACCGGCATGCGAAGAGCGGACTGATATTGGCGATGCCGGCCGGCAAAAAGAACCAAAATGCTGCCCACCATTCACTCATTGGGTGTTCCTCTGGTTTTCATTTTTTTGCGCAAGCGGTTGAGTTTGGGATAGAGCAAGGCGCGAACGCTTGGCCGGCCGGTCATCGGGATGCCATTATCCATAAGACCGAGCAATGTTTCCCGGGTGGGCAATTTGGCAACTGACGTGTATGTCGAGCCGAGCCCCTGGAACCCGTGCGCATCGCTGCTGGCGGCTCCAATTTTGCCGTTTATCCGGGTCCACACGACAGCTTGCTCGCTTTTGTTTTGGAAGAATGCACGGCCGTTGCAGACTTCGATAATATCGACATGGTCAACCAGTTCGTCCAGCACGGCCGGATGCATGCCTTTGCGAATGGTTTCGAACGGATGGGGGATGTAGACGATACCGCCTTGTTCTTTGATGCGTTTGATGGTTTCCTGAGGTGTCAGCCCAGGTTTGATAACTTCTCGTAGGAATAGACCGACAATTTCACCGGCAGTTGTCATGATTTCCTCGCCGACGATTATGGCCTTACCGATTTTCTTCTGTAGCTCAAGCGCGAAGTCGATACGGTTATGGTCTGTTATGGCAATGGCGTCGAGTAATTTGGTACCAATAGCGCGTCGGTACTGGTCGGCAGTGATACCACCATCCGGTGAGGCGGTTGAATGGGTATGAAGGTCGACTTTATACATCAGCTGAGCTTACGGGTTATTTTGATGAGCCGCTCAAACGCGGTGTAGGCAGACAATGCGGTGATGATGACGAGTATGGCACCAAGTTCATGTAAGAGCAGGCCAATGATGAGCAGGAACATGCGAACCTCAAAACGCCCCAAACCATCTTGGAACAGACGGTTGACCTGCGTAGCGGTCAGTTTGCCTCCGGCCACGGCGGTCTCGCCTTTGGCTTTGACGTAGCTGACGCATATACTGGCGCCGCACGCGGCAACTGCCCACACTGCCCAATATGCCTGGTCCATGCTCACGAGTGCGAAGGCTGTCCCGCAGTAGAGCAGAACTTCCTTCATGCGGTCAGTACTAGCATCGAGTAGCATGCCGGCATTGCCGGCTTTGCCCTGTAGTCTTGCAAGGGCACCATCCAATGCATCGAATAAGCCGAAAAAAACAAGCAACAACGCTGCGTATCCGGAGTAACCCATGGCTATCAGCCAGGCAATCGGTATGTGCATGAACAAGCCCAGCAGGGTAATGAAGTTAGGTGTAATTCGGCCGCCACTGATGGCATGTAGGTGCTTCGCAGCCAGGTTCATGCATACCCGAACGGCATCGCGTATGGCGTCGAGGACGGTGCTTAGCTGTTTCATTGCGTATCATTATAATGTATTGGACTGATTTTGCCTTACCTCTGATGATTTCCAGAGCTGGTACAATAGGCGCATGAGTACGAAGAAGGGGAAAGCGGTTACCCAACCACGTTACCAACGGCTGCTATATGCACTGATCGCCTCAAACAGTGTCACGTTGGTGCTGTTTTTGCTACGATCGGCCGAGTCGCAGACCGACCGGTATTGGTTCCTGGTCTGGAACCTCTTTCTGGCCTGGCTGCCGCTGTCTTTTGCGGTGTGGCTGGCCGTGCGACTGCGGACGGCGTCCTGGCTGGCGTGGCAAAATATTCTCCTGACAGTACTGTGGTTGGGTTTTTTGCCAAATAGTTTTTATCTGGCGAGTGATCTTATCCACCTCCATGAAACAGGGGAAGTAAGCTTGCTCTACGACATCGTCATGTTTTGCTCGTTCATTTTCAACGCCTACATCGCTGGTTTTATGAGTGTCTATACCATGCACCGGCAGTTGATTCGACGATTCGCTACCCGATGGGCGTATATGATGATAGCCGGTGTATTGTTGGCCTGTAGCTTTGCGATTTACCTCGGTCGTAGCCTGCGCTGGAACAGTTGGGACGTGTTGGTTAATCCGGCGGGCATACTTTTTGATGTATCGGATAGGGTCGTGAACCCGGCCGCCCATCCTCAGTCGTTCGTCACGACCGTCACCTTTTTTCTACTGCTTATGAGTACATACGCAGTTGTCTGGGAACTGATACGGCTGCTTCAGAGTAACCGTAAGTAGATTAATCAGGCCATCAGGGGTAAAATAATCATAATGAAAGATTTGTTAGCTCAGGCTGTGCAGGCAGCATGCAAAGATTTGTTCGATGTGGAAGTAGTCGCCGAGCTGACAAGGCCGGATGAACAATTTGGTGATTTTGCCACTAACGTCGCCCTACAGTTGGCTAAGCAGGTAGGCAAGAATCCTCGTGAAATCAGCCAGGCTTTGGCTGAAAAACTGCGAGGACACGAACTTTTGGCTGATATCCAAGTCGCCGGGCCGGGCTTTTTGAATCTAAGGCTCTCTGACGAGACGTTGTTTAGGCTGACCTGCCAGGGGCGTCAAAAGCCCCTTGAAGGCAAAAAGATCATTGTTGAATACTCGGATCCGAATCCGTTCAAACCGCTGCACGCCGGACATCTCTACACGACACTGATTGGCGATATGATCGCTCGTTTGGTCGAAAGTTCCGGTGCCGAGACGATCCGTATCAACTATGGCGGTGATGTGGGACTGCACGCTGGAAAGTGTCTGTGGGCAATCATCAAACACCTTGGCGGAGAGCTGCCTGAAGGGCTTGGCGAAATTGCTGAAGCGGATCGTCCGGCATGGCTCGGTGCACGGTACGTCGAAGGGAATAGTGCCTATGAAGATGACGAAGCAGCAAAGCGGGAAATCATTGCCGTGAACAAGCGGGTGTATCAACTGCACGAGGCGGATGACCACGATTCGCCGTTTGCGCACATATATTGGACGTGCCGACAGTGGAGTTATGACTACTTCGCTGAGCTGTATAAGCAACTGCAAGTTACGGCATTCGACCGCTACATCCCTGAAAGTGAAGTAACGCCACTCGGCATTCGAACCGTTCAACGAGAGCTGGGAAACGGCGTTTTTGAAACGAGCGAAGGCGCGGTTATTTTTGACGGCGAACGACTGGGACTGCATAAACGGGTGTTTATAAATTCGGAAGGTTTGCCAACGTACGAAACAAAAGACGTGGGACTAAGTCTGACGAAGTGGCAGGATTATACTTTTGACGAGTCGATTATCATCACGGCCAATGAACAGGCGCAGTATATGCAGGTTGTCATCGCTGCTATCAAACAGTTCGCACCAGAGCCGGCCGAACGGACAAGACATCTGACACACGGTATCGTAAAGCTACAGGGCGGAGTGAAGATGAGTTCTCGGAAGGGCAATGTGGTGACGGCACTCGAAATCCTCGATGCGGCCCGCCAAGCCGGTGCCGAAACTGGCACCGCCCCGGATGAACAGACAATTTTGGCGGCCGTAAAGTATGCCTTTGCGCGCAGTAGGATCGGCGGGGACATTATCTATGACCCGAAAGAGTCAATCGCCCTGGAAGGCAATAGCGGCCCATACCTACAGTATGCCCACGCCCGTGCCCGAAGTATCCTTGCCAAAGCGCCTGAGCAAAAAGAGAGCTCGTCAATCGAGCTTGAAGCAGATGAACGAAGCTTGCTGCGCAAAATAGGTGAATATCCGGAAATCATCCAAAAGGCCACCCATGAACTTATGCCTCACCACATCTGTACGTACTTGTATGAGTTAGCACAAGTGTTCAACCGGTTCTATGAAAAGAATCGGGTCATTGATGATGCGCGTCAGGACGTACGGCTGCAGCTCGTGCGTACGTATGCAGACACACTGAAAGATGGCTTACAACTCCTCGGCATTCATGCACCAGACAGGATGTAGCGTGCTATTATTGATATAAGGCAACTACAGGAGGCAGGGATGGACTTACTCATTTTTCACCTAGGCAACGTAAACTGGGTAGCGGTGCTCGTGGCGCTTTTGCCGAGCTTCGTCATCGGCAGTGTCTGGTATGCGCCGCCGGTTTTTGGTACATACTGGATGAAGGCATCGGACTTGAAGCAAAAGGATCTTGAGCAGGCAAACTTCCTGCAATCGCTCGCGATCACAACCGTTATGAACTTTGTAATGGTGACAGGATTGGCTGTACTGATGTCGGCTCTTGTATTTGACACTGTTCTGCAAGGCATGGTGCTTGGCGCACTCGTGTCGCTTGCGTTCGCGACCACAAGCCGGGGGGTGCATACGGCGTTTGAATACCGACCATTCGGCTTGGTACTGCTCAACGGCGCACACGACGTACTGTTTTTGGCTACAGCCGGTGCAATACTAGGCGCTTTGTAAATAAAGGAGAGTGATATGGCCCAAAAAAACACCAGTAAAGGCACAGCAAAGACACCAGCAGCTGCGAAGGCGGCAGCACGGGCGGCCCGGCTCAAAGAAACAAAAGCCGGCAGCGCCCTGAATGGGTTTATGGATTTCGTTCGCAAGCAAGGCGTCGTTGGCTTGGCGGTCGGTCTTGCTATAGGTACGCAGGCCGGTCTGTTGGTTAAGGATATCGTATCCAGTATCATCACACCGCTCGTGGATTTGTTGGTAGGCCCGGGTGGTCTCAAAGGCCTGACGTGGTACGTGAGTGTCGGAAATCGAAGCGCCACATTTGACTTCGGCCTGTTAATTGATTCACTCATCAAGTTCCTGGCCGTCGCATTGGTCATTTACTTCGTCGTTATGGGGCTGAGACTCGATAAGCTCGACAAGAGCAAAGACTAGCCTATGCAGCTGACTGATGAAGAATGGCGCAAACGTCTCACTCCAGAGCAGTATGCCGTGCTTCGCCAGAAGGCAACGGAAGCGCCGTTTTCTGGTGAACTGTTACATAACGAGGCGCCCGGAGAATACCGGTGTGCTGCGTGCGGCAACCTGGTTTTCAAGAGTGATGCCAAATATGCGTCAGCTGTACCTGGGCTTGCAGGCTGGCCGAGCTTTGCGGAGGTAGCCGATAGCGACGCGATTGTACTAAAGGGTGACACCAGTCATGGCATGCAGCGAATCGAAGCCATTTGCAAAAAGTGTGGCAGCCACCTCGGCCATTTGTTCGATGATGAGTCGTCGCCAACGAATAAACATTACTGTATAAATTCCTGCGCCCTTGATTTCCAGCAGACTAAAGGCTAAAGAATTCTTCCAGAGTAACAGTATTGGTGCGTTTCATCTCGGCGGCCAGAGCTTTGCCAACATAGCGGAGATGCCACGGTTCATAGCGATAGCCGGTGACGGCTTCTTTGCCCTCCGGGTAGCGGATGATGAAGCCGTACGTATGGCCGTTGGTAGCGACCCATTTGCCTTCCGCCGTATTACCAAAACAATCCTCAATGCCGCAACCGCCACCACCGATATCTATACCCAGACCGGTCTGATGTTCGCTGTGACCAGGCTTCGCACTTTGGGTGTCGGCGACTGCTTGGCCATACGTGGCGACTTCACGGGAGTAAACTGTTTGCTGCGTATCATATGAGCGATAGCCGCTAAGCGGCTGCAGGTTGAGGCCTTCTGTGGCAGCGGCCTTGAACATCTCCTGGAGCGCGGCTACGGCAGCACGGCGCATAAGCTGGCCGTTTCCCGCGCTCATAAGGTCATTTGGGGCATATGTGATCGGGTTGAGTGGCCGGGATTTGTTCACGACTACCCAGATGCTGTCCGCCTCGTCTATCGAATACCTGCTTTTATCAAAAGCGGGCTTTTCTTTAGCGTGTTTCGTTTTGTGCGACGATTGCTCCTGCCTCGGCTCAGTTGTGTCTGTCCCGGGACTATCAGCCCGGATTCCAAACGCGACTACGCCGATAAATAGGATCGCAAGTATGATTGGGAAAAGCAGCGGCTTGAGTTTTTTTGAGCGAAGGGCCATACGACTAGTATATCGACAAAGCAGCGGTTTCCCCAAGGTGCGTTATAATAGCAGGCAATGGCAGATACGAACACTATTCCGACAAGGTTGTTGTGGGTGGATTTGGAAATGACCGGGCTGGAGCCAACAAAAGACGTACTCCTGGAAGTAGCGGTCGAAGTAACTGATTTCAACTTCAAGACATTGGCAAGCTACGAAACACGTATCAAGCAGAAACGTGACATTGTTGTTGAGCGGATGCAAAAAAACATCTGGTGGCGCGATTTTCCTGGCAACCGGGATGATTTCGTCAATAAGCTGGATGAAGGCAAGCCTCTGGGTGAGGTCGAGCAGGACATGATAGCCCTGGTCGAAGAACACTTCAAGGACGAGCTGGCCGTTTTGGCGGGTAACTCGATTTATAACGACCGTTTGTTCATCAAGCAGTGGATGCCGGCACTCGACCTGAAGCTTCATTACCGCATGCTGGATGTCAGCAGTTTCAAGATCCTCATGCAGGGCAAACACGGTGAAGTCTTCGAAAAAGATTCCACGCACCGCGCCTTTGATGACATCCAGGCTTCCATCGCCGAACTGCAACATTATCTGGAGTGGTTCAAGAAAAATGCCTAAGTTACGTGCCGTACTGCTCGATTTGGACGGTACATTACGTGACAGCAGAGAAGCAATTAATCCGGCGATTGAGCATGCACTCAAGGCGCATGGCATAGATGCCGAGCCGGCAGAAATTGCATCACATGCGCATAGTTTGGTGGCGGTTCATCAAGCGTTTGCCGCCGAGGTAGTCTCCTATGACGGCCTTGAGCAAGCATATGACGAAAAGCTAAAAGAACGGCTTGAGCACATAAAGCTGTACGAACATGTGCCAGAGACCTTGGGCTTACTGCGAGAGCAGGGGTTGCTGTTGGCGCTCGTAAGTTCTGCGCGTCGGGCGAGGGATGCGCTCGTGAAAGATGGCCTGATAGACTACTTCGATGCGGTAGTAGGCGGCTACGACACGGTCGAGCTGAAGCCACACCCCGAGCCGGTCGAGCTGGCGCTCGGTCAGTTGGCATGCAGACCGGAAGAGGCGGTCATGGTTGGCGATTTGGCGGCCGACATCACTGCCGGAAAGGCTGCGGGCGTTGCGGTGACCGTGGGGGTGACTCATGGCTTTGGCACCAGAGACATGCTCGTGGCAGCCCGCGCTGACTACATTATTGATTCGCTCGTTGAGTTACCTGGTGTTATTGCTACCGTTGGACAAAATCCATAACCACACTTGCTCTGGCGGTAGTGAAGCGAAGTTGCGACAAGTGACTTTTCTTTGCTAAGCTGGCCGTATATGGATCACAAAACTATCGAAGAGTATGTGCTCGACATGCCTGATGCCAAACTGGAATACCCGTTTGGCGAAGGTGTTGCTGTCTATAAGGTGCACGACAAGATGTTTGCTTTGATTCAGGAAGGCAAAGAGCCGGTGCGCATCAGCCTCAAGTGTGATCCGGAGCTGTCAAAGGTCCTTCGCGGAAAATACACCGAAGTCATGGAAGGGTACCACCTAAACAAAAAGCACTGGAATACCATTGTGCTCAGCGGCCAACTAACATGGGAAGAAATCCAGGGCCTAATCAGGCACTCCTACGACCTCGTTAGAAGCAAGGGAAAAGAGCAGCCCGAGAGCTGAATTCACTTCAGCCCCGGCGCGATGAGAAAAACCGCTAGGTTTGTCTCATAAGGCGAAGCCGCCTAACATGGGAAGAAATCCAGGGCCTAATCAGGCACTCATACGATCTCGTAGCAAAGTAAAGATTAGAGTTCTGGATCGACACCGATGAGAATCGATGCGTTTTCGTACTGTGTCCGGAGGGTGTCTTTGAGGCTTTTGCTGATAGTTGTCTTGTACGCCGTATTGAGCTTTTTCTGGTAATCGACGAGTTCGGCTTGGATGAACTTGAGGTAGACTTCGTCAAAACGATTGTTTTGGGTTGCCTCGGTCAGCATCTGGTCGGTTTTGGCGTTTTTTTCTGCTTTTGGGACTTTTACTTTTTGGGCTTTCAGGGCGGTCGTAAGCGAGGACTGGTCACTGCGCAGGCTAAGCTTGGTAGTCATCGCCAGGTTACGGGCTTCAATACCTTTGGCATCCTTGATGGCTACGTCTGATACGCGAATAATTTCATTTTGCTGGGCAGCGACAGCCAGCAAGTGGTCGGTATTGGTCGGACCGCCGCTAAACATCGATGCCGCTACAGAAATAATGATAATGAGAAGCAGGGCACCTCCTCCGGCAAACAAAGCAAGCTTTTTCTTGCTCAGTCCGGCACCGCCAAGCGGGCTCTTCTGTGGAGGTGGACTTGGGTTAGTGATGAAATCGTACTGGCTATTGGGTTCCATGGTTCGCATACATTTAACCACAAACGGGACGTTCACGGTAGAAGCAGAAGAACACTGAATGACAGTAAATTGACAAAAAAGCACAAGCATGTTAGAATCTAAACATTGGCTGAAAAACAAAAATTGTACCCGAACCGGCCAGCCAAACAAACGGTTCGGATGAAAAGAATAATAAAAACATGCAAGCTCTCATCCTGCACGCAAAACTTATGCTTTATGCACGGCAATTGTACCTTACTGAAGTAACGCGTGGCATAGTATTTGTACTCGTTGTTGATTTTGTTGTTTCACTGATGTTGAAGCGTGTAGAGCGTCACCGGCGACGTATGCTCAAACAGCTGACTGCAAACCGGAGAAATATATATGCCCGAGCACGAGCCTAAGCCTACCGGCGACACCGACCCCACCACCGCCGATATACTCTATGACTCTATCCAGAAAGCCGTAGAAAAGTGGGGGCCTGTAGCGCGGGACCGTCATATCACGAGCTACCTTGCGAGTACCGAAGAGGTCGACGAGAGCTTTATAGGGTTCACTGAAGGCGAATATGCACTCTCGTTCCAATTCCATGTAGATGATGTAGACACGGCTACCCTGGATAGCTTGGTGGCGTATCCTGGCTATTCAGAGGTTAACCTGCGTCTATGGCGAGGGGATGAGCCCGTTGCGCTGGATACGGATGACGAAAATATGGTGGATAATCTCTACAGTGTCGTTATCCTGGAAGGCCGTACGCCGTTTCTTGCAAACTTCGATGACCTTGACGGTTTTATGGATGCGAAGGACGGCAAGACATACTCCCATGGATCAAAGGTGGCTGGCACCGAACATTTCCTGGAAATGGCAAAACACGGACAGGCGACTATGCGGCTGCTGAATGATGCGGCGTGTGCGGAGTTGCTTGAGGTGCTGTCAAACCCCAACCTTCCAGACCACATAACCTCTGATTAATAAAACTATACTATTGACAAAAAAGCACAAGCGTGATAATATAGATATATCGACTGACAAACAAAAACAATAAAAAACAAAAAAGGAAACTATAAGATGAATAACGAACAATTCCCACGCACCGAAGGTGATATTGCTGCTGAGAAAGCCTCAGCACAGGCATGGGGTGAGCCAGTCGGCGAACTGCCTCCCGTACCTACACAAGCCCCGGAAGCTATGTATCCCCGTACAGAAGCTGATGCGATTGCCGAGGACAGCGCCGACCAAGCCGCCGCCAAGTGGGACGCATACGCAAATGGTACGCTTCCAGAAGCAGCTCCAGCGGCTTCGCCGGAACAATTGCCAGCCGAAGCCCCAGCGGCTTCTCCTGAAGAGCCAAAAACCCCAGAGCTCGTCTAGTAGCTTGCCGAAAGTAAAAGAGCCGCTCATAAAATAAAAAGCGGCTCTTTTTGCTGCTTGTGTTTTAGTAACGGTTACTAGCGTACAATAGAGGTACGTTATGGATGCGGTTGAGGAAGTTAAGTCCAGGTTGGCTATTGAGGACGTTATCAGCGAATACGTCCAACTGAAGCGTGCCGGCCGGAACTATAAGGGCCTCAGCCCTTTTACCGCCGAAAAGACGCCGAGCTTCATGGTCAGCCCCGAAAAGCAGATCTGGCATGACTTCTCCTCCAGCAAAGGCGGCGACATGTTCAGCTTTGTCATGGAGATGGAAGGGCTGGATTTCAAGGGTGCGCTGGAGCACTTGGCCCGCAAAGCTGGTGTAGACCTAAGCCAGTACCGAACCGGCCGGAATGCCGACCTCGGCAAAACCAAAGAGCGGTTATATGAAGCGCATGAGCTGGCAGCGAAATTCTATCAGACACAGTTCAAGCAAAATAAAACGGCACTCGACTACATTTTCAAACAGCGGAAGTTTACCAAGGATGTCGCCTTGGCGTTTCGCATCGGTTACTCACCAAATAACGGTACGGCACTGCTCGATTTTCTTAAGAAAAAAGGTTTTACTGAAGCCGAACTGACCAAAGCAGGACTCGTTACCAAGCGTTACCGCGGTGCAAGCGATATGTTCCGCGGTCGGATCCAGATTCCGCTCATGGATGCGCAGGGCAAAGTAATCGGCTTTACGGCTCGGTTGCTAGAGGACGCACCAAACGCACCGAAGTACCTGAATACGCCGCAGACATTGCTGTACGACAAAGGCCGGCATGTCTATGGCCTGCATTTGGCAAAGGAAAGCATCCGGCGGTCCGGCTATGTTGTTGTGGTCGAAGGCAATCTGGACGTTATCGCGAGCCATCAAGCCGGCGTTTCTCAGGTGGTAGCGACCGCAGGGACGGCTATGACAGAGATGCACCTGAAGGCGCTCAATCGCTTCACAGGCGATATCCGGTTGGCGTTTGACCAAGATAAAGCCGGGCTGGCGGCGGCCGAACGGGTAATCCCCATTGCCGGCAAAGTCGGTGTGAACCTAAGTATAATCACGGTGCCGGAGGGCAAAGATCCGGACGAATTGATTAAAAGAGATTCAGCCTTGTGGCGTAAAGTGATTGAAACGCATCAGTACGTGGTGGACTGGTTGATGGATCGCTACGCTACGCAACTAGACTTGGACAGCGCCGTTGGCAAACGCCAGTTTAGTGATGTATTGCTGAAAGTCGTACGCCAACTGCCCGATCAGGTTGAACAGGACCATTACATCGGTGAAATTGCCAAACGTAGCGGCATAAGCCGTCATGCGCTTGAACAAAAAATGCGTACAGACAGCACTACTGATCGTACGTTCCTAAAAAAGGGCAGGGCAAGACCGCAGAAAATCGATCCGATCCAGGTGGACCGTACCAAAACGCAGGATCAGTTCATGGCGCTGGCACTCATGCAGCCGCCCCTCAGGCATTATCTGCGAGCTATCACCTACGACATGCTGCCGAATGAGCAGGCACACCAACTATTGAGGTTCCTGCAGGACAACCCACAGTTTAACGGGGACCCCAAAGAGGCCGAAGCCTTGAGCGATGTGGCGGATTATGTTAAGATTCTAAATCTACAGTTCGATGAATTATATCGACACCACGAGCTACTTGAGCTTCGTAACGAAGCCGCTCGGTTGCAGGAAAAACTGATCAAACAATACGTCCAAGCAAAAAAACAGCCTATAACAGAAGCGCTCGCCCATGCCGAAGGCGAGGAGCTCAAGCGTTTACTGGAGCAGGCCAAAGAACTCGACAACTTACTAGGGAAACTTTAACAGGAGGTAAACAAGCCTATGGCAGATGATGACCAGAAAAAAGCAGAAGCGAAGAAAGAGTTGCTGGCGAGTGCCAAAAAAGACGGCAAAATAAGCCAGCAGGATATCTTTGCAGTTATTCCGGAGACGCCGGAAAACGCTGACATACTGGACGAGCTCTACACTGAGCTCGCAGATGCCAACATATTAGTCGTGGCGCCAAATGAACCAAAAGCGGCACTCACAGGGGACTGGATAGATGAGGAGGGCGACGAAGAAATCGACCTGAGCGAAAAGGTCATTATGGATGACATCGCGGACGATTCGGTTCGTCTGTACCTACGCGAAATCGGCAAAATTCCCCTATTGACCGCTGAAGAAGAGTTGGCCTTGGCCCAACGGGTCGTGGCTGGTGACAAAAAGGCCAAGGATGAAATGGCCGAAGCCAACATGCGCCTGGTGGTGTCTATTGCCAAGCGGTACGTCGGCCGCGGGCTGGATCTGCTCGACCTCATCCAGGAAGGTAACACTGGCTTACTTCGTGCGGTCGAGAAGTTCGACCCGGACAAAGGGTTTAAGTTCTCCACCTACGCGACGTGGTGGATTCGCCAAGCGATTACCCGGGCTATCGCTGACCAAGCCCGCACCATCCGTATTCCGGTGCACATGGTTGAGACCATCAACAAGCTGCTACGAACCCAGCGCCGGCTGACACAGGACTTAAACCGCGAACCGACCAACGAAGAAATCGCCAAAGAGATGGAGATTGATGTCGAAAAGGTCGAACATATCATGAAGATCAAGCAGGATATCAGCTCGCTTGACGCCAGCGTGCGTGACGATGAAGAAGACTCCGTCCTGGCGGACTTCATCGAGGACGAAGACACGATTTCTCCTGAAGAATCAGCCACCAACCAGCTGCTGAAGGAACACGTCAAGGACATGCTCGGCAGCCTGACTGAGCGCGAGCAAAAGATTCTCAAGCTCCGCTTCGGCCTGGAAGACGGCAAGAGCCACACGCTCGAAGAAGTTGGGCAGGAGTTTTCCGTCACCCGCGAACGCATCCGCCAGATAGAGGCAAAGGCTCTCGCCAAGCTGCGCAAGCACAAAGATTCCAAAAAACTCCACGACTACATAAAGTAAGGTAGAAGTATGGAAATTATCGGACTTGGTGGCAGTAACGGCAGCGGCAAAGACACGGTTGGCGAGATGTTGGCCGAACGGCATGGCTATTTGTTCGTATCGGTCAGTGACTTGCTGCGTGACGAACTGAAACGGCGTGGCTTGCCGATTGAGCGGGAACACCTCAGGAACCTGAGCGCCGAGTGGCGGCGTGAAAGTGGTCTTGGCGTACTGGTAAAAAAAGCTATCGAGCTCTACGAGCAGCAGAAGGGTAGGTATCGGGGAATCGTCATGGCCAGCCTGCGCAACCCGGGCGAAGCGGATGAAATTCATGCGCACGGTGGCACGCTTATCTGGGTAGACGCCGACCCGAAGGTACGGTACGACCGAGTTTTTTCCCGGCAGCGAACTGCCGAAGACAGCAAGACGTTCGAGCAGTTTCTGGCAGAAGAGCAGGCTGAGATGCAGTATAGCGGCGACGAAGCGACCCTAAACATGTCTGCGGTCAAAGAAAGGGCCGACATAACGATCTTCAACAATGGCACTGACATAGAGGCATTCAAAGACCAGGCCGAAACCACGCTCGGCCTACATAAGTAGATGTATAATTGTGCTACATCATTGACAAAATAGCACGCTTATGCTACAATGTTGTCATTGATTACAGTAAGTAAAAGAAAGAAACAAGATGCCACGTTCAAACGAAAACATCCACGACAATTTAGCCGAACCGAAGAAAAAGCCAAGCGTTGCCCGACGTGTAGGTGCAGCTCTAATTGCTGCCGGTGTAGTTGGCAGCGGTGCTGTGGTGGCACATGAGGTTTTCCAAGGTGACTCTCCAAAGGCACCACGGCCAGCAGCTGGAGCACCATCCAACAAAAACAAAGTTGATGATGGAAAGGTACCTGGTCCTATTAACGAACCCGGTGAGCCTGACGTAGCTGGATCAGGTCCCGAAATCGGTAGTGCGGCGATGGTAGAAAAAGCTACTACACCTGAGCAAAACGCAGAGTTCCAGATGTCAGCTACTGCGCTTGCTACCTCGGTGATAGATTTGTACAACCAAGGCATCGGTAACCGTAACTTTGTGTATAACAACGAGGAAAGCGGCCGACAAATCATTAATGTCATCAATGACGCTAATGACAAGAGTGGCTACTACGTTTTGACCGCAGAGCTGCCTGCTGGTTCTATGAATCCAGCAGACGCTTTCAGCGTTACCGTGCATATGGTGCAGGGCGAAACGGATGACAGTCAGACTGTCGATGCAAACGGCGATGGCTATGTCGATAACAGAACGTCACTTTACTCTATGTACCTGGATAATAACTCGGGTACTGGCTGGGAACTCGGCTATGAAGTCGACGCATCCATTGATGTTGACGCAGCCGTAGGCCCCCAAAGCAAACAGCCGCAAGTCGACTTTGCGCGGCAGGTGATGTTGCGAGCCGCTGATGGCGCCCCCGTTGATGTATAAGTATCACCACCTCGTATAGTATTGTTGGTGCTGTCACGCGGTATGGATAGAGATCGTGAAAAG
>JAKQHX010000050.1 GCA_029557815.1 bacterium
TATGCGTGGAGCCGATGCATCAGCCGGTGCTATAAAGAGTGGCGGTAAAACGCGCCGTGCGGCTAAGATGGTCATTCTTAACGCTGACCATCCCGATGTAGAGGAATTTATTTGGGCAAAAGCTATTGAGGAGCGCAAGGCGCGCGCTTTACAGGACGCTGGCTTCGATATGAGCCTGGACGGAAAGGACTCTTTCTCGGTTCAATACCAGAATGCAAACAACTCCGTTCGTGTCACGGATGAGTTCATGCAAGCAGTTGCGAACGATGATAATTGGGACCTGAAAGCGGTCACTACTGGCAAGACCGTTAGGACTATCAAGGCTCGCGATCTCTTTCGTCAGATTGCCGAGTCTGCGTGGGAGTGTGCCGATCCAGGGATGCAGTTCGATACCACTATCAACAGATGGCATACTACTCCGAACGCTGGCCGCATCAATGCTAGCAACCCATGTTCCGAGTATATGCATTTAGATAACTCTGCCTGTAACCTGGCATCAATCAACCTACTGAAATACCTGAAGGATGATGGAACATTTGATATCAAGTCATTTATACATACAGTTGAACTTATCTTTACTGCGCAGGAAATTCTTGTGGGTTATAGTGAGTACCCAACCGAGAATATCACTAAGAACGCCAAGGCTTACCGTGAGCTAGGGCTTGGCTACGCTAATCTAGGAGCGCTTCTCATGGCCCAGGGCTTGCCATACGACTCGGATGAAGGTCGGGCTCAAGCTGCGGCTATCACGGCTCTTATGACTGGCCAGGCGTATGCTACAAGCGCAAAGATCGCTAACCGTGTCGGTCCCTTCGCTGGCTTTCATAAAGATCGCGAGGGTATGCTTAATGTGCTTCGTATGCATAGAGCAGAAGTATCAAATATTGATGCTAGCCTGGTATCGGAAGAACTTCTGAGTGCCGCTGCTACGGCGTGGGACGAGGCAGTGGAGCTGGGCGAGATATACGGCGTCCGTAATTCTCAAGCGAGTGTACTTGCACCAACGGGTACCATCGGTTTGATGATGGATTGCGATACCACGGGTATTGAGCCGGATCTCGGGCTGGTGAAGTTGAAGAAACTAGTTGGTGGTGGCACGATGAGTATCGTCAACCAGACAGTGCCACGTGCACTAAAAGTACTCGGTTACGACAAGTCTCAAGTCGATGACATAGTGAATTATATTGATGTAGAAAAAACTATATTAGGTGCACCACACCTCAAGAAAGAACATGAGCCAGTATTCGCATGCTCTATGGGGGACAACGCCATTCACTATATAGGTCACGTAAAGATGATGTCAGCAGTACAACCCTTCCTTTCCGGGGCGATTAGCAAAACCGTCAATATGCCAGAGGATGCAACGGTGGAAGAGATTGAACAGCTGCATATGGAGTCTTGGAAACTCGGGCTAAAAGCGGTTGCTATCTACCGGGATAACTGTAAGGTTGCCCAACCGCTTTCTATGGCTAAGAAAGAAGGTGACAAGAAAGATGAATCGGCTGCAGGGACTGTCGAAGCACAGGATAAGATAATCGTGAAGTCGGCCGTGCGACGCAAGCTACCACGTGTGCGCAATAGCCATACCTATCATTTCGAGATTGCTGACCTTGATGGATACTTCACGGTTGGTGAATACGATGACGGTACTCCAGGAGAGCTCTTTGTCAGTATTTCAAAGCAAGGATCGACCTTATCAGGGCTTATGGACTCATTTGCGATATCCGTGAGCCATGGCTTGCAATACGGGGTGCCTCTCAAGAGCTACGTAAAGACACTGCGTGGCACGAGTTTTGCGCCGGCAGGTATTACTGATGACACAGATATTCGTACGGCAAGTTCTATTACGGATTACATAGTACGCCGGTTAGCTTTTGACTACCTATCGTTTGATGACCGTCTAGAATTAGGCTTGGCCTCTATCGAAGATATGCCGGACGAACAGGTAAGCCTACTTGAAGAAAATGTCGTCGAAGCGCCAGCTGCCGAAAAACCAACAGTCAGTGCTACTGCTATGACGTCTAAAGGGCCAGCAGCTTCAAGCAAACTGGAGGATACGGCGCCGCTGTGCTACAACTGCGGTAATCAGACACAGCGCTCGGGTAGTTGCTATGTCTGTACCAGCTGCGGTAGTACGACAGGTTGTAGCTAGAGCGTACCTATTGCGGGCCACAAAACGAGAGGCTATAAATCGCCTCTCGTTTTTGCTTATGGTAAACTGCAGACATGAAAGCGGTAGCATTATATCGACCAAAGTCAGAATTTGCTCGGATGGTAGAGGAGTATGTCCAGGATTTTGAACGCCAAAGAGGACAGACGATCGAGCTTATCAGCTTAGATACGGTTGAGGGTGCGGACATGGCTCGGTTGTACGGCATCCTGCAGTATCCGGCTTTGTTAGTCATACGAGACGACGGTCAGCTGCTCAAGGAGTGGCAAGGTGAGCGTTTGCCGCTTATGGATGAAGTTGCCGGCTACATACGACAGTAGTTGCGGATAGTGGTAATTTGGTCTACAATCATCAGTGTAACAATTTGGTCAATCCGTCACGAGCGGCCATCAACCGCGAATCTGTCATACAAGATACGGAGGAGGAAGAAAGGTCTATGGCTTAGTAGAACCTCCCGGGTAAGCCCGTCACAGCAGTCAAGCAAGCGCTGAAAGAATCACTTCTTTTGGAAGTCAGATGGTACCACCCGTCATACGGGCTCTGACAGACAAGAGAAGTGGTTTTTGTTTTATGAAGGAGTAGGAACATGAAATTTAAGTCAGGAACCAGACGACGGGCAATCGAATACGAAAAAGACCTTGTCCAGCAGTGGAAAAAGAATAGGACTTTTGAGAAGTCCATTGACCAGCGTCCCCGAGACAACTCTTACGTATTTTACGATGGGCCACCATTTATTACAGGCGTGCCGCATCACGGAACATTGCTCAGTTCTATCGTAAAGGACGCAATTCCTCGTTATCAAACTATGAAGGGCAAACGGGTAGAACGGCGATGGGGCTGGGATTGCCATGGCTTGCCGGCTGAGACATTTACGGAAAAGAAACTAGGTATTACAGACAGACGTGATATCGGAACTAGAATTAGCTTAGAGGATTACATCAAAGCTAATCGTGACAATATGGTACAGACGGGCAGCTTATGGGAGGATACTATTGATCGCATTGGTCGCTGGGTAGACTTTCGGGGTGCTTATAAGACCATGGACAAGGATTACATGGAGAGTGTCTGGTGGGCTTTTAAGGAACTCTACGAAAAGGGCAAAATTTACGAAGGTGAGCGGGTGTTGATGTACTGTACGCGGGACGCAACACCTTTATCAAAGGCAGAAGTTACGATGGATGCCGGTGCTTATCAGGATGTGACTGATCCGAGCGTGTATGTGAAATTCAAACTTGCGGGTGAAGAATCATTTCTACTTGCGTGGACTACGACACCTTGGACCTTGCTCGGGAATACAGCGGTGGCAGTCAACAAAGATTTTGATTATCTGGAAGTGCGGGTTGGTGATGACAAGCTTATCCTGGCCGAGAACTTAGCCGGAAAAGTATTGACTGATGAAAAACACCAGCCTCTTGATTTTGAGGTGTTACGAACCATAAAGGGCAAAGAACTGG
>JAKQHX010000062.1 GCA_029557815.1 bacterium
CACCACGCACGATAGCCAAAAGTCAGCCATAGGCCAATACCTATTGCATCTTGCTACATGCTGATGCATAGTTGTTGACAATATGGTAATTGATACAGATAGGCTCGTCCAACTTTGCCAAGACTATCAGGCAATAGCGGACGAGCTAGGACCAGCCGAACTCGATCCAGACACCGAGCTACAACTCATAGCGCCAATCTCCGACGAAATGAGCCGCAAGTTCGGAAACTTTGTGTACCACGCATCTTCACTAGTATTAGTGGGCGGTCTTAAAAGGCGTGACGATATGAGGGCGTTTGCAGTACGAGAGCCAGCTAATCTCATAGGCGTCAACCCTTGGCTTGAATCAATCGCGTATCCTCAGAGCCCACTGGGGCGCATCGGGCTCATCCCATCACTTGTCTTTGATACGCAAGGGCTAGAGTGTCCACCCGAAATACCCCTCGGCATAGCAGATGATTTTTCCTATGTTACACTGCCCCTTACAGAACCCCACGTCGTAGAAGCCATTGCGTTGCACACAGCTGCCTAAGTACCTGACTGACGACATGTAGGTATCCCCGGCAAGACTGACAGGGATACCAAGAGCCGACACGCATGTATTGGCCTTTACTTCTTCAGCTGACAAAGGTTATCGTATGCCGAGTTTTGCCGTGCAGGCAGGCCATGCGCCCCATCCCTGACGCGCTTGAAGCAGTTTTCCGCGCGCAATTTGTTCGGCTTTGCTTGCCTGATGCGGGTAGCCTTGACCACCGACAGCCTGCCAGCTGGAGAGTGTAAACTGTAGACCGCCATAGTATCCGTTACCGGTATTTATAGCCCAGTTTCCGCCCGCTTCGCATGCGGCTAAACGATCCCATACATCACCACTGGCATATGAAGTGGGGGTCGACACGACCGGCTCGACATGCTGTGTCGGCGCAACATATGTTTGTGATGAACCACTCTGTCGCGGTAATTCGTCAGGCACCGCCGCATCCGCAGGTAATGCCCGCTTTTTGAGTTTTTCATTCGTTCCAGGTACACGAAGTTTCACATCAGGATAGATCAGGTCCGGATGCTTGATACTCTCGTTAGCATAGAAAATCCTTTGATACGTAGACCCATGGGCTTTTGCAATCTTGCTCAATGAATCTCCTGGTTGGACAACAACCGTTTTGGACTTTGTCTTTACGTTAGGTTTTTGTGATTGTGATGTCTCGGCAGATGCCGACGGGCTGTTTGTTGCAAAAATTAAGGTCGCAACAAATACAGCCGCAATAGTAGCGACTAGTCGCATTCTAAAATTCCTCCCTTACAAACCGGTCATGCTATGCTTTGCTTACAAATAAAAAATTTCAGTGTCCACCGTAGAGAAGCCTATTCGTATCGCTAGCGCCAGCTACGTCGAAAAGATTTCCTGATTTCTGCTGAAAGTTTAGTTGTTTGTTGCGTGCAACATAAGTATGACTGGTTTTACCCCTAAGATTACCCTCACTTAATTGATATTTAAAAACATTGGATAATCGGGTTGATTGTACTTTTTGACAGAATTTGCAAAAAGCACAAAAACCAGCGTACCGTTTATGGTAATTTGTGTCAAGCCTTGGCAGGCGACGCCATATATAGCGTATCTGTTATGCCATTGTTGTAAGTTTGTCATGGTCCGCAATCCTCGGTCTTTTGTATTCCTTTAATAACCGAAGTTTGAAAATACCAGAGAATTGTTATAATTTAAGACATAGTATGAGCAAACTTACGTTAAACAAACCGACATTGCTAATGCTCTATGGGTTTCCCGGTGCTGGCAAAACCTTCTTCGCGCGCCAACTTTGCGAAGACCTGAACGCCGCCCATATCCAGGGCGACCGCATTCGTCACGAGTTATTCGAAAAGCCGCGCTACGATAGGCAAGAGAATGAAATTGTTAACCACCTCATGGAATACATGACCGAGGAGTTTTTGAATGCGGGCATGAGCGTCATCTATGACACGAACGCTTCTCGTCTCGGCCAGCGGCGTGCGCTCCGCGACTTGGCGCGCAAGGTCAAGGCCGCATCGGTTCTCACCTGGCTTCAAGTAGACTTAGAGAGTGCATTCACGCGCAGTATCAAACGAGATCGACGGCGAGCCGACGACAAATTTGCTGCGCCGTTAGACCGTACGACCTTCGAATCACTAGCCGCCCAAATGCAGAATCCAACGCCCACCGAAGATTTCATGGTTATAAGCGGGAAACACTCTTACCAGACACAACGCAGTGCCGTCATCAAACGACTGTACGACCTCGGCCTCATAACCCCCGATGCGGCAAGCAACAAGATGGCCAAACCCGGTCTCGTCAACCTTATCCCAAACCCAATGGGTGGTCGAGTCGATAATTCCCGCAGAAATATAGTCATTCGTTAGGATACAACATGGCAATGAAATCTGTTACTGTGCCAGACCTGGGCACAGTGCAACTCTACAAGCGAAGGGGCGTACGCAGCCTTCGGCTCAGTATTGGCCACGACGGCTCAGTCCGCGTCAGCTTACCGTATTGGCTACCGTATGCGGCCGGAGCGGACTTTGCACTCAAACAACGCCAGTGGATCAAGTCCCAGCAGGTGGCTACCACCCCGCTACAACATGGAGCCAGAATCGGCAAAGCCCATAGGGTGGTATTCATCCCCGAAGCAGGACGGACAACCCTCACGACCCGTATTACCTCCAGCGGGGAAGTCAGGGTATTCCATCCGTCTGGCATGACACCCCATGATCTATCTATCCAAAAGGCTGCGGAACGTGCCAGCATTCGTGCATTGAAACAGCAAGGCGAGAAATTATTGCCTCAGCGGCTACATTCCTTGGCTGCGCAACACGGGTTTGAGTATCGAAACGTACAGGTCAAACAACTCAAAAGCCGTTGGGGGAGCTGTTCGTCAGAACGGGATATTGCCCTCAATTGCTTTTTGATGCAGTTGCCTTGGCATCTCATTGATTACGTCCTGCTCCACGAACTTATGCATACGCGCATCATGGCTCACGGCTCCATATTTTGGACCGAGCTGGAGCGATATGTGCCAAACCTCAAAGCTGTCCGCAAAGAAATAAAATCTTATCGGCCAGCACTGCTGACAGAATAGCTAAGCACAAGTATAATACTGTCCATGAACAAACGTCCGCACATGCCGCTTGTCGCTACTGCCAAATCGGTCCAACTGGAACGCGAAAGACTGAACAGCCTTATCAATAGCATGGGTGACGGCGTGATCGCGATCGACGAAAATTTTAAAATCGCCGTGAGCAACGGGGCTGCTCTCAATATCCTTAATATAAACTCCAGCCTTAAGGGCAAACTCGTAACGAGCGTGCTGCATCTCATAGACAAGAATGACCAGAAGGTTGATCTGCATCAGCTTATCAGCGAAACCAAAACCTCCCATGCATCACGAGAGTGGAGGCTACTCTATCCAGACGGCGAAAAAATCAATCTCTATATTTCCATTGCGCCCGTAAGGCTGGGTTATGGCCAACACGGCCAAAAGGGATATGTGATACTTTTGCGTGACATTACCAGAGAAAAATCCCTCGAAGAGGAACGTGATGAATTTATCGGGGTTGTCAGCCACGAACTACGTACTCCAATCGCCATCGCCGAAGGCAACCTCAGTAACGCACGGTTCATCTTTGAAAAATCAGGGCTGAAAAACCTACCCGTAGACGAGGCCTTGAGAGAAGCCCATTCACAGCTCAACTTCTTGTCTGCGATGATAAACGATCTCGCAATGCTCTCTCGGGCTGAAAGAGGCACATTGACCGTAGAGGTCGAGTCCATAAATGTCCACGATCTTATCCAGGAACTCTCTAAATCATACGGCCCTCAAGCCGAGACAAAAGGCCTATCCCTGAAAACAGACATAGACCCATCACTTGAGCTGCTTCAATCTTGCAAGTTGTACGTCCGGGAAATTTTGCAGAACTTTATTACGAACGCCATCAAATATACCGAAAAAGGCCACGTTACGCTGGGCGCAAAGCCTAAAAAGACCGGTGTGGAGTTTTATGTAGCAGATACGGGTATCGGCATAGGAAAGTCAGACAAAGAAAAGGTATTTGACAAGTTCTTCCGAGCCGAAAATTTTCAGACCCGCGAAACGAGCGGCACCGGACTTGGCCTGTACGTTACCATGAAATTAGCCCGGTTGCTACACGCCGAAGTCAACGTTGACAGCGAGCTGGGCAAAGGCTCGACCTTTACGATCTACATCCCAAATTTAGGGTAACGCCAGCCATTTTAGCCGGTGGTATCAATTTTTGGTAGGCTCGGCGTCACATGCATGACGGGTGTACAGATATTCCGACCCTTCCACTCCAGTGCGGAGAATTCGTACTTATACATAGAGGTGAGGCCCAAAAAAAGCTCCACCAATATAACGAGTGGCAGATTGAGTACCGCTACGAGTACGTTCGCAGGGTTGCTCACCTGCACGATAGACACATGAGTAAGGATCAGCAGCAGGTAAGCGATAGTCGCCATTACTTGTACGGCGCCTACCCCAATCCACAAAACCGATAAAGCAATCACGAAGGGCATGACCAGAAATAGCACCTCAGCTGTCGACAGGACCATAACCCACTCCATCCGCCGCCTTAGTTGTGGATACCGCACTCTGACCGCGGTCTCACGCTGCGATGACAAGCTCTTGCGGGTTTGAACGTCTAATATATCGTCCGCGCGGACAAAGCTATAACCATCACTTTTCACGACTTCCCGGGCAAAATAACCCTCTGGTAAAATCGCGTGCTGCACGGCATCGAACCCGCCGAGCTTGTAGAGTGCTTTGCGGCGAATCATCCAGCACGTGCTGAGTACCGGTGGCCGATTGAACAATTTGCGTGGCAGGGCCAGTTCCCACCAGTAACGCATGGGTTGGATGAACGCTGAAAACACATCACTCGTAAGCCGACGCGGCATGACACTTATCATATCTTTTTTGCGTGCAAGCAACGTCGTTACCAATGCACGGATTGTCTCGGGCCCAAACCGGACATCCACGCCACAGAACAGTAAAATTTCACCGTTCGCCTCATCTGCCAGCTTATCGTATGCCTGGTTCTTGGCCAGCCAACGCTTTTGCGGCTCGGAGCCTTTGACAAAACGTACACCATCCTGGGCAAACCCTTTGATGATGTCCGGGGTACGGTCATGCGAACAGTCATCGAGCACGAGCACCTCAAATTTGGGATAGTTGTTCGCTATGATGGATCGCAAGCAGTCTTCTAAATCGACCGTCTCGTTGCGAGCCGGGATAGCGACCGTTACCGTCGGCAATTCTTTATCCGTGAAGTTTTCCAGTACCGGACGATGCTTGGTCGCGTATATATTACGGATCGTCACCATGAACACACCAGCCGCCAGAATAAGTTGTATACCCGCCAGAGGCAGCAAGCTGTCCGAAAGACTAAACTCCAGATATTGCACACCGGCGAGAGAAACCAGCTGAAGGCTACCCAAAATAACGCCAGTCCGTTTGGTTGTACGCCTCAGGTAAGCTTCGTGCATACGACCTTGAGCGATGCGCAACTGGTTAACAATACGGAATGTCGCTATGGCTGCCAGGAAAACACACCAACCATTCCAGTTCGCCGCAACTACGACGCTCGTACCAAAGGCAGTCAACACGAGCGGGAATCCGATAGCCCACCGCCGCACTCTCCAAAGCGGCGGCAAAAGATACAACAACCATTCCGTAACAACACTCAAGACCGCGATAGACACAAGCATTTCACTATTGACTATACCATGGCGCTTCAGGAGACTTTTGTAATTTCAATCATTATGCTACTATTGACTTGTTCGGAACTACCATATTTAGGTAGTTTTTATTTTTTAAGCGAGTTCCTTGAGGAGAAAAGAGAGAATATCGTGGCTGAAGACAAGCAAAAAAAGCGTCGAGTCATCAAAAAGTCAGAGACAGTTCGCGAAAAACGTGCAAAAGCCGCAGGTGCCAAGCCAAAACAGCGTAGGGTAAAACAAGCTGCACGCAAGGCAAACGGCCCCATAAAAGCTGTCGGAAGAACCGTTACGCGGATTCTGCGACCACTCAGCTTCTTGCTTTGGCCGTTTCGCACGAAACCAATGCGTTTTGTCGGCCGGATATTATACAAAGTCCTCGGCATCGGTTATTTCGTAAATAGCTGGAAAGAACTCCGACAGGTTGAGTGGCCATCGCGCAGCGAAACCGCCAAACTTACACTTGCCGTGTTCGTCTTTGCCTTCGCCATCGCCGGCTTTATCGCAATTTTGGACTATGGACTGGACAAAGTATTCAAACAACTGCTCACCTAGGCGAACATCATCAATCGACGAGAAAGGAATACATGAATTATGAGCAAACGATATGATACCAGTAAACAATGGTACGCCATACACACCTACAGTGGTTACGAAGAAAAGGTTGCCGAGAGCATCCGCCAACGTGCCGACAGCCTGGACATGAAGGACAAGATTTTCCAGGTTCTCGTGCCCAAGGAAAAGATGATCGAAGTCAAGAACGGCAAACGTAAGGTCGTCGAGAAACGTATTTTCCAGGGCTATGTCATGGTGCAGATGAAGATGAGCGAGGACGCCTGGTACATCGTGCGCAACACACCGTCTGTTACGGGTTTTGTCGGTTCTGGAGCCGAGCCAACTCCCGTCAGCGACGAAGAGATGGAAAAAATCATGAAACGTATGGGCCGTGAAGAGCCCAAGCACAAGATCGACTATAACGTCGGTGAAGTTGTCAATATTATTGATGGTCCGTTCAAAGGTTTCGATGGCACAATCAGCGAAATCGACGCTGCGAAGGGCAAGCTCAAGGTCCTGGTCAATATGTTTGGACGAGAAACACCTGTCGAACTTGATAGCCTACAAGTAAAGCGCGTGTAGGATGAGTAATTTTGAATATCCCGCAGAGCCTCCATACACAGGTGAGCTTGAACCCTATGTTAATGAACCCCGCCTGCCAGAAGAGGGTAGTATAAACACAGAAACCGCCCCTACGCTTTTATTTTCAGCGGCTGCTGGTATTGGTGGCCTAGCAGCCACATATAGTGGGCTCTACACGGCCATGGATGGCGTACTTGAATACTTGCATGATGATGCCAACATTCCAGATACGCTTATACGGGGTGGAGCGGGAGGAGCTGCCTTTGTTTCGGGCGTACTGATTGTTACTGCTGCGGGGGCGTCTGCTTTTGAGAGAATCAAACAAAGGCACCAATAGCTTACTGTGCACGCTTCCGCTAGACAACAGGGGTGATCTGTAGTACAATTTATCAGTTACGCACTACTTAACGGTAGGAGAACACTTGGAGCTTCAGCCAAAGTGTTCGCATATAAGGAGTTATAACTATGGCAAAGCCAATCAAGGCTAACCTCAAAATGAAAATCAAAGGCGGACAAGCCAGTGCAGCTCCGCCTGTAGGCAGCACGCTTGGGCAGCACGGCGTGAACATGATGGATTTTATTCAGCCGTTTAACGCCGAAACAGGCGACCGCATGGGACAAGACCTGACCGTTCATATCACTATTTACGAAGACCGCACTATGAGCTGGCGCGTTGTTGGCACCCCGACGGATGACCTTATCCGCAAAAGCCTAGGCATCCAAAAAGGCTCAGGCAAGCCAAATACTGAAAAAATCGCCAAAAAGCTCAGCGATGCTCAATTGACAGAAATTGCCGAGGCAAAAGCCAGCGACATGAACACCGACGACATTCCGGCCGTCAAGAAAATGGTTGCCGGAACTGCCCGCAGCATGGGTGTAGAGATAGCAGAATAAATGTAATTTGTGGGACCTGGCTTCAAATAGACAGTCAGGGTTTGTACCACGAAAGGAATTGGTCACAATGGCAAAGAAAGCAGAACTACTTGCAGAAGCAAAAAAACTGAAGCTTGATGTTTCAGAAAAGAACACGATAGCAGAAATTGAAGCTGCTATCGCAGGCGCAGACGTACAAAAAGAAAAGGCACCAAAGAAAGAAGGCGTTGCGAAGGCGGGTAAAAGAAGCGCGAAGGCTATCGCTGAAACCGAAGAAAAAGAAGCTAAAGAAGCGCGCAAAATCGCCAAGAGCGACGCGGAATCCGAAGAGGCGAAGAAGCCAAAACAAGTTCAACGCGTTCGGAGCAAACTTGAGCGCAAAGGGAAGAACTTCCGAAAAGCAGCAGAACACATTGAAAAAGATAAGTCATACGGCCTTATCCAAGCGCTTGAGCTCGCCACCCAGACAAATCCGGCAAAATTTGACGCCACCGTTGAGTTGCATGTGCGACTTGGCGTTGATCCACGTCAGGCTGACCAGAATATTCGCGATACCATCGTTTTGCCAGCCGGTACTGGCAAGAGTGTCCGGGTCGCTGTATTTGCAGACATTGAGGACGTGGCGAAGGCCAAAAAAGCTGGTGCCGACATTGCCGCGGGAGAAGAGTTCCTACAACAATTGGATAAGGGTGTAATTGATTTTGACGTACTGATCGCAACGCCGGCCATGATGGCCAAGCTCGGCAAATACGCCCGGCTCCTCGGACCAAAAGGTCTCATGCCAAACCCGAAAAGCGGTACAGTCACCACTGACATAGCTAAAGCCACGACAGAAGCCAAAGCCGGCCGTGTAGAGTACCGTGTCGACAGTACCGGTATCATCCACGTCGGTATCGGTAAAGTCAGTTTCGGTAAAGACAAGCTTGCCGAGAACGCCAAAGCCCTACTTGCGTCTGTCAAAGGCAACAAGCCGTCCAGTGTAAAGGGAGCATACGTGAAGTCGCTCTACATAGCTACAAGCATGGGTCCAAGCATCAACGTAGACACCAGCGAAGCAAACTAAGTTCTTTTCAAATGGTAAACAGCCCTGTACTCAGGGCTGTTTCTATATGAACGTAGTTGTAATATTGTGCTAATGCTTGCATAACAGTTTTGCCACACCGTACAATATATGAAATTAGAGGGAGGTCATGTGGGGGTTTACAGTAACACTCAGATATTACAGGCACTAGACGAGGGTCATATCGTCTGTACGCCTTTCAATCCCAAGCATGTCGCGCATGCCAGTTTGGACGTCACGCTTGGGTATTACTACTACCGCACCGGACAAGCCAAGCGCGGATTCGTATACAACCCATTTGATGAGAACGACGTAAAGCGCTATTTCGGCGAAGTTCACCAGGCAATTCCACACCAGGATTGGTGCAATGCCAACGGCGTAAAGCTACTTGAGAATATTCCGCCCGATCACCCCATAATACCTTTGCGGCCAGGTGAGCGCATCCTGGCACACACCCATGAGTTCTTTGGCATTAAGCCGCCAGGTGCCTACCAGGTAAAGGCTCGTTCTTCCTGGGGACGGAACGGGGTTTCCGTCTGTTTTGATGCTGGGTGGGTTGATCCGGGATACATCAACCGCCTCACGCTGGAAATCTATAACCTCAACGAGCACGAAACGGTTCTGCTACCTATCGGTGAACGTATCGCCCAAGCCGTTTTCTTGGAAACCGGCCCGGTTGAGGGGAGTTACGGAGAAGGCCGTGATAATGGCTTTAGCGGCAAGTACCAGCAAGGTTCGGACCTGGACACCATTATCTCCACGTGGCGTCCAGAAATGATGCTTCCGCGGGCATATAAAGATACCCGGATGCTACCGAAGGAAATTAAAGGTTTAAAAGCACGATGATACGCAAGAACAAGCAGCAAAAAGGAATTTTTATTGTAATCGAGGGCACGGATGGTTCTGGCAAGGGAACTCAGTTCAAGCGCCTCATTGATAGACTGGAAAAAGAAGGCCATGATGTCGCGACTTTCGACTTTCCGCAGTACGACCAACCTTCGAGTTACTTTGTTCGCGAGTATCTGAACGGTAATTACGGCACCGCGGACGAAGTTGGTCCATACACCGGTTCCTTGTTTTACGCACTTGACCGGTATGAAGCAGCGCCAAAAATCCGCCAAGCCTTAGCTGAAGGCAAGGTTGTGTTAGCCAACCGCTTTACCGGCTCAAACATGGCACATCAAGGTACTAAATTTTCCCACGCGGAGCAGCGACGTGGCTACTTCATATGGCTCGACAACCTGGAGTTTCAAATGCTTGGCATTCCACGGCCCGACAAGAGTATCGTGTTGCGCGTTCCGGCCGAGATCGCCCAGCAACTCGTCGATGAAAAGGAGGAGCGCAGCTATACTGACAAGAAACGCGACATCCATGAAGCAGACTTGAGTCACCTCAGGCGGGCAGTCGAAGTATACGACGATTTGTGTCAGCTTTTCCCAAAGGATTTCACACGGGTTGATTGTGTCCGCAGCAGCAAACTTATGAGCATCGATCAAGTAGAAGATATACTCTGGGAGACGGTCCTGCCCCTATTGCCAAAGCCGCAGAGTAGGGACACCACGGCAGCTGCAAGCATCGAAAGCACGACAGTCGCCACAAAAATAGAAAATCCATTCCTACGCAAAACCGATACCGGCTGGGAGGTAACCGAAGCCGGAAAACAGTTTTTGGACGAAGCTGTCACCGAAAGCGAAGGTAACATCTACGCGTTTTCCGATAAACTCAGCGCGCTGACCATCGCCGCTGCCATGGCCCGGTTGTCACGCCGCGGTGATGATATGCGTATCACCATTCTGGACGAGTTTGCCAACGCCATCGGCAAAGACGATGCCCTGCTCAAACGCGTCATTACCGCTTTTGGCGATGATTCAGTCCAACAGCTTGTCGGCCAACATATTGTAGTAGAAAACGCGTCCAACCTACTGACCAAACAGCTGGAGTGGGGACGGCTGGCCGCATATCTCGAACAGTCTACGCGTTATATTTATTTTGACCAAAAGGATAACGAAGGCAAGTTCAAATATTACACACCGGAGCATCTTGACGACTTGACCAGAACCAAATACAACGCTGCGATGGATAGTATTTTCGAAATGTATTCTACGATGGTTCATGACCTGACTGACTATCTGCAAAAAAACTCCAGTACGCCAAAAGTCGAACAAGACGGCGCGTGGCGCAGTGCCATTCGTGCCCAAGCATGTGACGCGATTCGGCCGGTACTGCCAGTGGCAACCAAGTCAACGGTGGGAATTTTTGCCAGCGGCCAAGCACTTGAGGCGCTTATCATGCGGCTACGTGCCAGCGAAAGTAGGGAAGCACAAGCAACCGGTGATGCGATTCTGCAAGAGGCGCGCAAAGTCATCCCGACGTTTTTGGAGCGAGCCGACAAACCTGATCGCGGCGGGGCAATGACGGCCTACATGGCCAACACCCGGCGGCAGGTTGCCGAGCTTTCAAAAAAATACCTTCCGGACACATACAGCTCCACGCAGCAACCGGTCAGCCTTCAGCATGTTTGGCCGCGTAATGAGCTCGAGCTTGTACCGCACATGCTGTATGAGTCAAGCAGCCTATCCCTCGAAGAGATCAAGAACGAAGTTGAACAGTGGCCTATTGACCGCAAGATCGAAGTCTTTGATACATATGTAGGTGAAAGGCTCAACCGCAGGCACCGGCCCGGCCGGGCACTCGAGCAGGCTCATTACACATGGGATCTGGTATGTGACTATGGCATTTTCCGTGACCTGCAGCGTCACCGTATGGTCGACGACCTACAGTGGCAACAACTGACGCCGCGCTATGGTTACGAAATACCGAAACTTGTCGAGGAAGCCGGTCTCTCTGAACTGTTTGAAAAATGTTTTGACCTGTCAGCACAGCTGTATTCAGTTTTGCAATCAGAAGGATATGCTTATGAAGCGCAGTACGCAACACTACTCGGTCATCGGATGCGGTGGAAAGTTACCTACAACGCCCGTGAAGCGTTTCATTTTCATGAACTCCGCACCAGCCCCCAAGGCCATCCAGGCTACCGCAAGCTCGTCCTACAGATGCACGAAAAGCTAACCGAAGTCCATCCGATGCTAGCCGGACATATGCGGTTCGTCAATCAAGGCGAGGATCCAGAGCTCACACGGCTGGCCGCCGAGCGGGCTACACAATTCAAGCTTGAGCAACTTGATACGTCTGCCTAGCACATACTTTAGGTATGGGCTACGTCAGCACGCATGTCCCAATGAGACTGGAGCATGTCAAATAAGGTATATTGGAATGCTTGCTCGAGTGGCACCCCTGGTTCTTCTGCCATGTAGCCTTTAAGGTGTAACGAGATATCTTCAGTGTCCGCTGTACCTTGCTCGGTTACACAGCGCACCTGTGTACTCAACGCTTCCGCAGCTTCCATGAGTGTCCCAAGCGGCTGCGTGGCCGTCTTACCGAAATAAAATGCATGCAAGTGGTGTGCAAAGTCACCGACCATCATGTGACATTCTTCCATGGATGCATGTCCCGTCACAAATGCACCGCGCAACTCTTCGCGGGCCATAGTCAAATTAAACCCGAGCATTACGTCGTCTGGCAAGGTACGTACCACTTCTGCAGATGTCATAATTTATTCCTTTAAAAAACCGGACCCTTGTTTGGAATCCGGTTCGTTTTGCTTACGTCTGGGTTGGCTGCGGGCTACACGGATTCCAAATTATTTCGCCATCACGAGCACAAAACCGTATTGGCGGCAGATGTGCTTGGCAATAATGTGGATCGTGTTTATCACAGCCTTATGAATGTAACGTGTCGTGCGGGTATTGTCAAGCCGTTACAAAAGTAGTATCGTACATAACCATGAAGAATATTTCGCTGAAGCAGCTCCTTCTCCTCGGCCTTACCGGGCTGTGCTTCAGCATGGTTGAAGCCTCGGAGTAAATCCGTCAGCACAGCCCCGACAGTAGGCTTCAGCCCATGAAGTCTTTTTAACTTTGAGGAGAAGAAAAATGAATATGAGTCGGCCGGAAGTGAATGTAGCTTTATTTGATACGACAGCACGGGATGGCGCCCAGTCACTGCCCAACACCAACCAGTTTCAAGATGGTAGCAAGGCTGCTATTGCTGATCAGGTGGCAGACCTGGGCGTGGGCGTGATTGAGGCGGGGTTTCCTCGCACGCCATTTGACGCAGAAGAGGTATCTGAAGTTGCCCGGGGTGTCGGCCAGACGAGCTATGAAGTTGTTGAATGGGTGGACGGAGAAATGAAGGCCTCGCGGGAACGCCCACCGGTTATTGCCGGCCTCTGCAGAGTGGATCCTGTCGATATAGAGGTGGGCTGGAGCTCAGTAGAAGAAGCCCGTCGGCCTCGGATCCATACTTTTGTATCAACAGATGATTACCATCGTGAAAACAGGTTTCCTGGAGTAAGCCGCGGAGAGTTGATTGAAATGGC
>JAKQHX010000060.1 GCA_029557815.1 bacterium
GGAGAGTTCGATCACTGGGGTATCGAGATCGAAGATGACCAGGTCGGGGGCGATCGTTCTTAGATGCTGGCCAACGTTATTGATTGTGGTGTCGACCCGAATTACATCCAGACCGTTTCGCTCTGCGAGGCTGGCTTCCACACCGTCGATCAATAGCGTGTCACCGTAGAGAACGACAAGCCGTTTCTCGTCCATAAGCAGCTCCTTTGATAGTTCAATGGGTATGACGGATGACGTTGGCATATGAGAGATATCCCGCCGCTACATGTTATGACGCAGCACTGACACAAAGGATATGGCTATTATACGAGTGTTGTAGAAAAAGTGCAAATTTGTAGCCTAAAAATAGTAAACGCCTATCCGTAAAATTCAAAGTACATTTTTCTACCGTACATGATAGGTAAAAAAGTCAGTCGTAGAGTACACTCGTGTTCAACCCAAAAACAAGAACAGGAGGGCGCTATGACTGACCGCAAACGAGTATACACGAAAGTACTGAAAAAGCTGAAACCAATGTTAAAACTGTCTCATCAAGGGCATGTGGTGACATTAGCCATGATGATCACCGGCATCGTGCTGAGCGGCAAAGCGCAACTCTCGGTCATGAGCGCCGAAGTGCCAGTGGCTAGCAAGAATCAGAGTCTTGAGATGCGGATGCGGCGGTGGGTAAAACAGCCCGCCATCGATGTCGAAGTGACCTATCTGCCGTTTGCACAACAAATCTTGGCCGCTCTGAGCAGTGCGCCCTTGCTGTTAGCTATGGATGGGAGCCAAGTTGGACGCGGCTGTATGGTGTTGATGGTCGGCGTGGTCTATCGTTCGCGCTTATTACCGCTGGCCTGGGTGGTCTATAAAGGGAAAAAAGGTCACACCACAGCCGCACGCCACATTGAAGTCTTGTGCCAGGTGCTGGAGCTTGTCCCCGCTGGCGCGGAGGTCGTGTTATTGGGCGACGCCGAGTACGATAACACCGAGATGCTGGCGTGGGTGCAAGCGCACACCACATGGCAGTTTGTGATGCGCACAGCAGGCAATTTACTGATAGGGAACCAGGGCCACTGGCATAGGGTAGACACCTTTGAGGTCACGCATGGACGCCTGAAGATCATCCCGGAGATTGCGTTCACCCAAAGCGCAGCTTTGCCCGCCAATCTGGTGGTCTGGTGGGGAGCGTCATATGATGCCCCGCTCTTTCTGGTCACTTCGTTGCCCACTGCCAGCCGGGCCGCTTACTTTTACCGGCGGCGCTTTCGCATCGAGACTTTCTTCTCCGACCAGAAAAGCCGCGGTTTTCACATCCATCAGAGTCACCTGGCCGATCCCGCGCGTTTGAGCCGCTTGTTGATCGCCGCGTGTCTGGCCTACGTGTGGATGATTGGCCTGGGCTTGCTCACGTTGGCAAACGGCCAGCATAAGCTCATTGACCGTACCGATCGGACTGACAAGAGCATTTTTCGATTAGGCCGCGATTGGCTCAAGTATGCTTTGAAGCAGGGCTTGCCTATACAAGTCCTCTTGCGCTTCCAGCCTGTTCGTTGTTAATGTACGGTAGAAAA
>JAKQHX010000018.1 GCA_029557815.1 bacterium
CATTTACAGGGTTGCCACAGGACATGATTACTGCGGCGTGGAATCTACCGTCTATCACTTTTACGAGTGCCGGTAGGCTGTCAGATCGAAAAGAAACAGATGGGCTACGCTTGTACGCTTCAATCCCAGGAATCTTGGTACTGCCTCGCATATACTGACGTCCAGCGGTGACAGCGTTTGTGGCCACAAGCTCGTTACCGACATATACTTCGCCGGCTTTTGTCACACGGCCGACCGACATTTCATTGAAGTACGCTTCGTTTGGCATGCCAAAATGCGCAAATATAGCATGCAGATTGCCCCCCTGGTTCTGGCGGTACTTGGTAACGAGGTCAGACAAACCGGTTACGCCGCAGTAAATAACCGCGTTCGCGTCACAATCCGCTGCAGAAACTTTTGGCGGAGGGGCAAGAGGCGTCAGGCCACTAGCCACCAGCAAACACATTGATAGTATGCCCACCAGCTTATTCAACAGGGTTTTTGTCATGCTTCCTCCACGGTTTACTACATGTATTGTAGTAATTGTAGCGTAACTTGCTGCGAATTATCTAACAGTATGAAGTGTTTTTTCGTCTACAGCAGGTTTTGGTGCAGGAGGCAACTTCAAGCGGGATTTGGAAAAGGTGAAGCCAAAGGTGCTGCCTTTGCCCTCCTGACTCTTGAAGATAATACTGCCACCCTGGGCAATAATCACCTTCTTGGCCATGAAAAGTCCCAGGCCAGTGCCATCGGGGCGGGCCTTTCGCGCATTGCCAGCGCGGAAGAACTTCGTAAATAAGTGATGCTGTTCGTGTCGAGGGATACCTATGCCGTTGTCAGTAACGGTGAACTGGATCGTGTCCGGCTTTTCTTCCAGCGAAACGTGTATCTTGCCACCGTTCGGTGTATAGTGCAGCGCGTTATCGGTGAAGTTCATGATGACCTGACGGATTTTGGTTTCATCAATCATGAGTGTAGGGAAGTTTTTCGGCTTGTCATAAGTCAGCTTCTGATTCTTGCCAGCCGCCGTTGTCTTGAGCTGGCCGATTTCTCCTTCAATCACTTCTGCCAAGTTGGTTGGTTTCGACTCAATAACGAACTTTCCGGTACGCAAGCGCGACACATTCAGCAGGTCAGCAATCAGATACACCATGCGTTGGCTGCTCGTAAAGGCCTGTTCCAGCATCTTTTCCTGCTTGGCATTCACCTTGCCGGTATCCCCTTCGAGTACCATACTCAAGTATCCCTTCACGCTCGTCAGAGGTGTGCGCAACTGGTGCGACGCCATGCTGATGAAGTCGTCTTTGGTTTGGTCGAGTGCTATGAGCTTATCATTTGCGCGCCGGAGTTTGCGCGTCGCGTCCTCTACCTTCTGTTCCAAGGTAATGTTGAACTTTTGGATTTCCTCAAACCGCAACGCATTGTCTATAGCAATCACTAATGAGTTTGCAACGATTTCTAGCACTTTCATATCCTGAGAGTTGTAGGTATTTCCGCTTTTCTTGGCACCCAAAGCAATTACACCGATTCCATCTGAATCTACATCAGTTGTCAGGCGCACAAGTACCGCAATGTCATTTTTTCTCATTTTAGCTCGCAAGGCTTTGTGGGTTTCTTCCAGATAGTCAGCAACGATCACCTTGTCACTTTTTTGTGGTCCTACATCTTTTGCGAAGCTTACGTCTTGATATCCAATCTTCTTTTGTGAATCGCCAATGATGCGCTGCCCTTCGTATGCCGTCTCTTTCAAACCAAAAACACAAAACTCTGGCTTAATGTTCCTCTCTAATATATCGGCACTACTTTTGAGCATCTTATTAAGTTCAATGGTAGAAACAAGTGCTTGATTGAGCTCATCAATCAACGCCTGCCCATCGTAAGCATCCTGATAGAAAAATCTATTGGACCATCTATCAAAGAATCGTTTGAGCGGCTGGAAAGTAAAAGCAATCGTTACCGCTAATATGGTATATACGGCTCTTTGCCCTATTGTTAAGTCTGTGTCTTGAAAGACCGCTTCACTCACCACGTTGAATGCCAAGAAGCCGTATAGCAGTCCAATTACTCCGATTGAAAACAAATATCCTAGCACCTTAACAACAATAAGTCTTATATCAAGCAACCTATGCTGGATGATACTCAAGGATGTAAACAGAACAAGTAAGACAACAGCATTCGGTCCCAACAAAATCACGGTATCACTATTTGCAAATATAGGCGCCAATCCATTTAGCATAAGAATAGGTATAAATGCTGCGATAAAACCAATAAAAATATATCTGATCTGAGATTTAATAATTCTTGGAGTGGCATTATTTTTATAGCTTTTGTACATAAGCCTAAGTGCGTAAGTCACATAGAGAACTGCTTCAAGAATTAGCAAATAATACGCAGGACCCGTAACCACGTTCAAACCATGGGCGTCTATTGAGGCAATGTTTAAACTTGTAGGAGAGAGCATTAACAGAATGAACGGCAGCACCAGCCAGGACACAGGGTACTTACCACGAAATCCATGCCCAAGATATACTCTTGTAAAAATTAGGAAGGTCAGAGGAACAAGTGCGGCAGTTGCAAACGTTGACTTTCCAAACTGTAAAGCAAGCTCTGAACTAGGGGAAAGATTTGTTAGTAGATTTGTAATGAGCCATAGAGAGACGCTCATGACAAACGCAAAGAGAGTCTGGTTTTCTCTCCTTTTTGGGTTGCTCACAATGATCATAAGTCCTAAAGAAACACATACGATTGATGTAAAAAGGAGTAGTAAGTTAACAAAAAACATACATTGTTACCGTTTTTTATCTTTTATGAGCTGGTACATCCCACCCATTATGTTCATTCTTGTCTGCTACCAAGCCTAAGAGCCCAATAGGTCTGTGTCGCTATCGGATTTAGTGCAATAGCCGTCTGCGGAGCTTCATTTATCATATCTTCAAAAACATGGTTCAGCCATCCTGTATTCATGTCACAGAAATCAAAGAGACCAACGAACTCATTATCTCCATATTCTGCCAACTCTGCCATTAGGTTAATAAGGTGGCTTGTATTGCGTTCACCCTGTTTTGCCGGATCAGTTGCAATTCCAGGAAACCAAACCATTTGCCCATTTGCGTACCTATTAGGATATGACCTCCTGTAATAAGAAGGGTTAACCCAACTAAGCTTTTCCAGATCCGTAGTTAAAAGGCAAAGCGTTTCAATCTCCCCATTCCTCACAAAGATGAGCTTTCCTACTTCGGTATCAGATACAAGCATATCCCTAAACTCGTCAGGACTAAGCCCTTGCTTGCAAGGATGGTCGTTTAAGACCACATACGCATCGTCATAGAGCTGGCGTAATAGTTCTGCGCGCTCCGGATCGATAGACCTAACAAGAAGAGCTCCTTGAGAAATTTCATCTATAGATTGTGGATATCTGCCCTGCGCCGTCAACTCCTCATATGCGTCCAACATGCCCATTGGCCTGTCTCGTCTGCTATGCTCACGCTTCAACTGTACCTGACCTGCAAAGTAGGTCTGTGTACCAAGCAGCTGCTCGCTAACCACATCAACGTCTAGCGCATGAAGAAGGGCTCTAATCCTACCACCATACTCTGGGTCGGTAGAAGGTGCATCAAAAACCAGTATGCCGCTCCCATTAGCCAGGTCTTTGATTGCCAGCCTGACCTCTTCACCAGGTTCGACACCGGGTAGGTCAGAAAAATGCAACAGCTTGCCTTTGAACTCAGTCGGAAAAGTCTTTTCGTAAAAATCGTCGTTCAGCCAATCAAAGGCAGTCACAGGAGCTAACTGAGGAATTTGAGCACCTATGCCTTCGTAGCTTATCTCTGTCTTGCGAATCTCCGGATTGTGTAATGCTTGGTCAAATTCTTCCCTGCTCATACCTTGGTGCTGGGGGTGCTCTGCTTTCAGATCGCTCAAGAGTGTTTCGTAAACATCAAAGGCACTAGCAGACTCGTACCCTACGGTTTGCTCTATCATAAAGCTCTCTTTCTTTGACGATCAATAAGCATGTTCATATAGTACAATAATATGGACTATATTACAGGCACATGATTGACCACATGTCAGCCGAAGCCATTAATTTAAGCATAGAACGAGACTCTGACATTAATGAAAAGCCACCAAAAAATTGAAGATTTTTTTATCCAGTCACTGCGCTTCGCAGACCACATAGAGAAAAAAGAAGATGAGCTTATTGCTATTTTGACTACCTACGAAACGTACGATACAGCAAGGGACGAACTACAAAGATCAACACACACCCTGAGAGGCTTTAAGGAAGAATTTTCGAATATAGCAAACCCACTCTCTGGTCTAAATTTTTCTACCTTTTTCCCCTTAAACCTGCCTGTTTATTCGTTAGTAATATTCGGTATCGCACCGAGCGCCTTTGCAAAAGACGTCTTCATCAGACCCCCTGAGGTCATGCATGAAGTCCTCCAAAAGGTATGGAATGTCTTGGAGGTAGAACGTTACTTCCCCGAGCTATCGCTCAAGCCAACTCCCAGGAATATTTTTATGGAACTTTATGCATCAGAGTCTGAGGTTATCTTATTCACGGGCAAGTATGAAAATGCTCTGAAAATACACAAACAGTGTCCTGAGAGTTTATTAATTTATAACGGTAGCGGCATCAATCCCTTTATTGTTTTTGACGATGCCGACCTCGACCTGGCTGCTAAGAAAGCAGTAGAGATGCGCTGTTTTAACAGTGGTCAAGATTGTGCCGGCCCCGACGCATTCTTTGTAGCAAGCGACGTTATCCATGAATTCATAGAAAAGGTAAAGCATGAACTAGCAAGTATCAAAGTTGGAGATACGACGAATTACAAAAATCGAGTGGGACGCACCATTAAATCTAGCTACATAGGAGAACTCCAACAATGGATAAAAACTCATTCGCAACATATTGTATACGGTGGCAAGATAGACAGCGAACATGGTTTTGTACATCCAACCATTATCCGAGAATCCGTAGCGAACAATAAGAACTACGATTTTCATGAATTCTTTGCGCCATTCTTCTATGTACTAGAATTCCGCAATACGCTAGAACTAGAGACCTTGTTATTGTCAGCTAGTTTTAAGGAACGAGGCATGTACGTTAGTATCTTCGGATCAAATAAATCAATTGAAGAAAAGTTAACTTTTGTGAAGATACTCAAGAATAAGATTGTCAATGATGTAGAGATTGGTAACGAGGAATATGGTGGATACGGCTCACACGCAAACTTCCTCTTATATAAGACAAAAAAGACAGATCAGCCAATCCTAATCAGTCGGGATTTGCACAATATTCTTTCGGCTGAGTAGCTCCAGTACTAAATAAGTGTCATTGATGGCGCTATATATAGCGGGGAGCATGAGCTGGTCCGAATAAACGTGAAGGTCATATCGAAAATCATGTAGTGCCAGAAGCATTTTTCTTATATCTGGCTCGTAAATGTATTGCGACGGTACACTTTTTAGAACTTTTTCAATATCATCTAGAGCCTTATCATGTTGACGCCTGCTTTTTGTCTCTCGTATATCCGCCTTTGATACATTGGGGTCAAATAAACAGATATTTTCACCAGCTCCCGCGACCTGCTGTATAAAGGCATGTACCCTCTGTGGCAAGAGCGCTATGGTATTGACCTTTTCACCATCCTGCCGTTCTACTCTCTGATCAACCAAGTATGCCATATAGGCGTAGCCGTACACCCTCCCCTTAGCTGAGCGCAAAGGGAGCGCTATATCTGCCCCAGGGTCGATAAAGTAGATAGCGCCCGTTCTTACATCAGAAACCACCCCTGGAATATGCACCATCTGCTTGTCCAGATATTCATGAACTTTTACTACGTTAATATAGCTATAGCTGTATTTAGATCTATCCAACCTTCTTTTGATGCCTATACTGTTATTGCTCGCCTCATAGTAGTGAAAAATCTGTATATTGCGCCTGCCCGGTATGAGTTTCATTGCCTCAACAAGCTGCTTCTCTGCACTGTAGTAAAAGTCTTTATCTTCCCTGTCATTCAGGGACTGGAAGCTTAATATTCTATAAGAGAGTTTTTCATCTTCGGGCGTATCGCCTAGTGTAGTATTATATTGGGCATCAAATATTCTTTTTATATAGCTATCACCTAATTGAAAATTTAGATACCCTTCTATGGCATCAACCGATATATCAACAGCTCCTTCAGTAAAGACAGAGCTAAGAACCGTCTGAAGTTCCTTAGTAACATCGCGTGGTTTTCTATCTAAATATCGTGCGAGCTCAAAGCACGGCACTGAGTAGTCGATGTAGGTTAATGCACCAGTAGTGCTAGTGCCCCTTTCTTGCCTTACGACCCGAGGCTTATGGTCAATACCGAATAACTGTTTCAAACAGATTTCAAGCTGTGCTTGGATTACTTTCTTGGGATGGCTCGTCTTTATCATACAAACACACTCGTTAGTTTGATTTAGTATTTAAGGGGTTGCCATTCCTGTCCAGGCCATGCGAAGCAAGGAAAGCCTCTACGTTCGCTGCGTTGCCATTCCTTACATGCCCCACACCAGCGTCACTTGTCGCTAATAGGCCATTGGCTTCCTTCTTGCGTTCAAAATAATTTCCTGCTGCTGCAAGCCCTATGAAAGCCAGAGCGGCTAACGAAAGATTTGTCTTGTCTGTGATAGCGTCTCTGACTTCCTCGGCAACACCAAACAAGTTATGTGTTAACATAGCGCTCATACCAGCCGCGACGGTAGCGGACGCACCAGCCGCTTCAAGGGATATCACTTGACGGCGTCGTTTATTTGATGCGTCAGAGTGTTCGCTGACTTTTGCGACACCAACATGTGCAGTAGAGCCATATAGAAATGCTGTCTTGAAGCCCCGTTTTATACCCAAAGCTACCTTACCAAGACGCGTTTTCGCCGTATCGTATGGACCGACGTCGTAGCCTTCCTCAGGTTTGTTAGGCTGTTTTTCGGCAAGTTCTTCCTGGGAAGGAAAACCATTTATTGCTTTGCCAATCACACGAACCATGACCGGATGATTCCTTGTTGTTACCTTAGTTGTTTCAGGAAATGCGTTTATGGCAGTGTGGAAAGATTTACCGACGACCTGGCTCCATACGCCAAATGTTCCACCAACTGCTAGTGCGGCTAGTGCAGCGGTACCATAGCCATTCAGCCCATGCTCTGTCGCGAATTCTACACTCCTGTCAAAGGCGAACGGTACTGCGAGAACCATCGCACGACCACGATCAAGGGCCTGCGTGGTAGCACCAAGTGCGAACGCTCCGACACGCCGCCAACGATGGCCATCCTCTGGTAACTCCTCCCTAAAAAGAGTATGAAGCGTATCACCTAATCGAGAGGCAAAACTCATACTACTTATAGTTTCTGCAGCACTAATAGGCATTGAGATGTCTTGCGCGTCTATTGTTGGTGGTACAGCCTCAAAGCCACCTGCCGGATGTGGAAGCGGTTCGTTACTATAAGATTCTGCTGAGTGTGTCATTATTAAATGTCTCGTATCAAAAAATAAACGTCGCAAGCGGCTCCTTCCGGAGAGCTTACGACGTCTTATCTTGTAAAGTACTGGCTAGAAGTATATCAAAATACTAAAAAATGTCAAGCCTCTTATGTCAAATATCGCCAGGCTGTTATTTCTGTGGATCAAAATCTCCCATTAGGGCAATATGACCCCTTGGTATGGCGACACGCAGATTGTCGCGCACTTCAGTTGGTTCCCCAAGGCAAAATGGACGCGGCACAGGATCCCAGCCATCGGTTGGCTTCATTAATGCATCTATCTCAGCGTCGAGCTCTGCGGTCATCCGACTGAACTCAGCTCTCTCTTGGTAAGATATGCTTCCATCTATTTTACGCATATGTATATTATACCAATATAATCAAGCTGGGCTAAAGTCCAATGTTGGATTTATCACTCATATAACTCCCCTTATTCGGAAAGCCATCTTCTACCAACTCTTTAAATTTACTTGAGAAGCCATATGCTTCCAAGTCATCGACCGGAACAAAAGCCATGCTCTTAATCTCATTCTCGTCAAGCCCAGGTATAGCTTCACCAAGAGATGTATCAGGGGCTTCAGCAAGAAAAGTCATATGAATTACATGTCTGTCATCTCTAATGTAATCGCAGACGTAAAGCAGCTCTTTCACCTTTATATTAAGTCCCGTCTCCTCTTTGAGCTCACGACGCAAAGCCTGCCCTAAAGTCTCGCCCTCCTCTAACCCACCACCCGGGAGAGACCAGGCACGAGCATTGTCAACATTTTGCTCAAGAAGTAGTATGGTGTCCCCCTTTAAAACTAGGGCTGTTACACGGATTTTCATACCATCATGGTATCACATTTGTAATATTATATTCCCGATTGTATAGTAATCCACATGTACGAGGTTATCGGTATTGCGGGTACATCGGCGAGCGGCAAGGACTCTGGTGCTGAATACTTGGCGCAGCGCTATGGCTATCTTCACATTTCAACCGCAGACTTAATACGTACTGAAGCAATAAGGCGATATGGTTCCGATGATCAATATCTACTCCGAAAAATCGGACATGAGATGCGTCAACAAATGGGCAAGGGTGCTCTTGCAAGCACTGCAATTGCCGCATACACAAGGTCTGCAGATGAATATGCTGGCGTTATTGTTAGCAGCTATCGCATACCTCAAGCTGCAGATGTTATAAGGCAAAGTGGAGGATTACTGGTCTTTGTTGATGCGCCCGTAGAAGAACGCTACAAACGTCTACAGGGACGTAACCGTACAGGCGAATCAAAAAGCCTTGAGGAATTCGTGCAGTTTGAGCTCGACGAAAGCGCAGGATCTACCCAAAATGGGTTAAATCTTTCTGCGGTTCGTGATATGAGTGACATACAAATCATGAATGATTCTAGCGAACCTCTATTCCACGCTAAACTTGACTCTTTAATGACCGACTACGCTCCTCCTCAAGTGCCAACTAGCACTTAATCTGTAAAATCTTTATATATCTGCGATGCGGCCGGCCCCCGGCTGCCTTGGTATTTGCCTTCATAAAGAGAAACATCACCCTTAATGGTCCAGAATGTCACTTGGCCTATAGACATACCAGCATAGACTCTGACAGGTTGAACCGCATGAAACTGCAGTGTCCATTGATTCACTGACCCGATATCGATAAGATCAGCGGTTATATTGATGAATAAACCTATACGTCCGATAGATGAGCGACCTCGGATAATCGGTACGTACTTATTACTACCCATAACTTCTCGCGTATGGCCAAGATAAAGCCTGTCGGGCTCTAAGACAAAACCTTCTTTGGGTATTTTATATGTAATAGTTTTTGGAGGTTTTTTGACATCCAGCGTATCCTCATTATAGGCAAGGAGCGTATCACCAAGTCTAAAGTTATATGAGTTAGGATTTACCTGCTTCAGAGCAAATGGCTCAATAATAATATCTCCTCTCTCAACTTCCTCAATAATCTTTTGTCCGGTTAATATCATGATATCTCCCGTAGCTCTTCATATAGTTTGCTGTAGTGAGGCACTAAGTGGTTATAATATTTACCCGCATACTGTAACCGACTCGAACCAACAACCTGCCAGAAACTAACTTGCCCTATCTTCATATGCGGATACACGCGTATGGGCTGAACAGCATGTAGCTCTAAGGTCCAATGATGCTTAGCACCCAAATTGCCTAGATCAGCTGTTATTTGCACAAACAACCCTACCCTACCCACAGACGAACGACCAATAAGGCTCGTAACATATTTATCACTCCCGAGTTGTTCATATGTTGCCCCCAAATAAAGCTTATTCGGTCGAAGAACGTAACCATCACGAGTTAATTTAACTAGCTTGTAGTCCGGCTTTCGTGTCGGTTCAATCGTGTCATCAGTTATTTCAAGTAATGTGCTACCCAGGCGATAATTATAACTATTAGGGTTAACGAGTTCGACCGAAAACGGCTCTATAGTAATATGCCCTTTCTTAACCTCTTTTGCTATTTCGTTACCGGAAAGAATCATAGCCTTTGCTCTTTTTGTTCATGTGCACATGACTCGCTGCTCAGAACGTCTGAAATACGATGGTTGAGCTGCGTGAGATCCTGAACAGTCTGTACTTGCGTAGACTCCATTATATCAATTACTTCATTCAGTCTTGCTATCACCTCATCCATGCTTTTTTGCTGTGGTCTAGGACATTCACTACAACACACTAAACGAGCACCAATAACACGTGAGTTAGTAAGATAGGGACGCTCACCCATCAATTGATAATCTGGGTGCATGTAATGTTTCCATGAAATACCTGCCAGTTTTTTGCTTACCGCTTCTGGCCCCGACCAATCTTGGCACCAGATTTTGAGATTACCAAAAAAATCACCAGGAATCTTCCCCTCTCCTTGCCCTGTTGGAGTTGTGTCATCAGAGGCGTATGAATGGTTAGCATCTGGCGTGTGAACTGCCTCCCCCAATGCAAGGTATGCTTTGTGCCATTCGGAGTAGTACGGCAAGCGCATCCCTTGACTATACGCATATAGTGACGCAGCTATCCAGGAGATCCAATAAACCGGGTGATCATCAAAGCCGATAGTTTGCTGCAGGATATTGTTTTCATCCTCATATGATATTCGTCCACCTCTTGATGAAGGCATATGCTCCATAAATAAAAGATAGTTATGGGCTGGATTATGGCCGTACTCTAGAATGCGTTTCAAAAAACGGCCCATTTGTTCATTTGTGACTAGAGAGCGATCCCACAATACTGCTTGCTCCGATACAAGCTTTACGAGAGAACGATTAAGCTCAGAATCTAATTCACCGTCAACAGTAATTGGTAGCAGGGCACTTGTCTCGGTGGCTACGCTAACTTGCCCAAGCTTACGGGCACTTGACCCATAGGTGCTACCGACTCTTTCGCTGCCTATATGACGTGAGAATAAGCTCGGGAACAAAACTTGATCAGATGAGTCAAATTCTTGACCAACAAAATTCGTACACTCTTCCATGGCTTTACCGATAAGCCGTAGTTCGTCATCCGAGAGGCGTGCCTCAAAATCGTCTCGCTCTTTGATTATATTGGTGGCAAAAATAGAATCCTGTACACGATCATTCGCGACAGTTTCATCGGTACTCAGAGGAATTACATCTTCTTCGTAACGAATAATCTGCACAACTCGATCCATGTCTATATGCCGCGAAAGTAAAACTGAGTTCAGCCCCATAAGCCAGGTTAGTCGCTCAAACCATTCGCCATCCTGTCTCACCATATGCAACATTGCTTCATGGCCATCTTGCTTGCCAGCATCCAGCTGAACGCCAAGAGTATGTGCAACTTGGTCGTATCGCCATCGATTATAAAGATCGTTGCGTTTGAAGGATGATGCAATGCCAAGCGGATTACGTGTTAATAGGTGGATGGGAGATTTTGGAAATAACTCAAGCAGTTGAGGCAAAGCCAAAAAAACGTTAGTCTCTTTGACTATCTGGCTACCTGGATAGTGTAGTGAAACAAAAAAGTTTCTAAACCAGTGCTTATCAACACCAGAAACCTCTGGATTGGCAAAGAACTCATCTACACTCTGCAGCCTACCGTTATATTCACGTGATATTGGCCACGAATCAGGTATAAGCAGCCTGTAGGGCTCATTGTGAACTATGTGTCTTTTTTCAAGTTGATCAAGGTAGAAAGTTGAGCCTACACGCTCAAATTGACCCAGAACAATTGTTGGTGGCTCATAACCCTCATTGGCGGGTGCTTCTAGCATTGAATTGACTACTTCCGACATGGACTTCTTCCTTTTTAGTAGTTCAAAAACGCCGCGAATTAGCTTCTTAAAGCTCACGCGGCGCATCCATCTCCTAAAGTACTAATCTGCACTATACTCCCCTACCATAAAATGTCAAATAGTATATGTCAACTACTCATTTTGCCCACAATTTTTATTTGCTACACTAGGGTGTAATCATGCAGGCAAAACAAAAAATAGCTGTTATCGAAGATGATTACGCCATCGCGTCCATGTATGACTTCAAGCTGCGCCACAGCGGCTACGAGGTCTCTACGGCACCGGACGGCAAGCTCGGCCTCACCATTGCAGAAACATTCAATCCTGACCTCATTCTCCTTGATCTCATGATGCCCGTCATGTCTGGCGATGAAATGCTGGAAAAACTCCGACAGACTGATTGGGGGGCGAAGATCAAGGTTATCGTGCTCACAAATCTCAGTAAAGACGAAGCTCCGCATGGGCTTCGTTTTTTGAATGTTGACCGTTATATCGTCAAGGCCCATCATACCCCTACCCAAGTTGTTGATATTGTGCGCGAGGTACTCGGCGTGCCGAAGGCTGCGTAAGGTTTCTGGTGTATACTAACTCTAGACAGGAATAAGTCATGCCCAAAATAGCAATCATCGAAGACGACCAAGCAATCTCTCAGATGTACCGCATCAAGTTCGAGGCGGAAGGCTACGAGGTCGAGACAGCCGAAAACGGCAAACTTGGACTGGAATTGGCAGAGGCGATGAAACCTGACATCATGCTGGTGGACCTCATGATGCCGGAGATGAACGGCGATGAAATGCTGGAAAAACTCCGACAGACTGATTGGGGGGCGAAGATCAAGGTTATCGTGCTCACAAACATGGGGGAACAAGAAGCGCCTGACATTATCAAAACCCTGAATGTAAGGCGCTTTATCGTAAAGGCCGAAATGACGCCTCGCCAAGTGGCCGAGATGGTCAAAGCAGAGCTAGCCGCGTAGAATATACAGGATGAAAGTTGCTATCTTAGGTTTCGCAGGTCAAGGCCAATCAGCTTACCACTATTGGAATACACCTGAAAACGACATAACTATTTGCGACTCTGATGCAAATACCCCTGTTCCTGATGGTGTTGATTCCCAGCTTGGAGATGATTATCTCTCGGGGCTCAACAAATTCGATCTGCTCATCCGCACACCTGCTTTGCATCCACGCCAGATCCAGGCGGCAAACCCCGATAGCCCTGGTATCTTAGACAAGGTCTGGACTAACACAAACGAATTCCTAAAAGCTTGTCCGACCAGAAATGTTATCGGCGTAACCGGCACTAAAGGCAAGGGCACGACGAGTACGCTTGTCACACACATACTGGATGCTGCCGGCTTTCGAGTGCATCTGGGCGGCAACATCGGCATACCACCCCTGGACATGCTGGCAAATGCCATCCAACCGGACGACTGGGTGGTATTGGAACTGGCAAATTTCCAGTTGATTGACCTGAAATCCTCTCCCCACATTGCGGCATGTCTTATGATCGAGCCGGAACACCTGAATTGGCACGCTGATGTCGATGAGTACGTAGAAGCAAAGCGCCAATTATTTGCACACCAGGCAGAGAATGATATCGCTATTTATTATGCGGAAAACAACTATTCCAAAGCTGTTGCCGGATCTAGCAGAGGCCTGACTATTCCTTATATGACCGCACCGGGTGCTTATGTGGCTGACACTGCAAACGGTGAAGAACATATCATGATAGACGGCCATAAAATTTGTAATGCCAAGGACATTCAGCTGCTCGGCAGACACAACTGGCAAAACGTCTGTGCCGCCATTACGACAGCCTGGAATATTACCCAGGATGTAGAGGCTATTCGAAAAGCCGTCGTAAGCTTTCGCGGGCTGCCCCATCGCCTGGAAAAGGTTCGCGAAGTTGACGGGGTCACCTACTACAACGACTCATTTTCAGCGGCACCTGGAGCCACGATAGCCGCCATAGAAGCAATCAAAGGCAGTAAAGTCCTCATAGTCGGAGGAGTCGATAAGAATTTGGACCTGAACGAGCTCGCCAGAAGCATACTCATCCATAAAGAGGATATACATCGGGTACTTGTCATCGGTGAAGTTGGGTACAAAATCGAGAAAGCCCTACAGAGTCACGGCTTCGACAACTATGACATCTTGAAAAACGTTACCATGCCCGAAATAGTTGATCACGCCCGTCAAATTGCCCGTAATGGCGACAGTGTCGTTCTTTCACCCGGAACGTCAAGTTTTGATATGTTCAAAAATTTCGAAGACCGCGGTACTAAGTTCAAGAATGCTGTCAATGCACTATGAAATACCAACAGTTTATTTTCAAAGATTACCAGTTCGACGAGACCACAAAAACCCTGGCGCTTACGTATGCTATGGACGATGTGCTGGAGTTCACGGAAACATATACATTCGATTTCGACTTTGCACCGTATGACTCAAGGACTCTCAAGCGAGCAGTAGAAAATCTTTTTTTCATGGCCGGTGTGTCATACTTCAAAACCTACATCCCGCCAGAAATCGTCGTCAAAAAAGGTGAACTGGACGAAGAGAAAGCACAGTTTTTCTCCAAAACGTATCAGCGAGGACTGGGAGAGTTCTGGTACGTCAATGACCTTGATCCAAATACACCTATAAACTTCCCTGTTAATGCAACGAAATCGCATCCTATTGCCAACACTGGGACCGGGTTACTCGCCAGCGTTGGTGGCGGCAAAGACTCACTCGTAACTATCGAGCTGCTACGCAAAGACCGTAGCGACCTCACGACCTGGAGCCTAAACCACAAACCTCAGCTCAGCCCGCTTGTCGACCGCATTGGGTTGCCCCACCTCTGGGTTGAGCGAACCTGGGATCCTCAGCTACAGGAATTAAATAAACAGGACGCGCTGAACGGCCACGTGCCGATTTCTGCAATCTTTGCTTGCGTAGGTACCGTTATCGCTGTCTTGGCCGGCAAACGTGACATTGTGATGTCAAATGAACAGTCAGCAAATGAACCTACACTTGTGTACCAAAATGTGGAAATTAACCATCAGTACTCAAAATCACAGGAATTCGAGCTCGACTACCAAGCCTTGCTGCGGCATGATTTTGACGACTCAATCCGGTACTATTCTCTCCTTCGGCCGTTCAGCGAGCTTCGCATTGCCGAGATTTTTTCGCAAGTCGCCTTTGGGAAATATAAGGACGTCTTTAGCTCATGCAACCGTGCCTATGTACATACGAGTAACCGCATGTCATGGTGTGGCGAGTGCTCTAAGTGTGCTTTTACTTTCTTGATCCTTACGCCATTTATCCGCAGGGAAGAACTGGAGGCGCTCTGGAGTGGCAAAAATCTGCTTCAAGACCCAGAACTCGAGACAACTTACAAACAGCTGCTGGGTATTAGCGGGGAGAAGCCGCTTGAATGCATAGGCGAGATACAAGAATCCCGTGCCGCCATGACTATGGCTCAGCAACAGTACCTCGACCTTCTCCACTACCACTTCGAACTACCAGCGAATTACGATTGGCGTACGATGAGCGCCAGCCATATGCCGGAAGAAATGCTGCGCGCCCTTATTACTCACCTGTAGCCTGTCGCCGGGCAGCACGAATGACATTATCAAATAAGGCACAAACGGTGAGCGGCCCGACTCCGCCTTTTGCCGGAGTAATCACCAGGTCATCTCGTTCGTACAATTCCGGCGCGACATCACCGACCGTTTTGCCATCTTCACTAGCGACACCCGCGTCTACGACAACAGCACCTTGTTTTATCATGTCCGGATACAAAATAGCAGGACTGCCAGTGGCCGTGATAATGATATCCGCCTCCTTTGTATGTTCTGACAAGTCGCTCGTCCCCCTCTCTACAACCTCTACGTCATGACCGGAATTCCGCAACATCCGTTCGAGGGGAGCACCAACGAGCTTACCGCGACCAATAAGTACTATCTTCTTGCCGCTTAAATCGACATTGTAGCCCGCCAGAAGCCACATAATAGCCATCGGCGTCGCAGCATCATATAGCGCCAAATCACCAAGCGCATCTACGTCTTTTTCAGGTGCGACCATATTTACAATGGCATCAGTCTCTGCTGGCTCCACCAATGGTAGCTGCACAATAATACCGTGGATTGATGCATCTACATTTAGTCTTTGCAACAATTTCGCAATTTCTATTTGCTGAACTTGATGGTGTTCGACCTCGACTGAAATATCTGTCCCGTACTTCTTCTTTAGCCGAACATAGGTATTTATGACAGGATCGTCTATGCATTGGACGATTGCAAGCTTCGGTTCAATGCCATGCGCCTGGCGCAGCCCACGCACTTCGTGCACCTGGCGCTCTTTGATAAATCCAGCCAATTCTTTGCCGTTTAGTATTTTCATCTGTTACAGCGTAGCAGAAAATGGAACTGCTTCCTATTTCCAAGACCGACTTTGCCTACTCCCTTTATAATGGTATATGTGACGGACAAGAGTACGAAGAAAACCACGAGCATAGAGCAGGAGCTGCGCGCCAGTGAGGAGCGGTACCAGGCGTTTATCCGCAACAGCAACGAAGGTATATGGCGTTTTGAACTGGATAAGCCAATCGCAGTCAAGCTTCCTGTCAGTAAGCAAATCGAGCTCATGTTCAAACATGCGTACCTGGCCGAAGCAAACGAAGCCCTTGCTGCCATGTACGGCGTGAAGTCGGTACGTGACCTGCTGGGGACGCGGCTGAGTGAATTCCTCTTGCCGGACGACCCGAAAAATATCGCCTACCTTACCGCGTTCGTGAAGTCTAAATACAGTCTTTCGGGCGCTGAGTCACATGAAGTAGATTCACACGGAAACCAGAAAATCTTCCGCAACAGCCTGGTCGGATTCGTAGAGAATGACAAGCTCGTCCGCGCCTGGGGAACGCAAACTGATATTACCGAGCAACATCTGACCCTGGCAGCACTTCGTGCCAGCGAAGAACGGCTTGCGCTTGCACTCTCGGTTTCAAAAATGGGTATATGGGAATGGAACGTGGTTACGGATTCCCTACTCTGGTCGGCAGAGCTTAAAGCGCTTTTTGGCTTGCCGCCCGACGAGGAGATTACGTACGAAAGGTACTTGTCCCTATTCCATCCGGACGATAGACCAAAAATGCAACAAACCATAAGCCAAGCAATGGAGACCGGCCAATCTTATATGGTTGAGCATCGTGTGGTTTGGCCTGATGGCTCCACTCATTGGCTGCTGTGTCAAGGCCAGGCATTCATCCAAGATGACAAGGTAGTACGCATGGTCGGCACCTGTATGAACATAGATAAGCGCAAAAAATTTGAAGTCGAGCTGCACGAGAGCGAAGAACGCTTCCGCAACATGGCAGATGCGGCACCAGTCCTCATATGGGTCTCTGGGCCAAATTGCATGCTCACTTACTTTAACAAGCCATGGCGCGACTTCACTGGCAGGAAGCCCGGCGAAGATCTTGGCGACGGTTGGCAAGAAGTCATCCACCCCGACGATTTGAATTACTGTGTCTTGGTATACAAAACCGCCTTTGATAACCGTGAACCATACCGTATGGAATACCGGGTCCGTCGCTACGATGGCAAATACTTATGGATGCTAGACAAAGGCGCTCCCCGATATTCCAAAGAAGGAGAGTTTCTGGGTTTTGTCGGCTCCATGATTGAAGTCGAGGAAATAAAAAGCACCAAGAAACGGCAGCAAGAACTCGAGGAAGTCAACCGCAAGCTCAAACAGCAAAGTGAACAGCTGATTGAACTAAGTAACTCAAAGGATGAGTTCATTTCTGTGGCATCACACCAGCTGCGCACGCCCGCAACCGGAGTCAAACAGTATATCGGAATGCTACTGGAGGGCTATGGCGGCGAACTCAATGATGACCAGGTTAAGATGCTCCAGACCGCCTATGAAAGCAATGAACGTCAGCTCAGAATCATAGATGACCTGCTGAAGATCGCACACCTCGACGCCGGCCAGGTAACACTCGTCAAAGATCGTGTTGATTTGGTGCATCTTATAGAGGCTGTCATCGACGAACAAGCCAACAAGTTCAAACACAGGCAGCAACGCGTCACGTTCCACCATAAATATAAGCAAGTCATGGCGCTCATCGACTCAGAGCGTATGCGCATGGTGCTAGAGAATCTTATCGACAACGCCAGCAAGTATACGCCGGATGGCAAAGACATAACCATCACACTCATCAGCACTCCAAAAAACGTTACCATCAGTGTGACTGACCAAGGAGTAGGGGTGGCCAAAAAAGACATTCCGCGACTGTTCCGCAAATTCTCTCGAGTCGATAACGCCCTGTCAACACTCGTCGGGGGTACCGGCTTGGGCCTCTATTGGGTCAAGAAAATCGTCATGTTGCACAATGGTACGATCTCTGTCGAATCAAAACCGCGCAAAGGTTCGACATTTACTTTTACGATTCCACGCACGCAGAACAAATAATTGCCTGGAAGCATAAGTAGTGTTATTATTTCCTAGAAATAAACATAAGGTGGGGACAAGAGAGGGTTATTTACAGTATGAAACGATTTGCCAACCTAAAGTTTGTCGCTTTGTTCGCGCTTCTGGCCGCCGTGCCGTTTGTAGCCGGAGCCTACACGGAACGCACATACGCCCAAGAACAAACAAACCAGCCCCAGCAAGAACAAGCTAAAGAAGAGGCTGAAACAGAAGCTGCTTTCACGTATACCGCACAGCCAGGCGACTCCTACTCGCTCATCGCCCGTAAAGCTATCCAGACTTATGGCATCATTAACAAGGTAGATCTCAGCGAGGCACAGATTATCTACGCCGAAACGCTACTAACGCAAGAAGCAGGCTCCCCTGAACTAGCTGAAGGCCAGAAAGTAAGTATCAAGGAATCAACCGTCAAAAGCTGGGTAGAAAAAGCCCAGAAGCTATCAGAGTCAGCTGAAGCGGCATGGAATGTGTACGCCCAGGACGCAGACTTCAATACCGACCACGTCGGTGAACCAACTTCATAAGAAAAGCTTATACACCATAAACGACCCCTTACGAAGGGGTCGTTTTGCGCCTAATCGCTGTAAATCAGCTATACTTATAGCGTGAACATAAAACAAATAAAAACAAGAAAGTTTCTTCCGCCCAAAGACGATACGTCGGCCCTGTTAAGTTTTATACCACGCCTCAAGGAGAAATCTATAGTAGTCGTCAGCTCTAAGGTACTCTCAATCTGCGAAGGCAATACCATCCCAATCGATACTATTTCCCATGAGAAACTGGTGGCAAGTCTGGCAGAAAAAACGCTTGAACCGGTAAGGCGCGGCAAGAATGATATGATTCTCACCCAGGTCGGTAATTTACTCGTCGAGTCTGCAGGCGTGGACATAAGCAACGCAAATGGGTATTATGTGCTCCTCCCAAAAGACCCTTACGCCTCTGCGCAATCTATATGGCGGGCTCTCAAGAAACGGGACAGGCTGAAGCATCTCGGCGTCGTTATAACAGATTCCCACTCCGTGCCCCGTCGAAAAGGCGCCATCAGTTTTGCCCTGGCCGCCTATGGCTTTCGGGCAGCGAATGTATACCAGCAACAGCATGACATATTTGGTAAGAAGTTTCATTTCACCGCCACCAACGTGGCCGACTCTATAGCTGCGGCAGCTGGTCTTGTCATGGGCGAAGGCAACGAAAGCACCCCTATCGCACTGGTCAGCGACGTAGACAACGTAAAATTCTTTGGCCGAGCCCTACCTCTTCGTACAGTGCGTCGATATTCATGGGTGCATCCAGACCTTGATGTCTACACTCCCTTGCTACGGGCAAGCATATGGCAAAACTCGGGTAAATAGCACGGTATCTATAAAATTTAGTTGTATATTTACAAACCGTATGATATAATATGTTTATTAAACAGGTTGGTTTCTTCATGTTTCAAGATTTCAAAGAGAGTCTCGCACGCTGGAATAACACCACGACAGAACGCCAAAAACTGCAACACACATATCTTATTATTATCGTTGCTACCATTGTTATTGCCGGCATGGTAAGCCTCGTAAGCGCAAAGCAGGGCCACCAGCTGGCACGCGTCGCGCTTATCGCCATCGGCACATTTATCACCAATGCCGTTGTGTGGAATTTACTCAATTCGGCAGTACTTTCCAAACTGCCTTCCCGCCCAAAGAAAAAATAAGTTGCGTTTCTACATTGCATATGCTAATTTAAATCCTGATGCAAAAATATAAGGACTCCTATGCCTAAAAAGCAAGGAACCTTTTTTAAGGAACAGCCCTTCGGGGCTGTTTTTTTATGCGTCAAATTTTATCAATAACCAAGGAGGGACAAATGATACACAACTACAAAGGAGTCGAAGACAGTGTGGCATTTAGCGACATGGTCAACAAGCTACGCAGCTTCTGCTTGGCGAAAGGTTTCTGCGAGATAAGCACACAGGATAGGCTGAGCATACTGGCCGCCTGTGAAGATCCGGAAACGGTCGCCACCTACACATATGCCGGGGAAGTTTGGCCGCTTCCGCAAACTGGACAAATGTGGCTGGAATACGAGCTTCTTACCCAGCCAGATCTACCAGGCGTGTTTTGCGTGAGCACAAGCTACCGTAACGAGCCGAACCCAGTACCTGGCAGACATAAACTCATCTTCCCGATGTTCGAATTCGAGCTAAAAGGAGGGGTTGAGGAACTGCAACAATTCGAAACAGAACTACTCGAACATCTCGGTTTTGGTACCGCGCGGGATTTCTTCTACAAAACGTATGACGAGCTCAAGCATCACTACGGAGTAGATGAACTTACCTACCAACACGAAAACAAAATGACAGCAGACTTTGGGCCAGTCGTCTTCTGCCGGGACTTCCCGGTCTATACATCACCGTTTTGGAATATGAAACAGCACGGCAACACCCACGCCCACAAGATAGACGTCATCATGTATGGCAACGAAACGATCGGGAGCGCCGAGCGCAGCGACAGTCCCGCGGAAATGAGCAAAGCATTCTACACGATAAGCGACGGTAAATATGCCCAAAAGCTGTTCGAGCTATTCGGCAAGCAACGGGTGGAAAAAGAACTGCAGGAGTTTCTGGAGCTCGACTTTATCCCACGCAGTGGCGGAGGGATAGGGTTGACGCGGCTGATTGACGCGACCAAGAAAGGAGGTGTTATGAACAATCCAAACAACAACTAACCAATAAAAATAGAAAACTCCGACTAGGAGTTTTCTATTTTGACGGCTCAAGCTTGTCCGCATAGCGCAAGTAGCACGTCTTGCAGATATGGAATTTTCGAACCATGCCATCTTCGTCTGGCGGACTCAGTAGTATGGCACCGAAATCTAGTAATTCCTCACCACAATCATCACAGGTAGGTCGTATAGCCATTGCCATATCATAGCAGACTGCCTGTGGCAGCGAACCGCCCAAAGTTTGCACCGCCCCACAGACTGCATGTATGGCCGAAGGGGCCCTCTTAGGGACGCAGCCAGGGTAGAGACCGCGCGGCCACCGACAAAGTATTCAGGATAACAGCCCCGACTTTCTGTAGTCGATCATGGGGAGGCGGCAGACCAAGTACTTCTCGTTCAACTTTATCCAGGCGCAAGTCTTGTACCACCCAGCGAAAACGTACATCGATTTCTTCCTGAGACACATGAAGTGCCGAGAAAGTAGATGGCTCTTGTCGGTGTGGCTCATTGGGAAAGTTTGCCTCAGCTTCAGTCATGTAGCTAGGATAACCCCTTCCTGTGCGCTTTATCAAACAAAGCTATGGCTGTCGCAACCTGTACGGCATGCAGATCGGCAATAGGCCTTTGTTTGGATATGAGTTTCGACAGTACCCGTGTACTCTGTCCCAGCAAAATCAAAATACAGGCGGCCATAACTACACTTCTATGACGTCCTTTGCGACAGTAGACATAGACCTTACCGCCATTATGTATCTCTTGTACCGCTTGCCTCGCCGCCAGAACAAGCCGCTCTTGGTTAAAGGGTACAAACCGGTTATCTACAGAGGGCACCCATACTTCTTGAACCAGCCTTTGCCTAGAAATAAACCCGGAAGGCCACTCAGCACGCATATTGATTACTAACGTCACGCCAAGCCTTTTCAACACCTCATAGTCTTTTCCATATGGCGTACGCCCAACGAAAAGATTGTCAGTAATCCGTGAAAAATCCAAACTTCTCATTTGTTTTAAATATAGCAAAGGATTGCTTTTTCTTTATACGCGAGAGTCAGATATATGTGCACAACCGCGAAAATATCCGGCGTGAGGTGAACACTTATCACAGGTGCTATAGCAGACGCGATTGTGTCCATTACAAGGACTGAATAACTTGAATCTGATAAAATTAATTTAATAATGACTCGCCAAAAGAAACATGCAAAAAATATACATAAAAGAAACGACAAGGTATTTTTTGATTATATAGTTTACTTTTTTACCATAGCGACTCCGCTATTTGAACTGCCACAGGCCTACCAAATTTACACTAACAATAGCGCTAGCGACGTCTCCTTATTGACATGGAGCTTTTTCTTGATGGATAACTTCGTATGGATTATCTACGCTATGAAGCGCCGAGTAATGCCTCTTCTCGTAACAACAGCACTCTACTTATTGATAGAGTCTTTCATTGTGGTCGGTATCCTCATGTATAGGTGAATGAATAAGCTTACAAAACAGAATGACCTCTCAATGGAGGTCATAGCGCCGATGCTTGGAGGGCCAGGAGGGGCTCGAACCCTCGACACCCTGCTTAAGAGGCAGGTGCTCTAACCAGCTGAGCTACTGGCCCACAAGTTGGATTAATGATAGGTTTTTCAAACAGTCGGGTCGAATGAATCGCCTCCTTGGTTTGAAAAACCTGACCGCACCCAACGCTTAGTATTCAAACATGGAATGCAACAGGGGAACTTTAGCAGATTATGCCTGTTTTTTCAATGCTCTTTGCGCCTCCAGACTTCGTATCTGTATGAAATACCATTTTCTAGCTGTGGCGGGCTTTGCCGGACAAGCTCAAACTCATCTTTATATTCGGGGAAGAACTTTGTACAACCAAAATCGCCTTCTAGCTGCGTAATATAGAGCTCGTTGGCGTACTTTATTGTCTGCGCAAATAGCTCAGCACCGCCGAACAGCCACAGGTCTTCCGGCGAATTCTCCATAAAGGCGGTCAAATCCGTGACCGCTTCAAATCCTTCGCGCAGAGGCTCCATGCCGTCTGTTACAACCAAGTTTCGTCTCTCAGGAAGAGGCTTGGTAAATTCGATGTATGTTCCATATCCCATCAGGAGCGCACTGCCTCGTGTTTTTTGGCGCGTATATGCGCGGTCACTTGGTAAATTCCAAGGAATTCCCTGCTCGTCCGCAAGACCACGCTTTTCGTCAATGGCTACAATCGCTCGAATCTTCATGTTTCTATCATAAGCGGCCGCACAGTTTCAGGCAAAAAGAAAGAACCGACCACTAGCACGACCTCTTCCTTGCGGTTCATAAGCAACCCGAAGGCCTCGACCGGATCTGGTGCCAACTCCCACGCGTGGAAATCCAACTCTTCGCAGTGCTTGACAATATCGAGTGGATTGGCAGCCGCGTGGTCGGCATTCATGATGCTGAGGTCCGTCACAACTACACTCGTGACTATCGGCAACAGGATCGCTAAGTTAGCGTGTATTTTTGCCTGTTTGGACTTCACAAAACTGACCATGCACGCAATAGGCTGCTTAGGATACGCGTGCTTAATACTGCGTACCAACGATGACAGTTTCTGCGGGTTGTGAGCACCATCCAGCACTATGGTCTTTCCTTTGTATACAACCGTTTCCATGCGAGCTGGAACGTACGTTTGCGTGGTCGCAGCAAGCATCGCTTCGTCCAGCTCCCCTACCCCATCACGCTGGGCTATATACCTGCACGCGCTCAGAGCCAGGTACCAATTACGCCGCTGAAACAGTGGTAAATTTCTGGGCAGGTCTGCCGAAGCAAGCGGCCAGACTTCGTGGAGTTCCGCCTGTTTCTGTTCGGCTACTTCACGCAGTACCTGCATCACTTCGTCAGTTTGGTCGTAGGTAAATACGACATTGTTTGGCAGAATGATGCCGGCTTTTTGGGCCGCAATAGCCGGCAGGGTTTTGCCGAGCGTATCTGTATGGTCCAGTCCAATATCCGTAATCACGCAAACCTTGTCCGCCCTGCTTATGACGTTGGTACCGTCGAGCAAGCCACCCAGACCAACTTCTATGACCGCATAGTCCACCTTTTGCCGAGCAAATTCCCAGTAGGCAAACGCAACCAATATCTCAAAGTATGTCGGCTTGATACCTGTAGCTTCAACCTCGGCTAGAAACAGGCTAAATTCTTCACAAAACGTTTTCTCGGGCAATGGTTGCGTATGTATCTGCACCCGCTCACCGACCTCATATACATGAGGGGATACGCTGAGTCCGACTTTTTGGCCTGCGGCCTCCAACATGGCACTCAGATAGTAACACGTAGATGACTTCCCGCTCGTACCAGCGACATGTATAACCCTGTAGGAGTTTTGCGGATTGTCAAGCGCACCCATAAGCCGCTGCATGGTATCCAGCGTATAAGCGTGTCTACGCGACCGCGTCTCTGGCATGAGGCCGGCCAGATACTCGTTTACTTCGTCAACACCTGCAAAAATCCGCATACGTACGTATTGTACGCATGGGGATAGAATTATCCCAGCATATTAGCTTTCGAGTTCAATGCGGGCATACGTCCGCAGTGCTGCGCTGTATGTCTTGGTATACGCCCATAGAGCCTTGGGCCAACTACCTTCCTTGTCGTGTTTGCCGACGTGACCGAGACCCTCAAGCGCCACCCTGGCGATTGTCCGATGCAGACCGTGCTTGCGTAACCGTGCGTTAAGTGCGGCTTCGATGTTAAATCCATGTTTGTCCTGATTATTAAGCAGGTCCCACACTTCTGTACGAATGGCCCGTTGACCACTGAGCGCACCCCACTGGTTCAAGATCACCTTTTTGACAACCGTTTTTCGCAATCCTAAATAACCAATCGACATGTATGAACCCGCATCTTCGATAGGAGCCAGTAGCGCATCGACGTGCTCCGGCGTGATACCTTGCAAATCACCGTCCAAAAATACAGCAGTCTCATAGCCGAAGTCCCGGGCACTCCTTACTCCGGTGTCCAGTGCTTCACCTTTTCCTTGGTTATATGGATGGGAGATAACGCTCAAACCGGAAGTGTTCTCAAGTATTGACGCTGTGTTATCGGTCGACCCGTCATTCACAATGATGACATCACCTACGTTCGCCGAACCTTGAGCCGCCTCAGCCACGGCGAGCACCCGTTCGCCTTCGTTATAGACGGGAATGATAACAGCTGCTTTCATTTCAGTAAGTTTAGCATCAGCATCTAGGCAAACAAACAATTACGATAGGCAACCCGCCCACTACCGGAGCTATTGACTGATTGGCTGGAGACGGATTCCATAGTCCGCCAGGATCTTCACCGGCACCAAAGGGTCGTTCTTGAAATCCTCATGGAGCTGCTCGGCCGCCTCGACAAGATCCGGCCTCCGAGCTACGTATGCAATACGCAGCCATAGGTTCTTGACCATGTCATCGCTTTCCGGCACCAAGCCATACTCCATAGGATTGTCTAGTGGACACCATAAGATACTCTCAATAATATGTTGCCGGGCATACCTATCCGCGTCACTATCCTCCATATCAAACGGATGCGCTGAAAAGAACTGATCCCTGGTCGTTCCGGCAAACTTCAGGGCACCGGGCATATCTACTGCACCAGGAAAATCACGCTCGACTTCAATACCCAGCTGCCGAAATACGTGGAACATCGTATGATGTCCACTTCCGTATAGTATATTGGCCGGGAGCTTACCGGCATCTCCACGCCGTTTCTGTGCAAGCGCAGCCAACTTATCGGCCAGCGCGGGCTCAAGCATGGCATCCGCACCCTTCGGGCCCAGGCATAGCAAAAGTGTCTGCATGACCTGCTTCGTACTCGTGAGTTCACGCACGGCATTTGAATGCATGACGAGAAGCCCTTTCTGCTTTTGCTCCTCAAGGAGTTCATCAAACGGCTGAGCGTGCAGCGTAGCCATCGGGACAGAACTGTTCAAATACTGTTGGTCGTAGTCGTTGCCCATGAGGGCGTCAAGCAAACGCTTGGAATAGTACCTTACGTCAACCGGCATTATGATGCTACCTTTAGCCAGTAAGCCGCGGTCGCGCCAGTACGCCCAGGCAGTCTCTCGGGTCGGGGGAGTCTGCGATTGCAGAGGACTCGCTCCATTAAAATCCATATCAAAGGCATTGTTCAACGATATGCTGAAAAGCCGGTTGTTTGCTATGTCAGCATCGCCTGCATTTTCTACAAACGTAATGAACGGGCCTTCTATGGACCGCAGTGACTGGCCTGCGTCAATACCGTCGCCATGGCTATTGAAAACAAACTTCACCGAATAGTTGTCGTTGATGCGTGCGATATTCTCGGGAGTTGCGAGCGCTTCGACTTCACCACGGATTTGATCGGCCGCCTGTCGAAAAGCATCTACCCTGTCGCCTGCATCCAAGTCTTCACGGAAAAGCCGCAATATGTCTGTTGGAGGAACGGTTTGCTCTGACACCCTAAAATACTCCTTGCGATACTGGTAAATACTTTTTAAACAATTTACGCGCAAAGAGCAAGTATAAGCGAAATCGATCGACGCTACCAAAACTAGAATGGTACTAGTGGCTCAAGCTTCTTACGTCTGAACATGAGCATGAACACAAAGAATAGGTTTGCAACTACAAGCGAGGCGGGATAAAGCCATGTAACAAGCGTGTAGTTATCAAGAGCAAATATAGCTAATAGGAATTTCAGCCCTGCAAGCATGTAGCTAACAAGCGTTTCTTCATGTGGTTTGGTATACGATTTTCGGATTGTTGGAAGGAATCCCAGAAAATCAACGCCTGTTATGAGAATAATTGCGAGCAAAGGATCACTTGTAACAAACCATAGTCCAAGCGCTGCTGCAGCTCCTAATAAACTAAACTTATCGGTTTTTGTGATATCCTTCTCGCCTTTACTTATTGCGAGACTAAAAATTACAAATGAAATAAATGCGGTTACGCCAGTAACCCAAGCCCCTGGTCCAGCGTTGTCAGAGATTTGTCCTGCAAATGCAATTGCCGTCAGCGACGCCCAGACCAGCCAAGAAAACGCATGAGGCTTGGTTTTACCTGCAAAAATATCACGAAAGTAATAAAAGTAACCCACAAGGGTCATAAGCACAGAAACAATAGCGATAAGTACTTTTATATTCACCTGCACTAATAATAACAAAAGACGTCCATCTGAACGCCTAAAGCAGCTAATCTGAGTGGTACGCCTGGCAGGATTCGAACCTACGACCTTTGGTACCGGAAACCAACGCTCTATCCAGCTGAGCTACAGGCGCATACATAACAGAGTATCAAACAGAGGTGATATTTGCTATAATACTACGCGTGTCAAATTTGCACGCGTAGCTCAGTGGATTAGAGCATCTGTCTTCGGAACAGAGGGTCGTAGGTTCGAATCCTACCGCGTGTACCACACGAGACCCAATCAGTAGACGTCAGAACGGCGTCTACTTTCATGTATACTTCTGATCATGGCTGAACTGAAAGAAATCATCGGAGATTATCCCGCTTTTCTGGATGACATCTTAGGTCGTGTTACGACTGAGGGCTTTGACTTGGCTGACTTTGTTCAGATTGACCACATGTGCTACCGAACGACTTCGGCTGAAAACTACGAAGACAAGAAAGCTGAATTAGCATCCGTTGCAAAACTACTTGGTGAGACAATTATTAACGGACGTCCAATCTCGACCTTCCGCCTTACCGAGCCAGTTATGCGCCCACCTTGGAGAATCGACGCCATCGAATTACCAGCGCCCAAAGCCGGAAGCGACTATCAAGAAGGTCTGGAGCATGTTGAGTTCGTCCTGTATGATGACTTCCCGACTTTTTTGAAGAAGTACGAAGGCAAGCCCTTTGAGATGCGAGCCGCAGACAGAGGAATTAATCCTGAAATCAGCCTACAACTCGGTGAATTATCTGTTAAGTTTCATTTGCTGAACTTGCCTACGGTCGTTTATCTCGAACACAAACTCGGTATGGACGATATTAGTGACGGGCAGTAGCCAGAACGGTCTAACTCCGTAAATAATGTTGCTCCGAATGCCGCCCGTTGGGGTAATTTTTTCTAGGGCTACAACGCTTTGCTTAAAAGTGTGTATACTAAATATAATAAGTATGAAATTTCATACTTTGCAGACAAGACAGCAAAGAAAGGTTCAAGTGATGCAAGATTTCAAATTTTGGGGGGCAGCGACTATCGGCACAAAAGGTCAGTTTGTTATACCTGCTGACGCACGTGAACAGCTAGGCTTCGATGAAGGCGACAAGTTACTTATCATGTCCGCTGTCGGCGGCAAAGGAATCATCGCCATAAAACCCGAAGTTCTGGAAGAGTTCATGAAAAAAACCACGGTGAGGCTACAGGATGTGCTCAAAAGCGCAAAGGAAGACAAGGCAGAATGACAACAAAAGAAAATTTACCACAAAAAGATTTGCAAGGAATCAGACCAGCGATTTATGCAAGACGATGGAAGGTCCTTGCTACTATGTGCGCCTGTTTGATGCTGGTCTCAATCGGCAATAGCAGCCTTAACCTGGCATTGCCAACTATTGCGCGCGAGCTTGAACTGACCTCCCTACAACTTACATGGATGGTTGATATCTATGCGCTTATTTTTGCGAGCCTGCTATTTGTCACCAGCGCCGTAGGTGATCGTTATGGTCGCAAACATATACTACAAACCGGTTTGGCTGTCTTTACGGTCGCAACCATGTATGCCGGGTTTGTGGCGAACTCCGGTATCGAAGTTATCGCTGCTCGGGCAGTCATGGGAATCGGTGCAGCGATGGTAATGCCGACCACCTTGTCTATCATTGAGAACGTATTCCCCAAGGAAGAACGTGCTCGAGCCATCGCTATATGGAGTGGTGTGGCCGGTGGCGGCATTGCACTAGGATCAATCGTCACCGGATTCCTCATCGAGCACTTTTCGTGGCATTCGGTCTTTCTTTTCAGTGCGGTAATTGGTGCCGTCGGTTTTGCCGTCAGCCAAATTATGACACCAAACTCTCGCGACGAGCTTCAGACTCCTGTTGACTGGTTAAGCGGTATACTGTCTGTGGCAGGATTGTCAGGACTGGTCTACGGCATTATCGAAGCTCCGTCACACGGCCTTAGTGACCACATCGTTCTTGTAAGCTTTGCAGTCGGTATACTTGGGCTAATCACTTTTGTGTGGCGACAAATGCGTCTCAAGCATCCCATGCTTGATATGCGGCTCTTTAAGGTTCCTGCATTTTCCATCTCTGCTTTGTCAATCACGTTAGTGTTCTTCGCCTTGATGGGCATATTCTTCTCAATCAGCCAGCTATTCCAGCTTATCATCGGTTATGGAGCCATGGAATCATCATTCAGGACACTACCGATCATGTTGCTTATGATGCTCACCGCGCCGTTCGTACCTAATATCGTCAAGAAATTCGGTACACGCTGGACAGTTACGACAGGGCTTGTGCTGGTCGCCATCTCGTTTGTAGTTATGTCGCAGTGGCCTACTATACCGAGCTACCTGCATGTCATAGGCAGTATGTTGGTGATGATGACCGGCATGGCACTGACTATGACCCCCGCAACAAATATGCTCATGTCTGCAATACCACGCAACCGGGCGGGTATGGGCTCCGCGATGAATGACACAACCCGCGAGTTGGGTGGTGCACTAGGAATCGCCGTACTGGGAGCCGTGCTTAGTTCGGGATATACAGACAAAATAAGCAGTGCTGTCAGCTTGTTGCCGAGGCCAGCACAGGAAATAGCAGAAAACTCTTTGGCAGGGGCACTATCTGTAGCAGAGGGGCTTGGCAGTGCGGGTAGCGGTTTGGCGGACGCCGCCAAAGCAGCCTGGATGAGCGGTCTGTCTCAAGCTATGCTCATTGCGGCGGCAATAGTAGCGGTATCCGCGGTCATTGCCGGCATATGGCTGCCACATAGCCATAAAGAAGATGTGGACGATGAGGTACTAGAACCGATAATTTAGAGATAAGCATGAAGTACTCTCTACTATCTGCGGCCTCGTATTTGTGCTTGTGCTAAACTTACTGCATGAATAAAAATGAAAAAGGTTTTAGTGTAATTGAGGGACTGATTACTTTAGTCATTATTGGGCTCATCGGTTTTATTGGTTGGTATGTTTGGGATAAGAATTCAGAAAGTACAAAACAAAATGCTGCGGACCCTGTCAGTATCCAGACTGAGCAGCTGGAAGCGTATGAGCCAACCACAACTGTAGCCGGCGACTGGAAAACATACACAAATGACAAGTATAAGTTTAGTATTTCGTATCCAGCCAATTGGAAAATTGATGCAGCTGATGGCAACACATTAGCTGAAAGCTCAAAAGCAACAGATAAAACCTTCTTTTCGCTCGGTTTTCGTCCGTACTCATCAGGTCCAATGGAAATTCAATATAATTTAGAAGTGACCCACGAAACATTGGAGCAAGCAGTTGCATGGCGGAAGGAAATTGTACGCAACAGCCAAGTAGAAGATGGAGACGTTGGCGTACGGTTTACCCTAACGAGCGAAAAATACTTCACTTATGATGGCCACAAGGCGGTACGCATAGATACGACATCCGATGACGGAACGCCTCCTAATAGTTATGCTTCCGAAATGTATATTTCAGCAAATGGGCTTTTATACAAGTTTGAGACCAGCTACCACGACAAGAACGCCCTCCAAGACAAGGATGTCTTAACGGTATTCGAGTCATTAAAGATTCAATAGTATAGCTCCAACCCAAGGCTCAGCTATGTGTAATGCAAGAACCTTGTTGAGGGCGACCTGTATGAGGCTCCTACATGCACAAGAAGAGCCACTAGAGCAGCGTAAGTGCTACTACTAAGGCAGCCAGACCGAGAATAATAAGTCCGGCTGCAATAATTATCTTCTTACCCATTGATGGTACGGCTGCCGAGGGTTGAGGTGCAGGCGCAGGGATCTGCTGGTCCGTTGACTGAGGAGTATCAACAACTGGGGCAGCCGAAGTTTGGGTCGAGCCAACAGGAGGATTTGAAGCATCAGCCGGGACGGACGTTGAAGCTTGGTCGACAGCTTCGGGCC
>JAKQHX010000032.1 GCA_029557815.1 bacterium
CGTTAGATCATGGGAGTATTGTATACCTACGACTTCATAAAAACAAAAAACTAAGTATGGACATATTATATCATTCATGATATATTTAAGACGCTTATGAATGATACTTCGGCCAAAGTTGGCCAATTAATTTATCAAATCAGACAAGACAAAGGCCTTACCCAGGCTGAGTTTGCCAAGCAGCTCAAAACATCGCAATCAGCGGTAAACCGTATCGAAAAGGGCAAACAAAATCTGAGCATGGATATGCTCGGTAGAATTAGTGATGTACTTAATAAGCAGATTGTGTCACTCGGTACGGGAGCAGTAAACCTACGTATCGAAGGTGGACACGAACTAAAAGGCGAGATCACGCTCAAAACCAGCAAGAACGCTGCCGTCGCGCTTATTTGTGCAAGCCTCCTCAATAAAGGCACGACAACTCTCCGCTCTGTGGCTCGCATCGAAGAAGTAAACCGCCTCATAGAAGTGCTCGAAAGCATTGGGGTGAAGACCCGCTGGCTACCTGGCAATGATCTTGAAATTAAACCACCAGCCAAGTTCAACCTTGAAAATATCGACCGCGAAGCCGCAAAAAAAACCCGCAGTGTCATAATGTTTATCGGCTCGCTCATGCACCACGAGTCATCATTTAAAATCCCGTATGCAGGCGGCTGTGAACTTGGCCGGCGAACCGTGCTGCCCCATCTCTACGGTCTTGAGGAATTTGGCGTCGATATTGAGACAAAGGTTGGCAATTATCACGTAACATCGAAACGGACGTTACCGAAGCGCAATGTCGTTCTCTATGAATCAGGTGACACCACCACAGAAAACATACTGATGGCCGCTGCTGGCATCGATGGTGAGACTGTTATCAAGATGGCCAGCGCCAACTACATGGTGCAAGACCTCTGTTTTTACCTCCAGAAACTTGGGATCAAAATTGATGGTATCGGTACGAGCACACTCCGTGTCACAGGTAGCTCAAAAATCAAGAAAAATGTCTCTTATGCCGTGAGTGAAGATCCCGTAGAAGGCATGACATTTATCGCTGCTGCCGTAACTACAAATTCAGCCATTACAATTAAGCGAGCACCGCTGGAGTTCCTCGAACTCGAACTCTTAAAATTAGAAAAAATGGGATTGGAGTTTACCCTTTCTAATCCATACCCCGCCGAAAATGGCCGGACAGAACTCGTTGATATCGCAATCAAAAAACATAACGGAGGGCTCGTAGCGCCTGTTGATAAAATCCACCCGAATGTTTTCCCTGGCCTCAACATGGATCACCTGCCGTATTTTGTACCAATAGCTGCCGTCGCAAAGGGTCGCACCCTCATCCATGACTGGGTGTACGAGGACCGAGCCCTTATGTACACTGAGATGAAAAAAATTGGCGTCAAGCTTGAACTCGCTGATCCACACCGTGTATATGTTGATGGTCCAACCAAGTGGCGCGCGACCGACCTGGTAGCACCAAGTGGTATTCGCCCCGCCGTCATGCTGCTCATTGGTATGCTCGCCGCACCTGGCGTTTCGATGCTACGCAATGTCTACACGATCAACCGCGGCTACGAAGACCTAGCTGAGCGTCTGAATTCCATGGGCGCACACATTACTGTCAACCACGACCTCTAGAGCGTGTCTACAAAGTTTGTTTGTACGGATTGCTTTGTCCAGATAATATAGCCGACTATTATCACAAGGAGTACGAGCAATATGACAGTTCGATACCATTCGCGGTATTTCATTCTCTTACCTCTTTCAGATTTGCTCGTACCACCAGCCGGTCTTTGGCTGTCCACAGCGGCGTACAGGTATAGAGCGTTAGGATTTCTTCATCTGTCGGATCTTCGATTTCGACTTGTTCAGGCGTCACCACAAAACTGTCACTCACCTCATATATATACGTGTGGCCGTCCCATTTGATTATAATTTCGTCGCCTACTTCGACTTTGTCTAAGTGATAGAACACCCCTCGGACGTCATACGCAAACCTATGTCCGACGAGTACTGTATTACTCCCCTCCTCTGGTGTGCTGGTGTGGCGTTGCCGTAGAACACCGTTTTTGAGCTGTTCGACACCGCCCTCGTGTATTTGCTCGTTCATACCAAGACGCGGCAGCAGCAGTCGGTTACCTGCCCAGTTTTCATCGACTGCATCCTGGACCGATTCTTGATTTGAGGTCCATGATTTCAGGGGTGAGTCTTCTTGTACCCAGTAGGTTGCTTGGGGCCAGAAAGGTGCAAAAATTACGTATAGTGCGAGCAGGACCACCACGACCGTCAGTGCGTCGTTGAGTCGTCGTAATCGAGGCTCGCTCGCCGTTGTTTGCATACCTAGCATAGTAGCATGCAGGCAATTCAAAACGCATGTGCTTTCTTGCCTATACAATTTTTCTTGATTTTTTCAAAATAAAGCGCATAATATAGCTTAACCCTTTGGTGGGAGGACTCTTTGGTTCGAAAAATAATGTGCTTTTTGTTTAGGAGGAAGCTACATGAATACAGCAATATCACAAATTTTAAAGCGAACTGGTCTGCTCACTGCTAGTTTACTACTGGTAGCGCAGATGTTTTTGCCGCTTACAGCACTCGCAGATGGCGCTGGTAGTCCTGATGCTTGTCTCGAAAAGACCGCGGATGTCTATGGCAGCGTCTCTGGAACACCAGACTTAATCACCAAAGACGTTGGCGCGGGCAACGTGGCGACGGGTGTATGCATAAAGTCCGGCGAAGCTATGTTTGGTGCTGAAAAGCATTCAACTGTATTAGGTAACGGTACCTACTCTGGACTTAGCGCAAATGGTGGCGCAGCTGTTCCTGCCTGCTATACAGTTTCTGGCGTAGGCACACAGACCGTAACGGTAACTCGAGTTGCTAACTCAAATACTTGCCAAGGCTTAAGTCATATTGACGTTATATATGAAAAAACCACTGACTACTGTGACCCATCACAGTACAACATCGTAACCAATGTCGATAACATCACTGCTGAGCAACGAGCAAGCTGCTTTACTGTCACTCCATCGCAGAAGTGTGGCGAATTCAATGTTACAGTGATCGGCCCGGTATACACGATAAATGGCAACCCCGCTCCTTACCGTGCTCAATGGATCTACGACGGAGAGACACGTGATGATCGCAAGAATCTCCCGGCTACGTTTAGTGAGGACCAAAATGGTGGTACCGTTACAGTCCGTTACCTCCTCGTAGGCCCAGAGAGTGACTACCTTACTGGCACGGGCATTCCAAACTACTGGGATAACTTGCTATCTGCCCCATACGTAATTGACACTGACTGTGAAGATCCAGAAACGCCAGCCGGCAGCATCACAGGGCATAAGTTTAACGACGTAAATGGCAACGGTGTGTGGGAAAAAGAAGTCGAAGAAACACTAGAAGGCTTCACTATCGAACTCTACAACTACTGTGGTGTTGTCGAGGAAGAACAAGCCGATGTTGCTAACTTCTTGGGATTAACTGCCCAGGCTGTCGTTGTTGACGAATGTACTGAGAAACTACTTGATACAGATGTAACCGACGAGAATGGCAAATTCGAGTTCCCTGAACTTGACGCTGGTAACTACCTTGTCTGTGAAGTGCAAAAAGACGGTTGGACACAGACTCTTCCTGCAGATGATGCATGTTGGGTTGTAACCGTAGAAGACAAAGAATGTGTTGTTGACTTCGGTAACATGGCTAAAGAAGAAGGTGAAGTGCTCGGCAAAGTAACACCTCAGGTGCTTGCTAACACTGGTACGCCATTTGCCCAAGGTTTGTTAGTCGGTATGAGCATACTTGGTGCCGCGAGCGGTATCACCTACCTCAGCCGCCGCAAGCAATACGCAAGCTAATAAAAAAACAAACTAAAACGATTCAGACCCTTGGGTAACCAAGGGTCTGTTCTTTTATAGCGTATCCTGCTATAATCACCTCTGTTACGCGG
>JAKQHX010000037.1 GCA_029557815.1 bacterium
GAAGCCGATTCAGCTCACAAATGATGCAAACCACGAACATGAGTGGTCGCGACCAAGCCCTGATGGAAACAAGATTCTATACATGAAAGCATCGGCCGGCAGCAGCGTAAACTTCGCCATGGAGTCAAATGAACTATGGATTATGAATATAGACGGTAGCGATCAGCGCAGCATCATTGATAGAGCGAAACGCAACAGATTTGGATGGAGCGGCATGGGACACGCCGAATGGGCACCAGACTCCAGCAAGATTGTACTCGTAGCAAACATGCCGAACCAGACCAATCATATATTCGTTACTGACTCTTCCGGCAACAATCCGAAGCAGATAACTCAAGACGTACAAATAGACGGCCACAAAACATTGCCGCTCGATCCGTCCTGGTCGAACACCAACCAGATAGTCTTTGCCAGACAATGGAACTGTTTCTATATATGTGGCAGCCAAGACATCTTCAAGATTGACTACCTTAGCGGCAAGGAGACGCGAATAACAAATGATCCTCAGTGGAATTTTGATCCATACATATCACCAGATGGCCGTTACTACTTGTGGCTAAGCTTTAGGACAAGTCCTATCGTCTGCCCGTGCGACCTGATACGCGGAAACACATCCGGTGACCTTAACCCACAGCCGGTAATAGCAGATGATGGCAGCAATGCCAATGGGACATTTTCGGCTGACAGCAAAACTATCCTATTCTTGAAATCAGACCTTAATAAGCAGGTGCTGCATAGTATCGGTATTGATGGCAAAGGCCTGAAGAAACTGGCCTTAACGAACGCTGGAGAAAGTGGAATCGCATCCTTCATTGAGAATAATCAGCAGAACCCAGGCGATTCTGCGCCCCAAGAACCGCCTGCCTCACCTCCTTCTACGGGCAATCCGACACAACCGCCCGCAACGACACCCACCCAGACCTCACCGACAAATCCGGCACCACCATCTGCTCCAACCATCCCTCTTGAAACGGTCAAAAATGTTACTACAAAGCTTGACTTTAGTTTATGGAGCGGATATTCCATAACACTAAACTGGAGCCCGCCTAGCGGAGGAAGTAGTGATTTAACATACAGTATTTTGCGCAACGGCACTACCCTATCAACAACTTCATCCACTTCTTACACCGACCGACAGGTAACCCCTAATACTACATATTCCTACGTCGTACAGGCGCAACAAAACCAAACAACGACTACTTCGCCCGCCACAAAAGTGGCACTCGAATGTTGGTTTATATTCTGCTCCCTTAAGGACAAGTAGTCGCTTAGTCCCGGCTGGCACATAGAGTGAAAGGTACCTAGCGCCGCTTAGGCTTGGTTATATTTGCCGGACTTCCATATTCGGGCACTACTACGATGCCGCCACTACCGTTCTGCAGTGATACCACTCCATCGCGCAGCCAGTTGTCGCCACCGGCTCCAAAAACCGGTATGTTCAAGCCGTTTGCAAGCGCGTTTGCAACGCTTACACCAATACGCAGCCCCGTAAAGCTGCCAGGCCCGTTATACACAACAATTCCTGTTAAGTCGCCCAAAGTACCGCCCTGGGCAGTGAGGAGAGCATCTATTTTCTTGTTGATCGTCTCGGCAAGTTGCCGGTGCGCCTGCCATGTTTCGTACGCAAGTTCGGTTCCTTCCTCAAACAAACCGATTTCCGCTTCTGGCTTGTCAGTTCTGATAGTCAAGATCATAGGATACCATCCACTGCATACGTTAGTGCCTTAGGAAATTCAACCTCCAGTTCACGGCTTTCGTGAGCCGTACGCTTCAGCCTGATGGCCAGACGCTGCTCTGGCAACACATGTGACATCACCTCTCCCCACTCAACCACCGTTATAGCACCTTCCTCATCAATCACCTCTTGCAGTTCGTGTTCGACCAACCCAGGTTCGTGCAGCCTATAAAAATCAAAATGATGAAGCCTGAGGCTAGCACCCTGATATACCTTGCTGATAGTAAAGGTGGGGCTCGCCACCCGGTCAACGCTGCCGATTCCACGTGCCAAGCCACGGACAAACGTTGTCTTGCCGCCCCCAAGGTCGCTCACGAGCTCGATAACCTCACCGCCGCGTAACCGCTGAGCCAACTGTTCAGCAAGCCGTTCGGTCTCGCTGGCACTTTTAGTTTCTATCTGTAGTTTCATCTTAGATATTTTAATACATTCGCTACTGCCTACCATAAGCCAATACGGTATACTGAGGAGTACCATGCTACAGCTTAGCGACTCACTGCTGCACAAACAGGTTATGTCACTCCGGACAGGCGGTCCGATTGCCACCATACTACAGCCAATTATCAACCCGAACAATCTGAAAATCGAAGGCTTCTACTGCGAAGACCGGTTTGATAAATCACAACTGGTTTTGCTCACCCAGGATATCCGGGATACGCTTTCGCAAGGCTATGTCGTTAACGACCACGAAGTACTTGTGCGCCCAGAGGAGCTCGTACGACTACAGAAAACCATACGGCTCAACTTTCAGTTGCATGGCAAGCATGTCGTGACCGTGAACAAGCAAAAAGTCGGCAAGGTGACAGACTACGCCACCGAAACATCGACGTTCTATATCCAGAAAATCTACGTCGGGCAAAGCATCCTGAAAAGCCTGAGTGCGGGCCAGCTGAGCATCGATCGCAACCAGATTGTCGAGATCACAAACAAAAAGATTATCATCCAGGAAATCCTCAAAGGACACAAGGCGCCGCTCACCGCCACCTCGCCAGCTGCATAAATCATCTTTCCCGTTAGGCCCCAGGGGTGTACAATAGCCTTCTGAAGATTTTCTGAAAGAAGGAGCCCGATAGTGCCGAAATCTGCTATTGTCACAAAAAACCTGCATAAGTCATACGGAGAACTGAAAGTTCTCCAAGGTATCAACCTATCCGTTGAACCCGGCAGCATCACCGCGCTGCTCGGGCCAAACGGTGCCGGCAAAACAACTATCGTACGCATCCTTAGCACATTATTAAAAGCAGACAAGGGTACGGTGAAGGTCGGCGGCTTCGATGCGTCAAAAACACCCGAAAAGGTCCGCGAAGTCATCGGCCTAACCGGCCAGTATGCCGCTGTCGACGAATATCTCTCCGGCCGCGAGAATCTGGAAATGATCGGACGCCTGTACCGTCTGAGCAAAAAAGATGCCGCCACACGGGCTCAGCAGCTACTTGAACAGTTCGACCTCGTAAAAGCGGCTGATAGAATCACCAAAACGTATTCCGGCGGCATGCGCAGACGGCTCGACTTGGCAGCCAGCCTTATCGTAGCACCACCGATTCTCTTCCTGGACGAACCGACGACCGGACTGGATCCGAGAAGTCGTATCGCCATGTGGGACATCATTAAAGACCTCGTAAATAATGGCACGACCATACTACTTACCACACAGTATCTCGAAGAAGCTGATCTGCTCGCTAACAAAATCGTCGTCATTGACGGCGGCAAGGTAATCGCCGAAGGAACAGCCGACCAGCTCAAGAAAAAGACCGGTAACGAACGGCTGGAGCTCACTATTAGTCGCAAGAGCAACTTCAAGAAGGCCCAGGAAATCGTCGACAGCGGATCACTACAAGTGGATGAGAAACAACGTATGCTTTCTATTGCAAACAACCGTGGTGCGAGCCAAGTGGCGGATATACTTAACAAACTGGAAAAAGCCGGCATAAAGATCGACAGCCTCGCCCTACATAAGCCGACGCTCGACGACGTATTCTTGACGCTTACCGGCAAGCAAGCCACCGGCACTACAAAGGAGGATCAGTAATGGCCAGTCCAGCAGACACAACGTTCAAACCACAGCAGCGCTCTGAGTTGTACTGGGCACTCAGCAATTGCGGCATACTGATTGTCCGCAGCGCCAAACACATTATAAAAAACTTCGATCAGCTGCTATCTGTCGCTTTTCAGCCAATTATGTTCATGCTGCTATTCCGGTATGTCTTTGGCGGTGCCATCAACACCGGCGGGACAAGCTACGTCAACTTCCTCGTGGCCGGTATCCTCATCCAGAGTGCCGCTTTTGGCGCCAGTTACACCGCCATCGGTATTGCGACCGACATGCAGCGTGGCATCATCGACCGCTTCAAGTCACTACCGATGCTGCCTTCTGCCGTGCTTGTCGGACACACCGTTGCCGATCTTGTGCGTAACACAGCATCCAGCATCATCATGATCTTGGTTGGACTAGCCGTCGGCTTTCGGCCGGAAGCCAACGCCTGGGAATGGACTTTGGTATTTGCAATCTTGCTCCTGTTCACATTTGCCATGTCCTGGCTTTCGGCCATCATGGGGCTACTTGCAAAAAGCATCGAAGCAGTCCAATGGATGACGTTCGTTTTTGTCTTCCCGATTACGTTTGCTTCGAGTGCATTTGTACCAACTGATGGTATGCCAAAATACTTGCGTATCTTTGCCGAAAATCAACCTGTTACGCAGGTCATCGAAGCGATTCGTGCACTGCTTGTCGGCACGCCGGTCGGTAGTTACGGCTGGAAAGCGCTCGCCTGGTGCCTGGGTATCTTGATAGTGAGTGTTGCGATCTCAATCAAGCTGTTCCGAAGCCGCACCCCAAATTAATGCCTACCCTATTCCTCATTGTCTTCTAATGCGGATTTGATATCTCCGTAAGAGAAGCCTTGCCTAGAAAGGTATTGCATGAGTTTTATGTTGTCCTGGTACTTCGCTTGCCTGCGCTTTCGTTCGATGAGTTCGCGCAGTACCTGACGCTCATCAGTCTCATCTTCCTCTAGCACTTCACTGATTACTTCATCCGCTACTTTCTTTTGACGGAGCTCCTGGGCCAACCGGCGCTTGCTCGTGCTTTTCAACAAGCGACGGGTTGCAACCCACCGTGTCGCGAAATCGGCGTCATTCAAGTACGCCCTTTCGGTGAGTCTATTGACAACTATGTTAATAACATGGTCTGTCAAGTCTTTTCGCCGCAAATAATCCCGTATTTCCCCTTCGCTCCTGGGACGATGGGAAATCAGGTTCAACGCCCTGTCGTACGCCTTATCAATACTGGCCGCACCCTGGAGCTCTGCCAGTTCTCGTTGTGATAGCTCTTGTCCGACCTTAAGACCAGAATTGAGCAGCTCGCTCTGCGAAAAGGAAAATAAATATTTACCGTCGACATATATCGAGTAGCGATCCTGCCGCTTCACCTGCTGCTTGATAGCCGTGATTTTCATTAATTATAAATAACCATCAGTGCCGTGCAGCAATACCGCTTTCTTCATTATCTACTCCGAGCTGCTTTCACCTAGAGTTATATTCCGCCCTTCTATCGCAGCTTGTCTCTCTGCTTCACGGATTCGTGCAATGTTTCTCTGGAAGTCGGCTTCTTCTTGTGGGGTCGCCTCGTCGTATTTCGCAGCCTCGATTGCGCTTACCTCAACACCAGGAAGAAGCATCGGCCTTACTACACTGGAACCAACTTCTGAGGAGGACGCTTCGCTCGGCAGCTTCTCTGTCATGTTATTTTTCCTTGGCGGCGATTTCGGCTTTTTCGGCTTCGCGGACTTTTTTCTCTATTTCATCCAATACTTTCGGATTAGCTTTCAAGTATTCCTTGGTGGCTTCGCGGCCCTGCCCAATCTTGGCATCATTATAGCTGAACCAAGCTCCGGACTTTTCGACGATACCTCTATCAGTCGCCAAATCGAGCACATCACCGGTTCGGGATATGCCCTCGTTGTACATGATGTCGAACTCCGCCACTCGGAATGGCGGCGCAATCTTGTTCTTTACCACCTTCACCCGGGTACGGTTGCCAATGATATCTTCGCCCTTTTTGATCTGGGAAATACGACGTATGTCCATACGCGCACTGGCATAAAATTTCAGCGCATTACCACCAGTCGTCGTTTCAGGGTTGCCGAACATAACACCGATCTTCATACGGATCTGGTTGATGAAAATAACCGTCGTCTTGGAGCGAGAAATAACGCCAGTCAGCTTTCGCAGCGCCTGGCTCATAAGACGAGCCTGTAGGCCTGGCAGGCTATCGCCCATGTCACCCTCGATTTCAGCTCTTGGTACAAGCGCCGCAACGGAGTCGACTACTACCAAGTCTACTGCGCTGGAACGCACCAATGTTTCGGCAATCTCGAGTGCCTGTTCGCCGTTATCCGGCTGAGAGATAAGCAAGTTTTCGATATCTACCCCAATCCGTTTGGCGTAGGCTGGGTCAAGGGCATGTTCGGCGTCGATAAACGCGGCTGTACCGCCTGCTCTTTGAACGGCAGCAATGGCATGCAGCGTCAGGGTAGTCTTGCCGGAGCTTTCTGGCCCATAGACCTCGATGATGCGGCCTTTTGGTAGTCCACCACCAAGTGCAATATCTAGACTCAGCGATCCAGTTGGTATGGTCTCTACTGCTGTCTTGTGAGCCTCGCCAAGCTTCATGATAGAGCCTTTGCCGAACTGCTTCTCTATCGTTTCCATGGCCAGACTGAGCGCCTTGCCCTTGCCTTCCGGTGCACCCTCGGTCTTTGGTTCCTTCTTTGTCGCCATATGTCGTACTACCCCTTTTACCACCCGTTTATTGCACAATATTTACGCCTATTAGTATAGCAAATATCTTACGCCTCTTTAAAATGCTCATGCCTTTCCTATATAATGATGTGTAATTATGCGCATATCAGACTCGTTGGTGGAAAAGTTGCTGGTGGCCGCAAAAAAGGTTACCCCAGAAAAACTCGCCGAACTCAAAGAGCAGGAAAAAACAGAGAAGAAGCCACTGCAGGATTTGGTCATAAAAGGCAGTGTCATTTCTGAAAAAGACCTCACCAAGCTCTACGCCGCGGAAATCGACATCCCCTTTGCGGAAGTGAAAGCCAAAGAGATAAAGCGGGAAGTCCTGAAGCTTATACCTGAACGCATCGCCAAGCAGTATGGCGTGATTCTTTTCGGCGTCGAAGAAGATGGTTCAAAGCTGCTAGCCATGGAAGACCCCGACGATATCCAGGCGGTGAATTTTCTCCAAAAACAGCTCGGTGATAACCTCAAGGTCCACGTCGCGACGTCTACAGATATTCGGACAGCGCTTGACCTCTATCGAGGTAATATCAGCAGCGAGCTCACCCAAGTAGTGACTGCCAGTGATGCCGATGAAGTACCGGAAGAGGAAGAAGACGTCAGCGAAGAAGATCTCGCTGAAGATTCACCGATAGCCCAAACGGTTAACTTGTTAATCGAATATGCCATTCGGTCAAGTGCAAGCGACATTCACATCGAACCACGCGACAGCTACGTCAGCGTCCGCTACCGTATTGATGGCATCCTGAAAGAGGCTAATAAACTACCGAAAAAAGTCCATAGCGCTCTTGTGTCCCGCATCAAAATCTTGTCCAACCTCAAACTCGATGAACGCCGTGTGCCACAAGACGGCCGCTTCAAAATCCAGATCGGTAGTGCCGTATATGCGCTGCGTGTTTCTACGCTGCCTATCAGCGAAGGTGAAAAAGTCGTTATGCGTATCCTCAGCGAGTCTTCGGAAGCGCTGTCACTCGAGGATCTTGGCTATTGGGGTGTCTCCCTCAAAAACATCAACGATGCTATCAAGCAGCCACATGGCATGATACTCGTAACCGGGCCGACCGGCTCCGGTAAATCCACGAGCTTGTTCAGTATCCTGAGCCTTCTGAATAAACCGAGTGTTAATATCTCTACTGTCGAGGATCCGGTTGAATATAAAATACCGGGGGCCAATCAAACGCAGGTCAATCCGAAGGCAGGCATGACATTCGCCAATGGCCTGAGGGCGCTGCTACGCCAAGATCCGAATATCATCATGATAGGAGAAATCCGCGATATCGAGACAGCCAGCCTTGCCGTCCAGGCAGCGCTGACCGGACACTTGGTGTTTGCGACGCTCCACACCAACAATGCCGCAACCACCTTACCACGTCTGCTTGACATGGGACTGGAACCATTCCTCATCGCCAGTACTGTCCGTGCCGTAGTAGGTCAGCGCCTCGTGCGCAGACTGTGTCTGGATTGCCGCGAATCTTACACACCTGACGCGGCTACCCTCAAACAAGTTGCTGAAATCTTCAAAACAGACGACAACTCTGTCATGGGCTACGTGCATGAACTAGAAAAGCAAGCGCTAGACGGCGGCATCGGTAAAGACAACCAAGGGAAATCATCAAAGACCAGCGACCTCAGTACGACAGCGACCAAAATCACACGCCTCTGGAAAGTACATAACAATGGCTGTGAGGCCTGCAACCATACCGGCTACAAAGGCCGCGTAGGCATCTACGAGGTATTGTCCAATTCCCAGGACATCCAAAGGCTTATCGTTGCCAATGCAACCAGTGGTGATATCCAAAACCAAGCCATCAAAGAAGGCATGGTTACCATGCAGCTAGACGGATTTATAAAAGCACTGCGCGGCCAAACCTCCATAGAAGAAATACTACGAGTAACCACGACCGGAGATAATTAAACGTATGGCAACCTTCACCTACACTGCACGTACCAAATCCGGTGACACACAAAGTGGGGTCATTACCGCTAACTCGCAAGAGGCTGCCGTAGGCATACTGAAGCAAAAAGGCGTACACCCGATCGTCGTGAAACCTGCAGACGGCAAAGGCATGAATATGAATATAAAACTGCCCGGCAAAAAAGGCATAAAGTCAAAAGATCTCGTTATTTTCACACGGCAATTTTCGACCATGATAAATGCCGGCGTACCGATTCTGCGTGCCCTCACGACGCTGCGCGAACAAACCGACTCCGCGAACCTCAAAGAATCACTCGATCAAGTTATCGCGGATGTCCAAGGTGGCGCACAGCTCTCCGACTCAATGGCCAAACACCCTAAAGTATTCTCTGAAGTATATGTCAACATGGTGCGCGCCGGTGAAGCCGGGGGTATCCTCGACCAGATCCTCATACGCCTTGCCAACCAAGTAGAGAAAGACAACAAAATCAAAAGCAAACTCAAAGGCGCCCTTGTCTACCCGGCAGTGGTTACGCTGGTCGCCATCGGCGCTGTAGGGTTTCTGCTCACCGGTGTAATTCCAAAACTCGCCGGTATCCTCACCGAAAATAACGTCGAGCTACCTATCTACACCAAGATTGTTTTAGGACTAAGCAACTTATTGGTGAATAGTTGGCCGATTCTGCTGGTCGGGCTGGTTGTCGGGATCGTTGCTTTTCGCCGCTATGTCAAAACACCGGGTGGACAATATAATTTCCACAAACTTCTATTAAAAGTCCCGATTTTTGGCAAAATTGTCATGAAGGTCAATATCGCGCGCTTTGCCCGCACCTTTAGCTCGCTTGCTGCGGCCGGCGTATCCGTCTTGGAGGCACTGCATGTCACGAGCGGTTCACTTGGCAATGCGGTCATCAAAAAAGGTATCCAGGACAGTATGGTCCGTATCAGAAACGGCCAAAATATATCTGACAGCCTAGCCGAAAGTCATATCATGCCGCAGATTATCATTCAGATGACTGCCGTCGGCGAAGAAACCGGACAGCTGGATACCGTACTAGAGAAGGTAGCCGAATTCTACGAAGAAGAAGTAGATACTGTCATCGACAGTATGGCATCCATAATCGAACCAGTCCTGATCGTTAGCCTAGGCGGTGTGGTCGGCGTGATAGTTTTGAGTGTACTCGGCCCAATATTCTCACTGCAGGGCGCTGTCTAGCTGAGATACCTTATAAATATTGTTGACAACCGTAACATAAGCAGTTACTTTAAGGGTATTACTAAAAAAGTAAAAACTGGCATTTAAGGAGTGGAATAAATGCAAAAGAATCAAAAAGGCTTCACAATCATCGAACTGCTGGTTGTGATCGTAATTATCGGTATCCTGGTTGCCTTGGCCTTGCCTAATCTATTTAGTGCACAGGCTCGCGGCCGCGACACTGATCGCAAGAACGAACTAAAGAACGCTCAGCAGCAACTGGAAACAAGTTTCAACGACACTGGCGTGTATCCAGCCGACTGGACAACTGTAGTAACCAATGCGGATGACCGTTCAGGTCCACGAAACGATGCTTACACATACACACCGACTCCATCTGGATGTACGGACGCCTGTGACGGCTACTCGCTTTCAGCAGACCTAGAAAACGACAGCGATCCAGACGCTACGAACGGCAACTACGTACTCAACAGCGTAAACTAGTTCGTTTCGGCAAGATTCTACTACCAGTCCCGATATCTCGGGACTGGTTTATTGTTGTGATAAAATAAGCACAAGCATGATTCACCAGAAAGGACAAAAAGAAGAAGGTTTTTCGCTCGTTGAACTCGTAGTCGCTATAGCTGTAATTGGTTTGTTGGTTGTTGGGGTTACAAGCCTTTTCATAACTATTGAGTCAACCCAGCGCAAAACCCGGTTACTGGAAACTGCAACACGTGCCGGCGAAAAGAAAATCGAGGAGCTTCGCAACAACCACTACAATACGCTGGAAACCGACTCGGTCATAACGTTTACCGATGAGCTGCCTGACACGCTGCCCGCACCGCGCACGGCAACCGTGGCCGTGAGTGAGCCTACGCCGGGCATTAAGCGAGTGGATGTAAACATTGCTTACAAAGATGGACGCGTAGATAAAGAAGTAGCATTGAGCTCACTCATAGGCGTGATAGGGATTGGGCAATGACACGGAGTTCGCGATATCACAACAACCAACGCGGATTTACGCTCATTGAAGTCATGGTAGCAACAGTTGTCGCCGGGATGCTGATCGTACTCATCATGACGTTCCTGGTCAACAGTGTCGCCAAAAACGCAATCGAAACCGCCCGGGCCGATATGCTTCGTGAAGCACAGCTTACGCTAGACAATATCGGCCGTGAAGTTCGCCTCAGTGCCACCGCTGACGAGCAAAACCGCTGGGAAGACGATAACGCCCCCAACGCCCCAGCAGACAAGTTGAGCTGGGAATCTGATGCCGATACGCTTATACTTGCCACCGCTGCTATGGACTCCAGCCAAAACATCCTCTTTGCTGACCCCTTACACTATGTCAGCAACAAAAATAACAACATCTACTTTGTCGAACACAATACATTGTACAAACGGGTACTTGCCGATCCGGTAGCAGAAAACGCAGCCGAGACTACCTGTCCACCAAATCCAAACGACTCATGCCCTGATGATCGCAAGCTTGTAGGGAACGTTACAGGCTTTGCCGTGAGGTATTTTGACAACGAGAACGAAGAAGTCGCACCATCCGCCGCCCGCTCCATAGAGCTGACAATCAACCTTGAGAGCGTCAAGTATGGAGAAACTATACAGGCAAACTTCACCACAAGGACGGTATTCCGCAATGAGTAAAAAAGTATTTTCCAGACTCAGCTTGGGCAAGGACACCAGAGGGGTCGTCTTGCTTACAGCGCTGCTCATTTTTTTGCTTCTGACTTTCGTCGCAGTCTCTTTGGCCGACCTCACGATTGCCCAGTACGGCAGAACAACGCGAAACGTTTCCATATCAAACTCTCTACTTACGGCAGAAGCAGGTGTGGAGGAGTCACTCTATAGCCTCAATGACAACAGTAACTTTACAGGTTTTGCAGAAACTGAATTCTTTAATAATGAGGCCCAGGGCAGAGGCACGTATCAAAGTATCGTATCGAACGGATCAGGTCCCAACGAAAAGATCATCACGACGACAGGACGGGTCTATCGGCATAATGAATCGACAAATCCTATTAGCGAAAGAAAAATAAAAGTTACGGTCGTCGGCACAAGCTCAAACGGCAATTCTGTGCATGCCGGAGCGGGCGGACTCATTCTATCCGGCAGTACGACTATCACAGGCTCCTCCGTCCATGTAAATGGCTTCATTGACCTACAAGGTGCCTCAAAGATTGGTACACAAGCCCAGCCCATACCAGTGAATGTTGCCAATTACAAATGCCCGAGTGGCAACAATCCTGGTCCAACATATCCGCAACTTTGCACGAGTGGTCAGCCAATAACTTTTGCGACCAGCACAAAGATATTCGGTCCCGTCTGCGCAACGGGACAAACCAGTATCCGCGTTGCTGCATGGCAAACTGATCCAGTTATACCAAACCTACAGCCTGGCTGTATAGCACCGCATTTACCGCTCCCTACTTATGACCGAAATGCGCACATTGCCGCCGTCACTACCACTGGCGCCGGAAATAATATCACCTATAACTGCAGTCAGTGGCAAAACCCAAATGGTTTTGTGCGAACGTGGCCTGCCAACCTAAAACTGACAGGTAACGTCTCAGCGAATAGTAGCTGTGACTTGACGATTACCGGTGACGTCTACATTACCGGTAACCTGGATATCGGTGGTTCAGCTAGAATCAGAATTGCAAACAGCCTAGGCACCAGACGTCCGGTTATCATGGTAGATGGTACCATTACCGTAGGCGGTAGCGCTACCCTGATACCCAACAGTAATGGTACGAGTGCTCACTTCATCAGCTACCGCAGTAGCGCCGCATGTACGCCAAATTGTACAAATGTTACCGGCACAGATCTCAAGACTTCTCAAAACCTCCTAACCGTAGACGTTGCAGGTGCTGGCAACTTTCCAGGCGGGATATTCCATGCTGCGTGGGGTAAGGTTAGGATTGGCGGCAGCGGTACAACCGGTTCAGCACTTGGACAGACCATTGAACTAAACGGTGCCGGTACCCTTACCTTTGGTACTGGCTTGTCGTCAGGGGAGAGTGTGTGGACCATACGTAGTTATCAGCAGGATTTCAATTAACGGTGGTATACTAGTTACAAAGCACTTGTGCTTAGATAGCAGAGAATGTGGGCAATGAGTTCAAAACAGACATATTTTTACCACGACAAACCGGTTTTTGGGCTGGATATTGGCTTCAATAGCATCAAAGTGATGCAAGTGGAGGCCGGCAAGAAAAATAAGCACACCGTCCTTGGCTATGGAATAACCTCTTTTGACCCAGCTTCTATCAAAGACGGGGTAATTATAGATATTCCTGCTCTTGCTCAGTCAACGCAATCCCTGTTTGCCAAACAGATTGTCGGCGATATCACGACCAGGCGGGTGGCAGTCGCAGTTCCGTCTACCCGAACTTTCAGTCAGTTATTATCGATGCCTAGGTTACCTAAAAAGGATTTACATCAAGCAGTTCTGTCCGAGATCGAACAATATATTCCAGTGCAGATTGAGGAGCTCTACATCGATTTTGATGTCATCCGGGAAACAGCCGAAGGCATTGATCTGCAGATAGTAGCCGCTCCGAAAGCCATTATCGATTCGTACTTGGCTCTCATACGGGTGCTCGGCCTTGAAGCTGTTGCCATAGAAACCACTATCAATTCTTCGAGCAGGCTTTTCGTCCGGGCTGATCAAAGCAGCGTGCCGACTATCCTTATTGACTTCGGCTCCGTTTCGTCTGATATCACTATTTACGATAAAGGCCTGATAGCGACGGGCACTGTTCCGGGCGGCGGCGACAGCTTCACAAGCCTTATAGCCGACAAGCTGAAGGTAAGCCGGCAGGAAGCACATGTCATAAAAACCCGATACGGCCTTGGTGTCAGTAAAAAGCAGCCAGAAATTACAGACGCGCTCAAACCTATGCTCGACCAACTCGGCAAAGAGATACGTCGTATGATTCGATATTACGAAGAACGCTCAACCACACAAGGAAAAATCAGCCAAATAGTCACTATGGGCGGCGGCGCAAACATGCCTGGACTCAGTGAACACCTGACTAACTCCCTACGACTTGCCACCAGGATGTGCGATCCGTGGCAAAACTTATCCTTCGACAAGCTTCAGCCTCCAAGCAGTTCAGAAAAAGCCATGTACATAACTGCGACCGGACTTGCCATGATACAGCCAAAGGACGCCTTCGTATGATTAACCTTCTCCCTCCAGCAGAAAAAGAAGCCATCACGTATGCACGCTATAACACCCAGATACGAAGCTGGATTATTGGAGCGTTTGTTGGTCTTGCAGGAGTCGCGATCGTGGTACTCGGCGGCCAGATGATCCTAAGACAAAGCACCGAGAACTACCAGCAAGCAATCAACTCAAGCAAAGAACAGCTTCAACGACAAGACCAGAAGGAAACCCTTGAGCAAGTCAAAGGCATACAAAGCAGCTTCAAGCTGGTTGTCGATGTACTGTCCCGTGAAGTGCTGTTTTCCAAGCTTCTGCCTCAAGTTGGACAGGTAATGCCTAGTGGCACCGTACTGGAAGACTTAAGCCTCAACACAGATGCTGGCCAAACCGCCTTTGACCTTACTGCGAGCGCAAGAGACTTCACGAGCGGTTCACAAATACAAGTAAACCTTGTCGATCCCTCGAACAAACTGTTTGAAAAAGCTGATCTCGTTAACGTATCCTGCCCTTCTGACCAGGAAGAACCCACTGAGTACCCGTGTCGTGTAACAATGCGAGTGCTGCCCGCCAAAGCGAACCAGTTCTTGCTCATCAATCCGGAGAGTAACAAAAAATGAGTAGCAAAAAAGCCTTCTACGCCTTACTTGGTACTCTCGCACTTGTTGTCATCTGCTCGATTGCTGGCACAATCTATGGTACTAGCATGCTGAAAAAAACTGGCGATGTTCTCCTTGAACGCAAGCTAGAAGAAGCCGTGCTCGAAAAGGACGAGGAGGCGCTCGCCCAAGCCAAGCAGGATATAGAAAAGTATAAAGAACTGGACCAGATCGCCCGGGCAATCGTGCCGCAAGAAAAGAACCAGGCTCGGACCGTACGAGAGCTCGTCGCTATCGCCGCACAGTCCGGCATCCAGATAGAGAGTATAAATTTTCCAGAGTCAACGCTGGGTCAGGAACCTGCGAAAAGCTCCAAGTCCAAAAGTTCTAAATCAACCCCTGCCGCACCACCCGGGACGACACAGCTCGTTCCCGTAGAGGGGTTGAGCGGCGTCTTTGCCATGCCGATAGATGTCCAGTTACGAGAAGATGCCCCTGTCACCTACTCGCAGCTGCTTGGTTTTCTGGAACGGCTCGAGCAAAACCGTCGAACGTCACACGTGACCAATATCTCAATCCAACCCGACGAAGATAACCGGACACTTGTGCACTTCAGTTTACAAATTAATGCATATATAAAGCCATGAAGTTAGATAAAACATACCTCTTAGATAAAATCAGCCTGCTCGCAGCCTTCGTCAAACGGTTCCGGTTCATAATTGTATTTGCCATATTCAGCACCATGTACGGCTACATACTCATGCAAGTGAATGCCATTGACGCGAGACAGCCGAGCGAAAAGAAAATCAGCGACCAGGCCACGGCTGCACCACGGACAAAAGTTGACCCCGAGCTTGCCGAAAAAATTATCTCACTGGAGGAGCAAAACGTACAAATACGGACCCTCTTCAACCAAGCTAGGAAAAACCCTTTCGCCGAGTAGAGTCCATAGGAGCAACGCACCCCTACGAGCGTGCCATCAAAATTAAATATACTGATTGATGAGCTGCTTGCCCTTTAATCTCATCTTGTTAGTTGCCGTGGAGCTTGAGATTCTCCTCGTGCGCACCGACAATTACTTTTGCAGTTTCGTAGGGGAAAGGTGTAAATGTGAAGGTGTAGTTTTGTTGTTCACCGGCCGTCTCGATTACAATTGTTCCATATTTGAATAGGTGAGGGAAAATACCCTTCTGATGTACGCTTACATCCTGCACGTCACCAATGCTAAGTTGTGATATCTTGCGGTTAAAGAGGGTAATGTTTAGTAGTTGAGCAAGCTTTTCGGAGGTCACCAAAATGACATTTGACCTATACAGAAACGCACCGATAGCCGTACCGACGGCAGCAAGGATAGCCATGATAAAGCAGATGAGTATTACGGGCATCTGCAGAGAGGTGAGACTGACTCCTGTGCCAAAATCAGACTCTTCGGTCATAACTGCCGCGCCCATAGCTACGACTATCAAGACAAGGGAGATAAACGTACCAACCGCATAAATTAGAAATAAGCCGAACCAGTGCTTACGTACCTCGTATAAAAGTGTCTCATCACTATCAAATTCAATGAGCCTAAACGCCTGCTTGGCGCTTGATGACAGCTGCGACGGTTCCATTGATTTCATATATAGGCCTAATTATACCACCTAGACCAGTGATGCCTGTCCGTCGATTGATGAACGTTTTCTGCCAAGGTGGGTATACGCTTTGTGTGTCACCTTTCGGCCTCGCGGCGTACGCTCCAGGAGGCCGATCTGCATAAGGTACGGTTCATGAAAATCCTCAATCGTTCCCCGCTCTTCTGCCAGCAAAGCTGCAATTGTGTCTACACCAACCGGACCACCGTTATAGCTATCGATGATTGCCTCTAGCATACGCCTGTCTGCCGGATCGAGGCCAAGCTCATCAACCTCAAGCAGCTCTAGTGCGCTACTACTGACGTAGTGATCAATAATACCGTCCCCATTAACGTCGGCATAATCTCGTACGCGCTTGAGCAGACGGTTTGCTATTCGCGGTGTTAGACGGGCCCGTCCGGCTAGTTTCTGGGCGGCATCATCACTAATCTCTACACCCAGGATCTGTGCCGCCCGTTTGATAATGCGAGCAATCTCTTCAGGTGTATAGAATTCCAAACGGTGAATCATCCCAAAACGATCACGAAGCGGTGCTGCCAACGACCCCGTCCGTGTCGTAGCACCGATAATCGTAAACTTGGGCAGGTCGAGGCGCAGGCTCTTCGCGCTCGGACCTTTTCCAAGCATGATATCAAGCTTGAAATCTTCCATAGCGCTATAGAGTACCTCTTCGACACTCCGATGCAAACGATGGATTTCATCGATAAACAGTATGTCGCCGTCCTGTAAGTTGGTCAGCAAACTCGCCAGATCACCCGCTCGTTCAATAGCCGGACCTGATGTAATGCGAATTTGCGCGCTCATTTCATTCGCGATGACGCTGGCGAGCGTTGTTTTACCAAGCCCAGGTGGACCATGCAGGAGCACATGGTCAATCGGTTCGCCACGCTTTTTGGCCGCCGTAATCGCGAGCTGTAGGTTTTGTTTAATCCGCTTCTGACCGATGTAGTTGGCAAAATCATGCGGCCGCAGCGTCACCTCGAGTTCCTGCTCCTCTGGCGTACTGTCATCCGCACTGGTATGTATAATCCGCTCAATCGCCATTATCTCACTCCCTTCAGAGCCATACGAACACGGTCCTCTATTGGCAGCTCCTGATCTATTTTATCGAGTGCGATGGTGGCATCTTGCGGTGAATAGCCGAGACTCACCAGCGCTTCAACCGCTTCATCATGTAGCTGTACGCCTGCCCGGTGGACGATAGTATCTGCCCCTTCAGTCACGGCTGCACCGACTTTATCGCGCAGTTCCACCACAATCTGCTCAGCTGCGCGCCTACCGACACCTTTTGCAGTCTGTAGAAACTTTACATCACCGTTTGCAATGCTGGCTCGGACAATGGCTGGCGCGGCTATATCCAATACGGCCATCGCCGCCTTTGGGCCAATATTTTTTACCCCCAAGAGCTGTTCAAATAGCTTCTTGGCATCCAGTTCTGAAAACCCGTACAAATCATGCGCATTCTCACGTATGTGTTCATAGATATAGTACTTCGTCGACTTATCCGGTGCCGCGCTGCCATAGTCAGCCGTCGTCACGATTAGCCCATAGCCAATACCTTGGACGTCTAAAATGACCAACTCGCCAAGCTTTTCGCTTACCGTTCCAGTAAGTGTTGCAATCATGCAATCATTATCTCACATATTAGTTTAAGCAGAAGCTTTTCGGCTCATACTACAACAGATGGCCGCAGCGAGAGCATCGGCAGCGTCATCCGGCTTTGGCACTGCCCCAAGCCCCAGAATTACCCGCACCATTTCCTGCACCTGCTTCTTATCAGCCTTGCCATAGCCGGTCACCGCCTGTTTGATCTGGAGTGGTGTGTACTCGTGTAACTCTAGGTCATGCTGCTTGCCAAGCAGTAGCACCACACCTCGGGCCTGACTGACGCTCATTGCCGTCGTGACATTCTGGGCAAAAAATAACTTCTCGACGGCCATGACTTGTGGCTTTGTTTCCTGGATTATCTGCTTTAGCTCATCATATATAGTGAACAATCGGTCGCTGTCAGGCTGATTGACAGGCGTGCGGATGACGCCAGCATCCACCAACTGAAGCTTGCCTCGTGCATCTATACCAATGACGCCGAAGCCCAAGATACCAGTACCTGGATCAATCCCAAGGATTTTCATATAGGTATTATACCCTGTTGATTATTTACTGCTTTTTCCAGTAAAGAAGCGGGCTTTGATGTTTGCGATCTTATTCCTCAGGTCGTTACGGTATTCATAAGCACCATAGCCAAGCACCGATGCACCGATCAGAACCAAAATTCCGTAGTTAACCATATTTTTGCCCGCAGCGCTTTCCTTATTATCCGCATTTGCCGAAGCAAGCGTAGCCGTAACCTTCCGGCAACGATTGGTCTCGGGGTTTCGCTCTTCACCCGCATCACATGGCTTGAGTGTTGTGCTGGCAGCCAAAATACTTCGGCATCTGTTTGTCGCTGGGTTGCGTTCCTGGCCGGCTTTGCACGGCTTGAGTGCCGCACTCGCAAGTACCGCATTGCGGCAACGGTTTGTATCTGGATTTCTTACCTGCCCCGGTCGACATGGCGTTAAGGTGCTCGCTGCGGCTACGATATTTTTACATCTATTGGTTTCCGGGTTGCGAAATTTCCCTGGCGCACACGGCGGCAGCTCTTCGTCGCCACCGCCCCGATCATCAGCAGCCGGAGGCGTCATTGGCATATTCTCGACTCCAGGAGTGATATTGTCAGTCGCTTGCCAGGAGCTTCCAATCAGCGCCCAAGACTCATTGTCTTTCATCGCTTTTGGGTACGAAAAAGGATATTCCGTGTTGCCGTTGATGAATAGTACCTCGCCGCCCGCGGCATTAGGCAATGTAATACCTGTTACGCTGTCATAAAAGGCCCTGTATTCGCCAGGCTCCAGAAGGATATTCCCTGCGAAGGCATACGTTTTGCTGGTACCGCTCAATCCAAGCAGGCAGCCGTCCAGCATGATTGCCTTGTCCGTCGGGTTGTGAAGTTCTATAAACTCTCTGGCAGCATCTGCGCCTTCTGGATTGGGCAAAATCTCACTAACAATAGCTCCGTCGCAAGCTGGCTGCACGTCCGGGACAGGGGGTTCCTCTTCCTCTTCTTCGGGATCATCGGGTACTTCTGGCTGGTCGGGAGTAAACCCTTTGCCTTCGGGAGACGTTGGAAAAGTTGCCGGTGCGAACTTGATTCCTGATGCATACAGCGGATCATTCGGCAAAATCCTCTTGATGGAATATTCCGGCAAGAGTACAGAAGTTTTGGGCCATGTGCCAGTTGCCGCGGCCGAACCCCAGCCTACCAAGTCGAGCACTTCACCATCTTTGACCAAGCGTACATGTCCACCACTCTTTGCCAAGAGGCCGGTCGTATTGGTCTTGGCAAAAAACATATCTGGTATCACTTCGTTTGGTCGAAAACCGTCGTAACTAATCAATACACTGCCGTCTGCGGCAACCCGACCGTTTAAAACCGCCAATTCAGTAATCGTCGCCCCACTGGCCGAAATATATTCCAGCCTCCAATTATCCAGCCATATATCAATCGGCAGTAGGTTACGAAGTTCTACGAACTCCTTCTTGCCGTCTTCGCTCATGCAGACAGGAGGGTTGTCGCTGACAAACGCTGCACACCCGCCAGTTTGAACCTCACTAATGACCAACGTTTCTGTCATACCTTCGTTGGCAGCCACGCTCGGGGCCGGAATAATCGACACGAATATTGACAATACAAAGATTAGTATACTTAACCATTTACTCATAAAAGTAATGGTAGTATATGCAACTACTTCATGTCAAAAAGCTTTTGGTTTACGGTTCCAGTAGCCCTTCAGGAATATCAAAATTAGTGTGGGTCGCCGTTACGTCGTCCAGGTCATCAAGCATATCCATGAGGCGCATGACTTTCTCCGCCGTAGCTTTGTCGGTTACTTCAAGGGTATTGTTTGGTACGTACGTGAGCTCCGCTTCGAGTATTTCAACGCCGGCACTTTTGAGCGCATCACGGACTTTTGCCAACTCTTTGGGGTCAGTATATATAACCGACCCATCACCATCTTCCTGCATGTCTTCCGCGCCCGCTTCGAGTGCCTGCATCATCAGCTCATCACCCCTTCCAACAACACGAATCATACCCCTGCGATCAAACTGAAATGCCACCGAACCCTTCTCTGCAATACTTCCGCCCGTTTTGGAAAATGCCAGCTTTACTTCTGGGTATGTACGGTTCAGGTTGTCCGTCGCGCACTCAACGAGAACAGCTACACCACCAGGACCGTAGCCCTCGTACATGACTTCTTGGATTTGTTCACCGCCCAGCTTGCCAGAACCGCGATCGATAGCCCGTTGAATATTGTTCGCCGGCATGTTCGCAGCTTTGGCCTTATCGATTGCCAGACGCAAAGCAAAGTTCATGTCAGGATCGGCACCCCCTTTTGCGGCAACCGCAATCGCATTCCCAAGCTTGGTAAAGACCGCACCTCGCTTGGCATCCTCGATAGCCTTACCGCGATGAATCTTTGCCCATTTAGAATGTCCAGCCATGTACGTTCCTTGTTTAGCGTAATACCACTTAGCTATATTATATCACATCTACCCCTGTTATTCTACTACCGAGGGGAGCTTTTCAAATGCTACCTTTGATTTTTTACGCAAAACAAGTATCAAGCCAAGTGCAGCCATATACAATGCCACCAAAACGGCTAAGTTCACTCCCACTGCTTGTTGCGCCCAGGATGGCGAAGCAAAGAAACGGGTCGCCGAAACAATATAACCTAGCACCAGCTGCGCCGGAACTGCAAACCACGCCGCAATACTTCCAGACAGAATCAGCCCAGCCACGCCAGCTACAAAAGTTGCCAGCATGGCCAAGGGTATGAATGGTACAACGGCAATATTGGCGGCAAGGGCAACCAGCGACATATCACCAAACGTATAGAGGATGAGCGGCATCGCCATGATTTGGGCAGCCGTCGTTTCTATTGCAACCTGCATAAGCAGGGGCGGTAATTTCTGGCCGTAGAGTTGGGCTGACAACAACGGCGCCAGGATCAGCACACCTGCAAAAGCCAAGAACGACAGCCACCACCCCAAATCGTACCAAATAAATAACGGGTTAAAGCCTGCCGTAAGGGCAGCCCCCAGTAAAATAATCAGCACTGGCTGGAAGCGCCTTCCGTAGTACCATGCGAGCAAGCTCAAAACCGTCACGACGCTTGCCCGTACCATCGACGGACTTGCGCCAGTGATTGCTAAAAACGTACATATCAGTACGATCGACCCGACAAATGCCTGGTACTTGGAATATTTTGCGAGCATCCGGCGAGCCAGTCGCACCAAGATCGTTAGGTTAAAGCCAGATGCCACCACGATGTGCGTCAAACCGGCAATCCGCAATTGCTCATCAAGGTCATCCGGCAAGGCAGAGCGAAGTCCGACCAAAAACCCTAATCCTAGGCTCGCCTGTGGTTCCGGCAACACACTATACACAGCCGCAAAAAACTCTCGTCTGAGTGTCTCTATAGGTCCGCGTGCTCGCCCAACAATCTCAACGTCGGCAAAATACATCGAAGCTTGATAGTTCCCAAAACCCTCCAGCAGTTTACCCCCAATCCGCACCGTATCACCACGCCTCAAGCCGTTACTATGTGCCTTTACTCGTATCTGCCCCACCATGGCACGATCATTTATTACGACCGAGCCAACGCGGAAATCTTGCCGACCCTTATCGTCGTATACCGGGTCGTCCAACACACGTCCGGCTACCACGACCTTACTATCAAAAAAAGCATCGTACTGAGCTACGTTCTGATACGCCATTTCTCCACGCCACAGCCCTAATGTAAAACCACACATAACCGCCAGGATGAGCGTCACGATTGTTCGCTGGCGGAATATCATTACGCCAACTACAGGTAGTAGCACTGTCACATAGGTCAGCGTACCGCCTGCTTGTTTTGCCCAGAAAAGCCCAACCAAAAACCCCAATAACCCAGCAGAAATAATGGTAGTTCTACGGAACCGCCGCCTTTGGTTCATACGCTTAAGTATATCAATAGGTTGTCAAATCACTTCTTTTTCTTGGCTGAACCTCTGTGCTGCATCTGTTTCTTTTCTTTCTCCAGTTTCTTATCGCTCTGATCCTCGGCTTCCAACAGATCTTTGCCCGTTACTCCCAGCTTCCTCATGATAGCGTCTTGTTTGATATTCAGGGCAAGATTATCACGGTTTTGGGTATTTTGGATTATAAATACCATAAGAAACGTAACAATGGTTGTACTGGTGTTGATTATGAGTTGCCATGTATCCGAAAATCCGAGCAGAGGCCCACTCAGTGCCCACAAGACAAGAGCCACCAACGCAGCTACAAAAACCCACGGCCGTCCAAGCGTCGCAGATGTCCTAGATGTAAATCGCGTGAAAATATCCGACTTCTTTCTGCTGTTCATACATATACCTTTGTGATTAATTTTTGCTATAAGTAACAATAGGATAGTATTCCTTCCGCAGGTATCGGACAGTAATATATTTAACAGCATTAAATGGTTGTACGACCGCTCCTTCACTAGGCGTACGCGGGCAGCTAACGGCACATTGACTTTTTGATAAAAATAAGGATAATGTAAGGAGTTAAATTCTGGTATATTGCCATTTTAAACAAATTACATTATCTAATCCGGGTCCATAGCTCAGCCGGTTAGAGCACCTGCCTTTTAAGCAGGGTGTCGTGGGTTCGAGTCCCACTGGACCCTCCAATCTAGAATCTAGTGAGAACCGTGCAAGCGGTTCTTTTGTTATTATTAGGTAATGAACGACTTCTTTAAGGGAGATGATAATTTTGTTGGTACAAAAGGACTAGTATTTATTGGTAATAAAGTCTTAATCTACCGAAGAGACGCCCAAGCTCCTAAATACCCTCTTCATTTAGACGTGCCAGGCGGAGGTGCGGAACCTAACGAAACTCCTTTTGAAACTTTCAAACGAGAGGTTAAAGAAGAATTCGGCTTAGACCTTACAGCAGAACAAGTTGTTTATAGTAGGCGCTATCAGAGCAGTCTTAACGCCAACGAGTTCGGTTGGTATGCTGTGGCTAAATTGCCCGAAGAACAAGTTAACCGAATAAAGTTTGGGAACGAGGGGTTGGAATACTTGTTAATGACACTAGAGGAGTTTCTGAAACAAGATGATGCTTGGCCAGCTTACCAAAAACGAGCCGAAGACTACGCAAATTCTTTAATGAACAACCCTCTGTTAGATTGAAACTTAGTTGCAACAGTTTGCATCTTGCTCCTCTGCTTTCCCTTACTGACCCTGACGGGAAAGCCTGAACCAAAGAACCGACGGCAACTCTCTCTGCTCATGTACGTATCCAGAAGTTAATTGTTGGAGTTATTTCGATCGAGTACCTACTCAATCTGCCTGACGATAACAGCCACAGGCGTACTACTGTAGTTGGCAATATGCATAGTAAGCGCAAGCCCTCGTCTTTCGGCCATACTTGTTATCTGCGCTACAACCGAACCGTTAGGAAACGGTTCTGGTTCAAACTCAACCGAGAAACCTTTTAAATGTTCAGGTTCTTTAAAGATTCCGAGTGGGAGGCGTGATTGCTCTTGCGGTTCTATAGATATTTTTCCGATTAGTTTGCCAGGAGTTTGGGGTGAGTAGCCCTTAATGAAGCCTGGATTATCGATATACTCGTGCATCGTTTCCGCCAATTTTTATTATTTGATACTAGTCATCGTCATCATATTATGCGACAAGCTGTCTGTAGATACAAGTCTGAAATAGCGACAAACTGTATGCATGAACACCAAGGAGCGGTTCCTAAAAGATTTCGGCAAGAAACTAGCGGCTGCACGACATAAAAGAGGCTTGACCCAAGAAGAATTAGCGGATGTCATAGATGTACATCGAACGTATATCGGCTTTGTCGAACAAGGAAAGCGCAACCCGACCATTGCAAACGTTCGGAAAATGGCCAAAGCCCTTAAGGTAGACCTGAGCGACTTGTTCAGGGGGCTGTAAGAGATGACTCCTGCTGCTAGCTAAATTTTCTGCTCATGTCAGCAGATCATAGCTTACCTTTTGGGATTTTTGACGCTTAGCTAACGGTGTTTTTTGTGCTTTTTGTCTGCTTTGTGTCGGTAGGTCAGCCACATAATGAGGAGCGTCAGTATAGCCGCTACGCCCACGATAATATTCTGAGATTCACGCAGCAAAGCGCCATACTGGTTAGCAAATACCTTTTCCTGCGCATTGCTGTCGAGTAACGGTAGACTAAGCGCAGCAAGTGTCAAGCCAGTCGCAACCAACAACGGGACATGTAGCAGTACTTTTGATGTGGGTAGGGTCCTTTTGAGTAGAAATAGGCTTAGCCCGACCGGCAAAAGCAGTAGGATACATTGAGCGAGCATGTGCGCATTTTGGCCACGTACTATCATGCCAAGCGCCAACCCTGCGTCGTCTCCCAAGTACAATACAAGTAAGTTTCCAGCTGCCACACTCAAGAAAAGAAATACACCGCTCACCCTAAATAGCAAGGCAAGTAACACCGGCACAATGGCAATTACCGCCAAAAGAATCAGAGAGTCCATGAGCTCATGATAGCATAAGCACTTACTCAAATACCTAGAACTTCAAGCGTTGCCCGACGTGCAGGTCAGCCGCCTTCACAATACCGCTATTCACTTCCACGACATAGCGCGCCGACTCCGGCCCACAGAAAGATTTCGGATAGGTATCTGGCGTGACGCCTTCTATCATGTATACGACTTCCTTCTGTTCACTTAGCCATAGTATGTCCAGGCTGAAGTTCATGTCCTTCATCCACATGCAATACTCGGCCGGACGTATAAAATCAAACAACATGCCCTCGTCTTTGCCCATGGATTCGCGGCCCGAAAGTCCCAACGTACGCGCGCTGTTGGTTGAGGCTTTTTCCAGTCGGACACAATTGTCCAGCCTGTAGGCATCACCTTGTGTTTCAGGACTGAGAGCGGTCTTGGGTATACGAAAAGCACAGGCTGCATATGTCGACTTAGGGCTAAAACGGTGAAAAACCAGCGCAACAAGCAACAGTGCCAATAGACTTGCCAGCACTACACGAACACGCCAATCACTGGCCCAACGCTTGATACTATGCGCCAACTCGGTCGCGACGACGCTTGCCTCGTGCATTTTGCTCTACGTAATCAATTATTTTGCCTGCGACATCGCGTCCAGTAATGAGCTCCGGCGTCTTGAGACTTGCCGACGAATTAACCTCGAGTACGAGTGGGCCACGTTCACTGCGCATCATGTCCACACCGCATATAGGAAGTCCCATGGCTTTTGCGGCTTTTTGGGCCGTTTTGCGCTCTTCATCGGTCAGCTTGACTGGCATACCTTCACCGCCCTGATGCGTGTTTGAGCGAAAGTCATCATCCAGGCTCTGGCGTTTTACGCTCGCGACGACCTTGCCGCCGACCACGAGTGCACGGATGTCCATACCGGCCGATTCCTCGACGAATTCCTGTACAAGGAAGTTCACGCCTTCCACATAAAAAGCCTGCATTACAGCTTGCGCCGCCTTCTTGGTCTCCGCCAGTACGACGCCGTTGCCGTGCGTGCCGCGAGCCACCTTGATAATGAGCGGTGTGCCACCGGCAAGCTCAATAACCTCGTCAAACTCTGACGTCTCACGGGCAAACACTGTCTTCGGCACGCCGACACCGTATTTTGCCAGCAGCTGATACGACCGCAGCTTGTCGCGCGAACGGTTGATTGCGATTGAGCTCGAGGTCGTAAAGATACCTTGCATCTCAAACTGGCGTACTACTGAAGAACCGTACTTGGTAAAACTCTGGGCAATGCGTGGGATGATCGCATCGACATCAGTCAGCGGCTCGCCGTTGTAGTACACAACAGGATTGTCCTTTTCGATGGTCATGTAGCACTTGTTGTAGTTGATGACCCGCACATTATGACCACGCGCCAGAGCCACCTCTTTGAGGCGCTTCGTGGAATAATTTCCCGGACCTTTGGATAAGATAATAATATTCATCGTCTTTGACTCTCAAGTTTCCTTCAGTTGCGACTGTAATGCCTGAGACCGGCTTTTTTCTCGTGCGGTAAGTGGTTTGCCCTTTTTGACATCCACAATAAACTTTCCGTGTAGTACGTTGCGGCCCACAAGCACAGGATACACTTGTGAGCTTCTGTCTGCCAGCGTGAAAGTTGCCCGGATATTCTTTCCTGCTAATTTCGTGAGCAGTCTGACCTTGAAACGCTTCTCCGACTGTCCGTTAGAACTCGCCACAATCACCGACGCGTACTCATCAAATATATATACTTGACCGGAAAATGCTGGGTGTTCTTTTCCCAAAAAAACAACCTGCAATTTCCCATCAACTACCTTGGCACTCGATACCCAAATCGCCGACGTCTTTGCACCGGTGTCAATCCTAGCCGGCAAGCCATCAAGGCCAATTTCCGGAAAAGATATTGGCTCGGCACGTCCAATTACTTTTTTGGTAAGTTGCTTATCCATATTATCTACTATTATAGCATAATAAGCTGTATTTTTCAACATATTTTACGTTCATATGCTATCATTACCCAGTATGAACTTAATAAGCACTGTACGCCAGTATTACTTGGGGCATTTTGATGAGTTGCCGTCTGACAAACAGTTCCACTTTGCAAGTCGCTTAGCTGCCTGGGAAAACCTGCCGGCAGCCCATGACAAGCTAAAGTTACTGCGCCAAACCATAGCTCCAGAGAAAGAGATTGAGAAAAGCTTGGCGGCACTCCTTCATAGCCCTCCGGAAGCAAAGATCAATGCTGCAAGTACGCGGCAAGCATACTTTGAGCAGTATTCTGAACTGCGACCCTTCATGCTTGCTCTTTTTAGGGTCCGACATTTGCGGGATATATACGGTATAGCTGCGAGAGAGAGCTTGTTAGAGCTGGTTTCCGAGGACCAGCTTGGCGACCTCGCATCCCAACTGATGGAGGACGAAAAAGCAATGCGTGTTCTTTCGACGTATGCCGTCAACTACCTTTACCTTCTGGACCATATACTTTTTAAAGATAGGGACGGTACATGCCTTGATGTCCAACGACTTTACGATATTGGCAGAGCAGCCCAAGCGAACGACCCAGAAGAAATACAGCTCTTCATATATTTCTATACGCACTGCATTATTGGTGAATCAAATTTCTACCTGTGGCAAACTAGATCAAGCTACAGGAGTATATACCAGCGAATGATAGAGGACCTGGAAAGTCTTATTGGCAAGAACTTCCGTAACATAAACCTTGATAACAAGCTTGAGTTCCTCGTATGTTGTCGGATACTCAGTTACGCTTCAAAACTTGAATCCAAGATATATCAGGAGTGCACACAATCCATCAGTATCGAAGGAGACTTTCTTGTAGACACCCTGAACGACTTTGCTCAATCTGAAAAAACATCATTTTCCGACTCTGAGCATCGCAACGTACTCTTCATTATGAGTGGCTCGCCATACAGGCACGCCGCCTAATCACCGATTTTGTCGAATAGTTGCCGAAGCAGCTGCTTCTTTTCCTCTAATAAAGCCCCTTTGCGAAGCTGGGGCTGCGTATTAACCTCCAAGAATATATATTCGTCTGAATCATACCGCGGCATGATGTCAACTCCAGATATCATGAGATTGAGCCTGTCGCTAATACTCCGTGCTTTCTGAATAATATCATCTGGCAATGTATGGAGGGGTAACTTGGTTGCCTGGCCGCCTTTGGATGTATTGTTGATATGCGAAGTTATGTCGCCTCGTCTCTCAAAGAGCAACATATCGTCACCGACTATAAGTAGCCGATAGTCCCTATCGTTTTGGCAAAATTCTTGTAGCAAGAAGTCTGTGCCTGTCTCGCTTGAAAGTCTTGCCTGTATATCCTGCATATCACGTACTACGTAATTTGAATCGCCATGTGATCCCACATTTGTTTTGAGCACCGCCGGGAATCCAGAGGTGTGTTCGGCATATTCGGCCAGCAGTTGCTTGTCGACCGCATAAACCGTCTTGAGAAAAGGTATGCCAAGCTCAAGAAAGTAGATTGCTTGTGCAAACTTTGTTCCTGGGTAATAGAGCGAGTAGTCATTTACGCAATCGATTTTGTGCCATGCAGCAAAACGACTCATGTAGTAGGCGTATGCACTTCGTAGACGCATCTGTGGTCCGCGAATGTATATAACGTCAGAATCGCTCATCTCAACATTATTTTTGGTGTCAAAAGCACGAAAGGTCCCTGGCTCTATAGTAAATACAATCTGGTCCAAAAAAGTAGCACGAATCGTTGCCTTGTCCGACAAGGTGTCTCTGGTATAACGCTCAAGCAGCGTAAACGACTCGTAGTCAATGGGATCACTACTAACCCCGCCAACAAGGTGGATTTTCTTCATATCAGAAGAAGTATAGATAAGAAGATGGGCTTTGCCTAGTCTAGCGGGCTTGGCTTACCCGGATATATGCAAAGTAGATGATAGCGATGACTATGGCCAATACCGTGAGGAGCAATGGAATCAAGCCTGATTCGTCAAGTTTTTTCACGCTTTTATTTTTACTCGTGCACAAGCGGTTTGTACAGAAAAAACTAGAAAATGCCCCGTTTTTTGTGGTTTTTAAACTCTTCGAGCAGGGCTTGCTGCTTCTTGCTGAGCTTGGTTGGCGTTTCAACATGTACAGTCACGATGTGTGCGCCCCGGCTTTCACGCTTGAGGTGCGGGACGCCGTGGCCGGAAAGTTTGAAATCCGTGCCAGCCTGCGTGCCGGCAGGGACCTTCATCTTGACTGGCCCATCCACCGTATCGACTTCGATTGTCGTACCAAGCGCCGCATCTACCATGCCGACCGTTTCCTCGCTCAAAATAAGGTCGCCTTCTCGGGTGAACTTCTTATGAGGCTTAACACGTACATTTACGTAGAGGTCGCCTTTTGGCCCGTTCGCAATCGCCTCACCATGTTCGCGCAGCCGGATCGTTGCGCCGTCGTCTATGCCTGCTGGGATTTTCAGTCCAATTTTTTGGGATTTGCGCTGCGTACCCTTTCCGTGGCAGACCGTACATTCTTTTTCCGGGATTCTGCCGGCACCTTTGCACTTCGGGCAGACGGTGGCTTGCTGGATATTGCCAAAAACTGTGCGCATCACCCTCGTGACTTGGCCGCTACCACCACATTCGTCACAAGATTTCATCTCGTAACCTGGTTCAACAGTCTTGCCTTTGCAGTGTTCACACGTGTCTTCAAGGTTTAGGTTTAGATCTACTTCTGTGCCAAAAACAGCCTGTTCAAATGTGATGTCGACATTTGTTTCTACGTCGCGGCCTCGCGTCTGACGGCTGCTGCGCGGGCCTGCTCCGCCGCCAAAAAAGCTGCTAAAGATATCACCCAGCCCCATATCACCAAAATCGAAATTGATATTCTGTCCCTGGCCGCCGAAGCCGGCAAATGGATCACCTCCGCCACCGTTGCCGCCTACGCCCGCATGGCCAAACTGGTCGTAGCGCTGACGCTTGCTTGGATCCTTGAGCACCTCGTAGGCTTCGTTGATTTCCTTGAACTTGGCCTCATCACCGCCTTCTTTATCGGGATGGTACTGAACAGCGGCTTTCCGAAAAGCCTTTTTGATCTCATCCGCAGATGCGCCTTTGCTGATGCCTAGTACTTCGTAATAATCTCTTTTGGCCATATCAATCTATTCTACTTTATATGAATACGTTACGCTTGGTTCAATTTCGGTGGAGGCAAGGCTTTGTACAGTGAGTTTGGCCTTTGCGCCACAAATGATTCCCAGGTCGTCAGCCGGCCGCGATATGCTTGACCGTCAAAGAAAGACATAGCTAGCCTTTCTTGTCTTCGTCTACTACTTCACCTTCTACGGGTCCGTCTTTGTCACCTTTTTTGGGCTTCTCGTCTGATGATTCGGCATCAGCACCTTCTTTTTGCTCGTACAGCTTGGCGCCTATGGGCATCATCTTGTCAGTCAATTCTTTGGCGGCTGCCTCAATCGCATCTTTTTCGGCCTTTTCGTCAGCCACGACTTTTTTGGCTGCTTCGATAGCCTCGTCCAGGGTCTTTACGTCTTCTTCGGCAATCTTGTCCTTATTGTCAGACTTCAATTTTTCGGCCTGGTATACGGCACTATCCAGTTGGTTGCGGGCATCAATTGCCTCGCGCTTTTTCTTGTCTTCTTCGGCGTGAGCTTCGGCTTCCTTGGCCATTTTTTCGACTTCCGCTTTGTCAAGGTTGCCGCTGTTCTGGATAGTGATGGACTGCTCTTTGCCAGAGCCTTTGTCTTTGGCGGATACGTTCAGGATACCATTGGCATCGATATTAAAGGTGACTTCGATCTGCGGCACACCGCGTGGTGCAGGAGGGATACCATCTAAGACGAATCGGCCTAGGGATTTGTTGTCGTTGACCATTTCGCGTTCACCTTGGACCACGTGGATCTCTACCTGTGGCTGATTATCGGCAGCTGTTGAGAACGTTTCACTCTTGCTTGTCGGAATCGTCGTGTTGCGCTCGATGAGCTTCGTTGCAACACCGCCGAGCGTTTCGATACCAAGCGATAGTGGTGTCACGTCTAGTAGCAGCACGTCTTTGACATCACCCTGCAGGACGCCACCCTGGATGGCTGCACCGATAGCAACAACCTCGTCAGGGTTCACACCCTTCATCGGCTCTTTACCAAAAATCTTCTTTACCTTTTCCTGCACGGCCGGCATACGGGTCATACCCCCGACCAACACAACAGCATCAATCTCACTAGCTTTGACACCGGCGTCTTTGAGGGCCTTCTCGCAAGGAATGGCCGTCTTATCAATGAGGTCACCCACCAAGCTTTCGAGTTTGGCACGGGTAAGCTTATGCTCAAAGTGCTTTGGGCCTTCGGCATCGGCTGTCAAGAACGGTAAGTTGATGGTAACTTCGTTGGTCGTCGAGAGTTCAATCTTTGCTTTTTCGGCCTCGTCACGCAAACGCTGCATAGCTGCTTTGTCATCGGTGATTGCAACGCCATGTTCTTTTTTGAACTCGTCGGCAAAATAGTTGACCAACACGCGGTCAAAGTCCGCACCGCCAAGATGTGTATCACCATTTGTCGACTTCACTTCAAAGACGCCATCACCGAGTTCCAGGATAGAGACATCAAATGTACCGCCACCAAGGTCGTAGACCGCAATCTTTTCATCAGCCTTCTTCTTGTCCAAGCCATAGGCCAGTGCTGCCGCGGTTGGTTCGTTGATAATACGCTTGACCTCCAGGCCTGCAATTTTGCCCGCATCTTTGGTGGCGTGGCGCTGAGAGTCGTCAAAGTATGCCGGCACGGTAATAACCGCCTCGGTTACTGGCTGGCCAAGGAACGCTTCGGCATCGGCCTTGAGCTTGCCGAGAATCATGGCGCTGATTTCTTCCGGGCTATATTCTTTGTCACCCATTTTGACCTTGACGCCACCATTGCTTTTGACAATTTCGTAGCCCATTAGTTTGAGGTCGCGCTGGACTTCTTTGTCACTGAAATTGCGACCAATCAGGCGCTTGACTTCATAAATAGTGTTAGCAGGGTTAGTGACCTGCTGGCGACGCGCCACCTGGCCGACCAGGCGTTCACCATTCTTATTGACCGCTACTACCGACGGTGTGGTGCGTTGCCCTTCAGAGTTGGCGACAATTTCCGCCTTGCCAGCCTGCATGACAGCCATGGCACTGTTCGTAGTACCGAGGTCGATTCCGATAATTTTACCCATAGATTTTGGTCCTTTCAGTTAGCAATAAGTATCTTTGAGTGCTAATACAATTCTATCATAAAAAACTAGCACTCTGGTGTCAAGAGTGCTAGTTTTATCTATTCTTTTCAGTAGTTACTCTACTATTTCATCAAGTGCGAGGCCGATAAGCGCTTGGGCAACGTCGTCTCCTTCTAAGTATGCCTCTGCTTCCTGGCGATGCAAACTGTCGATTATGCTACCTGGCATGCCTTCTCTGGGCGTATCAAGTACAGGCTCGCTGGAACCTGGTCGTGCCAAAGCATCTCCTCCTTGATCAAAAAGATTTTCTTCACTCATTGGGCCGCGGGGGCCGTATTCACTCATTTCGCTCTACACCCTTACTTTTTAGCTTTTACTGACCGATTTCGCGGTTCTTCCATCTTTACCCGCACCATCGCATGCCGGATAACCTCATCACCAAGCCGATAGCCAGCCTGTAGCTCTTCGCTAACTATTTCTTCAGAACCAGACCCTTCTTCCATGCTGACAGCTTCGTGAAGTCTGGGATCAAACGCTTCACCGACGGTCTTGATACGTTGGACGCCGATATCATTGAGCGTGGTTTCAAATTGTTTGACGATTGCCCGGACTCCTTTGACAAAGTCATTGTCCTCGAGATCCTGTGGCACATGACCGAGTGCACGTTCAAAGTTATCAATTACCGGTAGCAAATCCCGTACGATATTTGCTTTCACGATATTTTTTAATGAACCGATTTGCTCGTCGTGTCGGCGGCGAACATTGATGACATCCGCACGCTCGCGTTGGAGAGCTTCTGTCAGCTCTGTGATTTGCGTCTGCAAATTTTCGACTGCTACGTCTTCGGTTTTTTTCTTGTCCTTACTCATACAAAGCTCCTTCCAGCGCTTGGCCAGCGTGACTGACAAGGCTCATCACGTCACGATAGCTTTGCCTCGTTGGGCCAAGTACGCCTATATAGCTGTGGTCGCTGTATGGGCTACGAAACCGACTGATAATCAGTGAACAACCGGCGTTGCGGCCGATGGGATTTTCCTTGCCAATAAACACATTCAGTGGCTCGTTTGGTGCCGCCTCGTGCAGCCACGGCTCCAGGTTGTCCAGCAGCCTCGCGACCTGCTGGACCTGTGATCCTTGCATAAACTCAGGCTGTCCGAAGAGATTTGACAAGCCGCTCATATACAGCTGGTCGCCAATGGTCGCCATACCGAGATTTGAAGTCAATTCTACAAGCGTATCTACGGCGTTACGTATTGTCCTGTCGGGCATACCACCACCATGCACACGCGCTGTCAGGGCGCGCTCTGCACGACGTCCTTCGGTACTCTCCTGTTGTGTCTCGTTTAGATAGTTGACGTAAAATCTGTAACCCTTATCCGTTGGTACGCGGCCAGCACTCGTATGCGGCTGCGTAATGAAACCCAGGCGCTCAAGTTCGACCATTTCAGTACGAATAGTAGCCGATGATACTCCAAAAACTTTCGCCAACAAACTGGAGCCGACCGGACTAGCCACTTCGGCATACTGTTCAACAACGGCACATAAAATCTGTTTTTGGCGGTCTGTCATAATCTGTTTAAGTGTAAGATTTTGGCACTCGAAAGTCAAGAGTGCCAGTATTAAGCTGGTGTTTCATTCAGATACGACTGGGTCTGGACAAGCAATCGCTCGATAACGTCCCGGCCATGGACTTGTGACTCAGTATCACTGCCTCCTCCGGTAACGTATCGGTGAATCTGTTCAACGGAGTGCTCGAACGTATCATTTACGATGTACTTATAGTACCTATGTGTGAGCGCCGCCTCAAACTCCTTGACAGCACTTTCCATACGACGTCTTTTTTCGACTTCGTGCATTTTACCACGTGCGTCCATCCGATCCATCCAGACCCTAAAGCTTGGCGGCACTACAAAAAAGACAGATGCGTCCGGCTTGATCTGCACAATCTTGTGCGCGCCGACTGTCTCAACTTCGTTGACCGCAGTCTTGCCTTCTTCTTGCGCCCGTTTGAGTTCACGCAAGCTTATGCCGGAAACCTGTTGGTTGTGAATAAGGGCAGCTTCTAGAAACTTCCCTTCATGTAGTTCAGCGAGCACCTCTTCTTCTGTCCTAAACCAGTACTCGACGCCATCTTGCTCGAGGATTCCATTATTTACACGTGGCTGACGAGTTGTGTCAGAAACGATAAAACGATAGTCACCGATTTTTGTAAGCGCATTTATGATCGTATTGCGCCCGGCCGAGCTCGGTCCTACCAAAAGAACAAGTCTGGTACTAGCCAAGATTTTTTTACTGGCTTCAGAGATATGATAGTCTTTCAGAATTTTCCGAAACTCAGCGAGATGTTCCAGCCTGTTTGTCATAGGGTATTTATAACAGAGGTGACGCTTTAGGTCAAAGACTAATCTCGTTTGAGCATCACGGTGAATGCTTCGGCTGGGATGTCGACTTTGCCAAAACGTTTCATACGAGCTTTGCCTTTTCTCTGCTTCTCAAGCAACTTTTTGCGACGCGTCACGTCCCCTCCGTAAAGTTTGGCGGTCACGTCTTTGCGATACCCGCTGATGTCTTCACGAGCAATAAATTTGCCGCCGATAGCTGCCTGTAGAGCAACCTGGAAGTTCTGCCTGGGAATAACTTCTTTGAGCTTCTCGACAATCTGCCGGCCGAGTGCCTGCGATTCGCTACGATGCACCATAACGCTCAGTGCATCCACCCGTTCGCCAGCAATATAGAAATCGAGTTTGACCAAGTCTTCCGCACGGTAGTTGTCCAGCTCGTAGTTAAAAGAGCCGTACCCGGATGTCGCACTCTTGAGCTGGTCATAGAAGTCAGTCAAGAGGTTCGCCAGGGGTGCTTCAAAGGTCACAATCGCCAACTGGGCATCAACGTAACTGAGATTTTTTTGCAGGCCGCGCTTGGATGAAATGAGCTGGATGACGGCGCCGACATATTCTTTTGGCACCACGACTTCACCTTTTATCCACGGCTCACGAATCTCCAAGATAGTAGTCGGATCAGGCAGATCCACTGCGGATTTTATATCAATATCTTCGCCGCTCAGCAGCGTAACTTCATAATCAGTAGAGGGGTTAGTGACGACCAACTCAAGATCATACTCTCGCTCCAGGCGTTCTCTCACAATATCCATATGGAGCAAACCCAGAAAGCCAATACGCACCCCAAAACCAAGTACCGGGGAGTTCTCTGGCGTAAACTGCAGTGCGGAATCGCTAAGCGACAGTTTTTCTATCGCATCTTTGAGCAGCTGGTAATTTTCATTACTGTCTGGGAAAAAGCCTGCGTAGACAAATGGCTTCACGTCTTGGTAGCCCGGTAAGGCCTGTATCGCGGGAGACTTGGCAAGCGTAACAGTGTCACCGACTTTTGCTTCGCGCGTGCTGCGCAGGTTTGTCACGATATAGCCAATCTCCCCTGTACGCAAGTCTTTCGCCGGGACCATAGCAGGTTGCAAGGTACCGACCTCCAGTGCCAAACCCTCCGCGCTCGTTGCCATCATCTGTAAGGCATCATTTTTACCAATTGCGCCATCTACGATACGTACATACAGAATCACACCACGATAATCATCGTAGTAGCTGTCAAATATAAGAGCCCGTGCGGTGTCCGATCCGGAACCACGTGGCGGAGGGATATCACTAACAACTTTTTCGAGTACCGCCTCTACGCCTTGTCCGGTTTTGGCGGAAATATGGAGGATATCTTCTTCTTTACAGCCGAGGAGTGAAATAATTTCTGCACTCACTCGCGCGACGTCGGCTGCCGGCAAGTCAATCTTATTAAGCACAGGGATGATTGTCAGTTCGGCTTCCAGGGCAAGGTACACGTTCGCAAGTGTCTGTGCCTGGATACCCTGTGATGCATCCACGACCAAAATAGCGCCCTCGCATGCCTCCAGGCTACGCGACACTTCATACGAGAAGTCCACATGCCCAGGAGTGTCTATCAGGTTCAACTCATAGTCTTTGTATTGCATGCGTACAGGCGCAAGTTTAATCGTAATACCTTTCTCACGCTCCAGATCCATTTTATCCAAAAGCTGCGCTTTCATGTCGCGCTTCTGGACAGTGCCGGTCAACTCAAGCAGCCGATCAGCCAGCGTCGACTTGCCGTGATCAATATGCGCAATAATACAGAAGTTCCTTATATGAGACTGATTCATGCTCACCAGATTATAACAGATAGAGAAATTACGACCCTAGAAGTCAATCTTGATGGGCCTTAGAACGAACCGTTTCACCCGATCAATAACTGGCCTCGCCTCTTCCAACCCAAGCGTGAGCGAAATACCCAAATAGACCAAGGCTGTTACGAGCGAAATGAAGCCTAACTTGAAGCCAAGCGTCACAAAGCCACGATCGTCTGCATTGAGCGGCAAAAGTGAAACCATAATGAACGCCGCCAAGATGCTGAAACCCGTTACCGATGCAATGCGCACCAGGCCGCCCCAAAAGTGAATATCGAATAACTTGCGGTCGCGTACGAGCATTATGACCGCCAGAATCCCCACTTCGACGGCTGCGACTATTGATTGCGCCATTGCCAGTCCGGCGATACCGTACGCAGTAGGCCTAGACAGTACATAGGCAAGGTACACGTTCAAAGCGATGGTAAACAACGAGACATACAACGGTGTCCAGGTATCCTTTTGCGCGTAAAACCAACGGGAAATAATCGCGTAGATAGTTCTGAACAAAATAGCCCCGGCAAAGAAGCCAAAAACGACTGCGATTTCAGGAGCTCCGGTAGCAAAAATGAGACGAGCGAAATACGCCCGGGCGAAGTAGCAAACCACAACTATTGGCATAATAATCCAGATCATTGCCCGTAGGATTTGCAAGAAATCTTTACGGAATAGGTCGTATCGGTTTTGTGAAAGCCTTTCGGTAAGCCGAGGAAATGCTGCTGTTGCGATCGTAGTACCCACGAGAAGTGTTGGTGTGGTATGCAGAATATAAGCGTTCTCGTAGTAGCTGACGTTCCCCACGCCAAGCCGTGTCGCCAAGTTGGTTTCGACGATCGAGTTTAGTGAATCGACGCCTTGATCAATCGACCTTGGTGGCAACTGTCGTAGAATCTGCCGGAAGTCGCTATTCCGCCACATAATTTTTGGCCGCCAGTGATAGTTTGCGCCAAGTACACCTAGTGCCACGACCAGCAACTGTAATATCCCGCCAAGCAACGCCCCCAGCCCCAGGCCGACCAACCCAAAATTATTCTTGAACAGGAGCACGGCACCTATGATGGACAAGTTATAAAAGAGCGGCGCAATTGCATAAAAAAAGAACCGGCCGAATATTTGTTGGGCACTCGCCAAAACACCCGACATCGCAAACAACATCGGGTTAAAGGAGATGAACCGCATAATAATGACCGCATTGTGGAGTTGTTCAGGCGGTAGACCCGGTGCCACGATATACTTCAGTAATGGTTCGGCAAAAACGAACATAATCACACCGACGACCGCCATAGCGACTGTTAACAGATTCATTAGACTGTTTGACAGATCCCACACCCCTTTACGGTCGCCGCGCTCCAGACGGTCGGACAGAAACGGCATAAATGCAACGCCCAACGCACCTGCTGCCAGGGTAAAATAAAAAAAGTCAGGAATCTTAAAAGCCGCAAAGTATGCGTCCGTACTCTCTGCACCAGTCAGCGGGAAGTTCGCGTTAATCATCTTGTAACGCAAAAAGCCGAGCACCTGGCCGATGAGTGATACTGCGACCAGCAGAGCAGCCGCACCACTAACACCGACTTTTTTATTTGCGCGCCGAATCCATTTATTCATTTACTACTTATTATATGGCTAATCCGGCTTGAAAAACACCCACAAAAAAAGAAAAGCAGCCCTGATTTTGGCTGCTTTCACAAAACTGGCTCAGTACTTAGTACAATGCCGCGGATTTCGGCATTGAAGACCCCTTGAGGATTTCTAACACTTCCTCGGCTTCGACAGTTTCTTTCTTGAGCAATGCATCTTTTAGTGCTGCCAGCTTATCCATATTGGCCCGGATAACAGCCCGGGCACGAGTGGCCGCTTCAGTAATGAGCGCCTCAACCTCATCATCAATAATCTTGGCTGTTTCATCAGAAAACTGGCGTTCATGGACCATTCGTTCGAGCATCATACCTTCCTCGACGTGAAAAACTTGGTCGCGCAGTTTTTTACCCATACCCTGATTGACGACCATTTCGCGGGCCAACTCAGCGGCTTTCTGCAAATCAGACCCGGCACCGGTAGTTACCCGATCAGGGCCGTAGATGACTTCTTCGGCGATGCGGCCGCCCAGCATGCGAGCCAGAACGTCTTTGTATTCGATGATGCTGTGGTAACTCTTGTCTTCCGGAGGGATAAACCATGTCACGCCGCCTGTACCGCCACGCGGAATGATGGTCACCTTGTGTACCATATCGCTGTCGGGCAACACATGGCCGACGATAGCGTGGCCGGCTTCATGATACGCAGTCAATTCTTTTTCCTTTTCGCTCATGACCTTGCTCTTGCGCTCTGGGCCAATCGCAACTTTTTCGAATGCCTCTGTCACGTCTTTTTGATTGATCTCATGACGGTTGCTGCGGGCAGCCACGATAGCAGCTTCGTTCGCAATATTAGCCAAATCCGCCCCTGATGAGCCGGCTGTCTTTGCCGCCAACGCGTCCAAGTCAACTGATTTTGCCAAAGGCTTCTTTTCGAAGTGCACCTTCAGGATAGCTAAGCGGTCCTTACGGTCAGGCAGCCCTATGTTCACGCGACGGTCAAAACGTCCGGGCCGCAAGAGCGCCGGATCCAACACATCCTGACGGTTCGTAGCGGCCAGTACAATGACATTCGTGCCCTGTTCGAACCCGTCCATTTCTACCAATATTTGGTTGAGGGTCTGCTCGCGTTCGTCATGGCCGCCACCCATGCCAGACCCACGACGCCGGCCGACGGCATCGATCTCGTCAACAAAGATAATACAAGGTGAGTTCTTTTTGGCTTTGGCGAATAAATCACGTACACGGCTCGCGCCCACTCCAACGAACATTTCGACGAACTCCGAGCCAGAGATGGAGAAAAACGGCACATCAGCCTCTCCGGCGACGGCACGGGCCAGCATAGTCTTACCCGTTCCAGGAGGACCGACTAACAATACACCCTTAGGAATCTTGGCACCGACAGATTCAAATTTCTTTGGGAACTTCAGAAACTCCACAACCTCTTGCAAGTCAGTTTTGGCTTCGTCGGATCCGGCAATACTCTTGAAGGTGACCTTGTCTTTTTCGTTGCCATATAAACGAGCCCTGCTTTTACCAAAGCTCATCGCCTGATTGCCCTGACCCTGTGCGCTACGGAGCATAAAGAACAATATGCCACCAATCAAAATCACCGGCAGCAAGTTCAAGCCAATCGTCGCCCAGGTCGCTCCGGCGTTTGACTCTTCTTCGTACTTGACGGGCACTTTACTGGTATCAAGTCCTTCCTCTACGAGGCCGACTTCAGGGTCTTTACGAGATTTGATCGAGGGGTCCTCCTCACCGGTTTTAGTAATTTCAAGGGTACTCCCTGTAACGGTAATCTCTTTGTACTTACCCTCATTAGCTTCCTGAATGACTTGTGTCAGCGGCTTTTCTTCTAGCTTCGGCTGGGACTGCTGAGAATATGAGTAGAAAAACAACCCGAACAGCACCACAAGAGCTATGAATGCGGCGTTTTTAAAGCCTTTGCGTTTGGGGGCTCCTCCCCCTGGTATATTGCGAAACGGTTTTTTTGAATCCATAAGAGTTTATTATACAGAGTG
>JAKQHX010000044.1 GCA_029557815.1 bacterium
TGCAGGCATGTAAATTGATCTGTACGACAGCGCTCGACCAGGCGGCAGTAAAACATGACAAGGTCCAAGCCAGGCGGTGGCTCGCTGCACTAACAGTGGTTCATGAGGCCGAAGCAGCGTTGCCGTATAACCCAAATACGAAGCTCCTCTTGACCAACCTCTTATTACATTTGTAACTTGTAGTATAATAACCGCATATGTACGAACTCCTGCTTTTGGTTGCCTTTGCCGGCTTGGCGTTTCGGAGCGCTAAGCTTAGTGACGAAGACCCAGAGGCCATACCCCGCAAAATCAGCGACAAGATGGGGAAGCTATGGGACATCGCGCACCAAGGCATGCGTGAAAACCGCTTCCTTCGGGCAGAAAAGGCACTACTGACTATCCTCAAGATCGACCAAAAGAACGCCGCCGCTTACAACCGTCTTGGGATCCTATACGCCAAGCAGAAGGAGTACAAAGACGCTATTGATTGTTTTGAAATCGCTTCGTCTATCGAACCGACAGCTTCGAGCTTGCACAACCTGGGACTCATCTACTACGAGACAGAAAACTACCAAAAAGCCGCGACGGCATTTGAGCAGGCGTTGAAACTGGAAGAAGATTTGGCAGCCAGGCACATCGCATATGCCAAGGTTCAGGAAAAACTCGGTAATAGCAAACTTATGCTTGATGGCTTGAACCGTGCTATCGAACTAGAGCCGAACCCCGAAAGCTACGCGTTACTCATCAAAGCGTATGAAACCCTGGACATGAATGCTGAAGCCGACATCCTGAGAGACAAACTAGAAAAACTCATCGTGCCTTCCGGTAAACCAAAAAAGGTAATGCGTCCAAAGCGGGTTGTCATATAACCCCTGTTCTGTTAAAATTCTTCGGTATATTTGCCACCTTAGCTCAGCTGGTTAGAGCATCGGTTTTGTAAACCGAGGGTCGTCGGTTCGAATCCGACAGGTGGCTCCAGACGCATGTTGGATGAGAACCGGTAGGACGAAGTCCTGGTTCGATAATTTAGGGCTCTCACAGAAGCTTGCTTCGAGAAAGACCGCAAATTATATGAAATAATCCGACAGGTGGCTCCATTCTAGCTCATGGCTATACGCAGGGATACTCAAGCGGTCAACGAGGTCTGACTGTAAATCAGATGGCTACGCCTTCGGGGGTTCGAATCCCTCTCCCTGCACCATCATAGAGTTTTTTTCCAAATTGTCGCCTCAAAGGGCGATTTTTTGTTGGGTTGATTTCAATTCTTGCCAAAGGCAAAAACTGCAAGCATACTGACGCTTTAGTCGACAATTTCACTCGGAAGAGATAGTGATAAGTACTTAGTCACAGTTTCATCACCTCTATTCTGGTGTTATAATATGTAAAAATGCATGTGAGTAGTTTCGAGTACGAAAAACCTGGTGAGAAATGTGCGGTTGCGGCAGTGGCTGGCGAAGGCGCGGCTGAACTGGTTGCCGAAGAGCTATTCGCGTTACAACATCGGGGACCGGAAGCTAGTGGTATCGCTAGTCAGCGGGCAGACGGTTCGATTGAGTCACACCGCAGGCCGGGCTTGGTGCGAGACGTCTATCACGCAGAAGACATCGCACGTCTGACTGGCAACCTAGCAATCGGCCAGAACAAATATTCTACGAACGGTTCCAAAGATAGGCATCTTCAGCCCGTTCTCGATGAGCCGACAGGTTTTGCGCTTGGGCATAATGGAAACCTGCCAGTTACCAAGCAACTAGAAACATTCCTGGGAAAACATAACATTAACACAGCCCAGTTGAATGATTCTGAGATGATGGGACTAGCCATTGCACAGTATATCCGTAACGGCCATGACATCGCAGACTCAGTAGAGCTGGCTTATCCGATGTTCCGGGGAGCGTTTTCGAGTGTCGCCCTTCACGATGGATTGGTCGTTGCGTTTCGGGACCCAAAAGGTATTAGGCCACTGGCACTCGGATCTTTCGATGGAGGACATACATTCGCTTCAGAAACATGTGGCCTTGATATAGTCGATGCCGAATATCTGCGTGAAGTGCAGCCCGGTGAAATGGTCGTCCTGTCAGAGAGCGGCATCGAAGAGACTCGTCAGCTGGCCGACGGAGAAGAAAAGCTCGATATATTTGAATTTGTATACTTTGCGCGCCATGACAGCCTTCTTTATGGCCAGCGCGTCAATGAAGTTCGTCGACGCTTCGGGGAACAGCTTGCAGAACAGCACCCACCGACAGTAGATGATGTCGCCAATATTTTAGTAGTGCCCGTTCCGGACACCTCGCTGCCGGCAGCTGAAGGCTACGCAGACCGTCTCGGCTTGAAGCACCGTCAAGCCATCATCAAAAACCGTTACATCGGGCGCACCTTCCTCCAACCCACACAACAGCAGCGTCATACGCAATTACGCCGCAAACATACCCTTATTCCAGAGGCTGTGAAGGACAGGGATATTATACTTATCGACGACTCTATAGTACGGCTCAATACTATTCCCCGCTTAGTTGAACAGGCAAGACAAGCCGGCGCGCGTTCTGTCAGCGTGCTTATTGCTTCACCGCCTGTTCGATTCCCTGACTTTTATGGGATTGACACCCCGAAACAGAGCGAGCTTGCAGCTGCTAACATGACCGTTGAAGCCATGCGCAGAGAGATCAAGGCAAAATACCTAGGGTATCTGTCTCTCGGACGTATGGTTGCCGCTACAGAATTGCCCGCCGAGAAGTTCAACTTATCCAGCTTCACTGGCGAGTATCCCATTGGTATTGGACACCGCAAAGATGAGATCGGCGCACCGGTCAGCATGGAATTCGCTGATTCATAGAGCTTGACATACCACACGCGCCTAAAATAAATCTTAGCGGCTCGCCGCTTGGGCAACCGAAGTGTCACAAACATTCCTTCCTACCCTGTACATAATCATCTCCCTCTGTTATGATGTCTCGCGTAGTTACGCCATCTTAGCTCAGGGGTAGAGCACTTCCATGGTAAGGAAGGGGTCTCGGGTTCAAATCCCGAAGATGGCTCCATGTTGAAATATTTACTGTAATCTGTTACACTAAAACTTAAATTGCATTATAAAAGGTAGAATTATGGCTAAAAAAGGTGATAAGCGCAAAGTTATTGGCCTCGTCTCAGAAGAGAGCGGTGGTCGCCACTACTATACGCGCAAAAATACGATGAACACTCCTGATAAACTGGAGCTACGGAAATACGACCCTACATTACGCAAACACGTCCTTTACGTGGAAACCAAGAAAAGTCTAGGAAGAAACGAAGTCAAGAAATAAAGGCGTAGCAGCCTGACATGTAGCAAACCCCGGGATCGGGGTTTGTTTTATTGGGCGTGCGAATGTACACAGTTTTGTCTGTTTCGCTCATACAAGGTCTTTAGTGTACTATATAGCTACTATGCTGACAGCGGAGCAGTTATCCGAATTTCTAGAAAAACTCAAGAACTTGCTGGCTCGAAACAATGGTGACGATCCGTACCAGACACTTGTTGATGCACCCTTTCACGACAAACTGTACTCGGTACAGCTGGACCTCGGTATCATCGCCCTGGCTGTGGTTAATAGCCAGCGAAAATTCATTAATAGAGTAGCCCTGTCTGACACACAGCTTGCAAAAGATGGTGATGAGGCAAGCAGTAAGCCGTTTCATGAGATTACAATTCCATACGGCCACAAAACGAATATCGTAGCAAAAGCGATACGCACAGACAGCACTTTAGAAACGCTTGACTGGAAGGACCTTTTTGTTCCCGCCTTGTCGGAAAGCGACTCGCGCTTCAACCAGGCCGCTTCGGGTATAGGGGGTAGTATCGTTGCGCCTTTCAAGACGAAACATACTACGGGTGCTCTTATCTTTGATTTCTTCCAACCGCTAGAAAACCTCAATGAGCAACACCATGCTTTCGTAGAAGAATATACGAATATCGCAAAGTCCGTCATGGCCAAACAAGCCCTGCTCAGCTAAGGCGTTTTACGCAGCACAACAGCTCCAGCCTTGGCCCATATACTGGCATGCACCCGACGCACGCGTCACGCTACGATATGGTCTAACAATGCACCGCTGAACCGAACTCGTCAGGCCAACAAAGAAAAGAAACCTACCTTTGGCAGATTTCTTTTCTTTGGCAGGGGCGGAGGGATTCGAACCCGCGGCCTTCGGTTTTGGAGACCGACGCTCTAGCCAACTGAGCTACGCCCCTTCGTCGACGTGTGATGTTCGGATTACTTAAGATTCCGGCAAAACAAATTTGCTCGCCAGCAATACCAATCCGACCAAGCCGTCTCCTCTCCAGTTTTGCGAATCCTCTCGCAAAAATTGAAAAGAAAACACTGCAATATCATACGCCAACAGGGATAATTTGTCACTACTAAACACTAATTAAGCTTATTAGTTGATAATGTGAAATATTTAATGGCGGCACGACACTTTTGGGCCTACACTGTGTTTTAGCAAAGGAGGGGAAATGAAAAAGGTACTGATAGTGGGCGTATTGATCGGCACGTTGCTCTTTGCCGCATCCGCAAATGCCAACACGCCAGAGACGGCCATTGTCACACCCCACAAACCTCCACCCAGCATGATTGACGGTATCGAGATTCCGTACGAGGTACTGGAGTACGCCCAACTGAAGTACCAGGGCTACGCCGTAACGCAAGCCAGCCGAACCTTTCATGGTGGCCAGGCGGTGTATCAGCTGCGTGTTGACCGGGACGACATCCCCGATGACTACGACAGCATCATTCTGTTATACGATATGAAATGGAAACTTATTGCAGACGAAAGGATGGTTGCCCCACCGCAACGATACCTACACATAGATTCCCGGCAAGAGGTGAGACAGCAACCAGAGCACCCTCACATAACAGAAAGCCAAGAAGAGCCGACAGACAGAAACCCCGATGACAGCACAGGGGAGCCTGCTCAACCAGAAAATCCAGTAGAGGATGAAGAGACCTACGAAGAGCTACCTAGAAACCAAAGAAACTATAGGAATTGACTTTTACATACTATTGTGCTATAATTAAACCATATGGAAGATATTGATATGCAACAAGACCATCTACAATCCCCGGATGGGGAGCATCCGTCAGTTACCGATGGATGGGACACGATAGCAAGGGAAAGTGCTATTCCAGCCGTCGACTACGTTGAACCAGGCAGGGTGTTTATTCCAGCCGGCCACATTGCATTGAACGCCGATGCCATCGATCAACAGCTAGCTGCCAAGGAGTAGTACCGGCATACATCTGGGACAGCCTAACTAAGGAGCGTTTTCATCTTCTTTGTGATGAGTTTGGTGGCATAGACCGGGTTCATTCTGTAGAGCCAGTTCATAGAGTTTGAATCCTTGCCAGTAAATATAAGCGGCTTGTTCTGTTCAATACCCCGAAGCACCGCCTCAGCCGCCTCCTCGGCGGAAAGCATCTGGAACTTCTGCTCATTTGCTGCCATAGAGCTGCCAGGCATCTTTACGCCTGAGTTACCACTTATGTTCGTTTTTGTTGCTCCAGGGAATATGGTACTGACACGAACGTTGGTATACAGAAGTTCAGCATAGAGTGACTCGCTTAGCAATTTGACTGCTGCTTTTGACGCACCATAAACCCCTTGACCCGGTACCGGCAAAAAGCCGCCCATGCTAGAAAAGTTCGCAATATATGCTTCTGGTCGTTCGAGCAAGTACGGCAGGAATGCTTTGGTCATATAGAGCGTGCCATAAAAGTTCACATTCATGACCCTTTCGATAGCCTCGTACTGCAGCTCGTTGATCCTGGCAAATGGCTGGATGATACCCGCACAGTTGATGATAGCGTCCACTGCTCCATGGTGCTTGATGATAGCGTCCGGAAGGTGCTCGACCGCTTTTCTGTCAGATATATCCACCCGATGGATGGACAATCTGTCGGAAGAATAGTCTGCAGACAGGGATTTCAGGGATTCTGCCCGCAAATCAACTGCCGCCACCCTCGCTTCGCGTCCAAGCAGCCCGGCAACGAGCGCGCTACCAATGCCGCTGCCCGCGCCAGTCACCACTATGACCTTATTTTGTAGTTTCACGTATAGTCTTCCGTCTTCTTATATCACGTAGTATTCCAGTTCCTATTATATACAAACATATACGTTCTTTGGCAGTGGTGTCTATGACTCTCATGCCTGAGCCTCCTTACTTTTTGCGTTTGCAGGGCGGCAGGGCTGTTATACTTGGTAAGTAATTGTAAAAGGAACTGCATGCCAACTCTCATCGAAGCAAAAAATCTTATCAAGACCTATGGCAAGGGCGAAACTGCTTTCACGGCGCTAAAAGGCATTGACCTGAGCATTGAGGCGGGTGAAGTCGTCGCCGTCATCGGCAAGAGTGGATCCGGCAAGTCCACGCTGCTACACCTGCTTGCACTGCTGGACAAGCCATCGAAAGGCTCTATCGCCATCAACGGCCAACAAACGACAAAACTGAAAGCCAAACAGGCCGACTTGCTCCGAAACGGGGAGTTCGGCTTTGTGTTCCAACAGTTTTTCCTAAACGCAAATGACACTGTTCTTAACAATGTCATTCTGCCATTGAAGATAGCCGGCATCTCATCCCGGGAACGAAAACGCCGTGGCATGGAAGTACTTCGCGACGTAGAGCTGGAAGACAAGGCAAAAAACAAAGCGGTGAATCTCAGCGGCGGCCAGAAGCAGCGCGTTGCCATAGCTCGTGCGCTTATAAACAACCCGAAAGTCATCTTTGCCGACGAACCAACCGGCAACCTTGATACCGCAACGGGCGCCAAAATTGAAGATCTCTTATTTTCACTTAACAAAGAAAAAGGCATAACGCTTATATTCGTCACTCATGATGCCGATTTGGCAAAGCGCTGCGACCGACAAATCATCATAAAGGACGGCCAGATCGTGAAATCACTGAAAGCAGGTAAAAAATCATGAAATACAGGGACATTTTCCTGAGTGCGAACGGTAACTTACGTAAAAGCAAACTGAGAACGTTCCTCACTTCATCGGCAGTATTTATCGGTGCATTGACGTTAATGTTGACAACTGGCGTCGGCTACGGCCTTCGGACATACGTGGAAGAGCAGGTGAATGCCGCGGGCGCGAAGGATGCGCTTATAATTACCGCAAAGCAAGAAGATGCCGGACCGGTCAGTAACGACGAAGCACAAGAGTACGACCCGGACGCAAAAGCATCCGGCTTCGGATTCACTCAAATGGTCACGATTGATCGGGCAGACATCGAAGAAATACGTAGCACCAAACACATAGAAGGTGTCGATCCGCTATATATGACAGCCGTTGAGTACATAGGCAACGGCAACAAGAAGTACAAGGCTACCGTGACGCAAGGTCTGGAGGGGCTCAATATTCCTATTTCCGCGGGTCGTACCGTAAACGCTAACGGCAAGGCTTATGAAGTCACGCTGACTCCGTCGCTCGTGCAGCCGCTGGGCTTCGACAGTGCACAGAGCGCTGTGGGCAAAACCGTCGACATGGCATTCAAGAACGCTAGCGGCAAAATCATTACATTTCCGGTGACAGTGGTTGGAGTGCAGGAGAAAACCTTCATACAGGGTAATGCGATGAACATCAGCATATCATTGGCACGTGACGCTTTCTTGAAAACAACCGAAGGCCAGCCTGATTTTCAGCGCTACCAGTACGTGACCGCAGTCGCGAAATTTGACGACAGTATCTCGGATGAACAGCTGCAAGCCCTGAAGCAAGACCTGGACAAAAAAGGCTTCAGCGCCAGTACGCTCGAGGACCAATTAGGTATTGTTAATGCCATTATCAATGGAATCACGACTTTCCTGAATATATTCGCGGCGATTGCACTTGCTGCCGCTTCGTTTGGTATCGTCAACACTTTGCTCATGGCCGTACAAGAACGGACACGCGAAATCGGCCTCATGAAAGCACTGGGCATGGGCAGACGGAAAATATTCTTGCTGTTCAGCCTCGAAGCCGTACTGATCGGATTGTGGAGTAGCCTGTTCGCACTTGGTGCGGCCAACATCATCGGCCGTATCGGCAGCAACATCGCCTCTGGAACGATTTTGAAAGATTTCGAGGGGCTAGAGCTATTCAGCTTTCCAGCCCTACCGATGTTGACCGTTATGGGTATCGTTACCGGCATTGCCTTTATAGCTTCGACACTGCCCGCCAGGCGCGCAAGCCGTCTGAATCCAATCGAAGCGTTGCGTTACGAATAGCCATCATTTTCTTGTACATAAAAGCAATATTTCTCATATTGCCAATCGTCCAGATGCCTCAAAATTATATGTGCAAGTAACACGGAGGCAGGGGATGAAGGGATTAGACATAGCAGCATTGGTACTAATTATCGTAGGCGGCCTCAACTGGGGGCTTGTGGGGTTACTCGAGTATAATCTTGTAGACTCACTCTTTGGCGAGGGTTCCGCGTTAGCGCGCATCGTATATACGCTTGTCGGGTTAGCCGCACTCTGGGCAGCAGGCAGCTTGGTGCCACGCTATTCCGAACACTACGGCACGCCGCACCACGCACGATAGCCAAAAGTCAGCCATAGGCCAATACCTATTGCATCTTGCTACATGCTGATGCATAGTTGTTGACAATATGGTAATTGATACAGATAGGCTCGTCCAACTTTGCCAAGACTATCAGGCAATAGCGGA
>JAKQHX010000008.1 GCA_029557815.1 bacterium
CTACGTTGGCGGCATGGCACTAGCAGGAATGCTGCTTAGCAGGCCGCGTACATCGAAGGAAGCCATGGTTGGTGCGGTCACGGGTGCAGCCGCAAGCGGGGCGGCCGTCTTGGCGCTGATCGCCGGCGGCAATATCACCAACTCGTTGGGCCATGCGGGCGATATTGAGCGGCTCACATTGCGGGAATTTTTGGCCGGTAAAGTCTACCCAAAGGCCGACGGTACCTACGCCACTGATGATAAACGACTCAGCCTGGCGACATTGGACGAAGTGGGCGGCCAGAGAGTCCACCACGATCATCCCGACAAAATCGCCTACTCCCTTCGCGAGGGTTTTGGCAAATTTGCCGACGCGCCATTTGGCAGGTTCCTGGAATTCCTCGTGAGCCACGGACTCGTTTTTGAGCCCGGCGACCAGTTCGGCGATGCAGACCAACGCCCCGATATGCCGAGCGAAGCGGTACTCAGACTCCAGGAGTACAGAGCCGCAAAGCTGGCAGACGAGACGAAGTAACCAGCCGCAAGACCAGTAGAAGCATGTCATTCATACGCATGTGTGAGATAATTTGCTCATGGCGAAAACAAAAAGTAATAAGCGGGTGCTGTATGCAAATGACGCGACGGAGAGTGTTCCGCTCCTGCTCCGTATCCGTTTGCCGTGGCTCATTGCCGGTTTAGCACTTAGCCTTGCGACGGCAGCCGTCGTCTCGCGATACGAAGAGGTATTATCACTCGATGCCCGCATCGCGTTCTTCATGCCGCTCATCGTCTATGTCAGCGACGCTGTCGGTACGCAAACTGCAACAATTTATATCCGCAACCTTCACAAAAAGCAGGCCAAGTTTGCTACTTATATCATCAAAGAACTTTGCTTGGGCTTGGCCATCGGTGCGATTTTTGGCGTTGTCACAGCAACCGTTACCCACTTTTGGCTTGGAGCGAACGACCTCGCCCTTGCTGTCGGATTGGCGCTTTTTGCAAGCATTACGTGTGCGACCGTCTTTGCGCTTTTACTTGCCGCACTCCTAAACAGGCTGCGCACGGATCCGGCCACCGGTGCCGACCCGATTGTCACCGTGCTGCAGGATATTATCAGCCTGATGATTTACTTCTGGGTCGTGAGCCTGATTGTCAGTCCAGCTGCGTAGGATAGCGGTCCGGGTGTGCCATAAGGTAGTCGTACCATTCTGGATCGGTAGCGGGATCGACTTCGGCGGTCCGAATGAATACTCCGCCCAAAAAGCCGCCTACTCTGGCATATTTTCCGGCTTGCACCCGCGCGAGGTCTTCTGGCGTCTGTCCCAGGAGCGTGAGCGAATCGTCAATCAGTTGTTGCAGGTCAGCAAGCTCACCCAAGGCCTTTTCGGACCCTTCGGTAAGCGATAGCTCCGCCGCTTCTTCGCCAAATTTATCTTCCATGGCCTCCAGGTGACGTTCACCGGTTACTCGTGTGTAGCGCACCCGCTGGCCTTTGCCGAGCATGCTATCGAGTACCCCGTCCCTGACGAGTTTCCTGAACTGAAACGTCCTCTTCTCCCTGTCACCCATCTCTACTTGCTCCGCAGTGCAATTTCAAACCACTCAGTGTTTCCGACCGTAATAAAGCCACCGTCAATCTTGGCTACTTCATACATGTCACCGGCAAGCTCTTTGATAATGTCCGGGTTATAGAAATAAAACTGACGCGTGCCAAAGCGGTCTTCTTTGATTTTCTCGGTATACTCATTTGCCAGTTTTAGCGATATGAAGAAAACCCCGCCGGGCTTCAGGGACGTATGCGCCTTTTCCAGCACGGTCGCAATCTCTTCTTTGCTTAAGTGCAGCAACGACGCAAATGCAAAAACCACATCCAAGCCTTGCGGGTAATCGTAGGTTACGGCGTCTGCAACTTCAAATCTGCCCTCCGGCACATGTTCGCGGGCAAGCTTGATGAGTTCTTCGGAAATATCAAAACCGACGTAATGTTTCGTGCGTTTCACCATTTCTTTGGCATCGCGGCCATCCCCGCAGCCGATTTCCAGAATCTGCGGCCCGATTGGGCTGCCAGCAAGCTCGATTGCCAGATCGATATCCTTGATACGTGAACCAATACCACGAAAATACTCCGCCAGTTCCTTGGCTGAATTATTGTAGGTATCTATTGTCCGTTGCCTAATATCACTCATGCGTCATAACTCTTTGAATATACTTTCGATGATTTCCCTTTTATCGACCATACGCTGGAGCGCTTCGTCGCGGTTTGCCCACATATAGTCCTCGTGTTCCTCGCTGAGCTCAGGCTCGCCATCAAAGTCTGCCTGTACGACGTAGTAAATGAGCACTAGGCTTTTGTTACCATCAATATCTTTCGGTACTCGGTGTGCGCCGATGATGTCACCGATTTGAATACTCGCAATATTCGGAACCTCTTCGCGTAGCTCACGCTCCAGCGCTTGGTGGATGGTCTCGTCATCATCAATCCGCCCGCCAGGCGCTTCCCACAGGTCTTCACCGGCTTTCTTAAGCAAGAGAACCTGCGAGCCTCTGACGATGGCACCTTTGACCCCAACATAGAACGTCTTCATACCTGTCTCTGATACCTCATTACAGTTTGCCCCAGTTCTTGCCATACGCATTAATCTTCAATTCCGAACCGATGTGTCTAAGATAGGCTCCCAAACTCGTCATAAAACCTTGGAGGAACTTATCTGGCGACTCATTCATCATTGCAACTATCTCTTCAACAGTCATTTCTACTATCATATCGACTTCTTCTGTCTCTTTGAACCGCCAATCATTTGGCACCTCTGCAACAAAAACTCCAAAAACATGCACTACTCGCTTGTTGTCTTTAGGATAATACTCATCAGACCAAACGCCTTCGGCAACTTTACTTAAGGGGATGACTAAGCCAAGCTCCTCTTCCATTTCTCTTTTGGCGGCGGTGTCGTAATCTTCACCTGCTGAAACATGTCCACCTACTGAGTGATCAAGCCTTCGGTTGTGCCAAGCATGAACCTGAACCAGTAGCTTGCCGCTGGAGCGAAATACTAGCACTGCAGAGATTCTGTGAGGAATAACGCTCGTATGAGCTTCTCCCATAGTTATAGTCTGGCCCGTCAATTTGTCATTTTTATCAACAACGTCAACTTTTTCTAAGTCACTCATACATGCCCTTCCGAGAGGAGGAACCGCCTCCTCTCATTACAGTTCGCCCCAGTTCTTGCCGATTGATGTGTCTACCGTCTGTTTGATGGGGAGTTTGAAGGCGCTCTCCATGGTTTCTTTCACGATTTTGGCTGTTTCCTCGGCCTTTGTCTCTGGACACTCAATGATGAGCGAGTCGTGGATTTGCAGCAGCATCTTGCAATCACTACCCCGCAGTTTTTCGGCAACTTTCACCATCGCCAACTTCATAATGTCGGCAGCACTGCCTTGGAATGGCATGTTCACCGCAGCACGCATAGCCGCTTCGCGTACCATAAAGTTGCTGGAATGTACGTCCGGTGTCGGCCGGCGCCGGCCCATGATAGTCTCCGTGTAGCCGGCTGTTTTCGCCTGCTCCTTAACTTCGTCGATATAGGCCACGAGCTTTGGCCGGACTTCGAAGTATTTTTTGATGAAGTTCTTTGCCTGCTCATACGTCATACCAGTCGCCGCCACCAGGCCATGTGTACTCAGCCCGTACATAATGCCGAAATTCACCACTTTGGCATCGCGGCGCATGTTCTTCGTGACGTCGCCCTGGTCGCGACCATAGACTTCGGCTGCTGTGGCAGTGTGTACATCGACGTCACGGTTAAACATATCTATCAAATCCTCATCCTTGGCCAAGTACGCAGCCAAGCGTAGTTCCTGCTGGGAGTAATCAGCACTCACAAGCATCCTGCCAGGACCGGCCACAAAGGCCGTACGAATTTGCTTGCCCAGCTCTGTACGCACCGGGATGTTTTGCAAGTTCGGGTCATTGCTGCTAAGCCTGCCTGTTGCCGCAACAGTCAGCGCGTACGTCGTGTGTAAACGGGAATCTGCATCCACCATTTTAGGCAGCGTATCGACGTAGGTGTTTTTGAGCTTCGTCACTTCGCGCCACTGAGTGATAAGGTCGATGATCGGGTGGATACCACGCAGTTTATCCAGTTCGGATGCGGCCGTGGAGTAGCCTGTTTTGCCTTTTTTGATACCGTCTTTGGGAAGCCCAAGTTTTTCGAACAAGATATCTGCCAACTGCGCTGGCGAGCCAATGTTGAACTCCACGTCAGCGTGACCATAAATCTGCTGCTCCACGTCCGAAATCATATCGCTGATTTGGTCATCCATCCGCCTCAGGTAGTCCGTGTCCAATTGGATGCCTTCGCGCTCCATTGCAGCCAGCACCGGAACGAGTGGCATTTCGACTTCGTCAAAAAGTTTTTTGAGCTTTGCGTTATCTTTCTGGGCCAACTCCCGCTTGAACAAACTGTACAACTTTGCGAGTACTGCCATGTCCAAACGCAGGCGCGCCAGTTCGTCCATCTCCTCAGCCTCGGTTTCCAAATCCAGCCACTCACGGGCTAATCCGGCGAGTGACTGATCGCGTGTAAGTGAATTGAGTAAAAAGGCTGCAATCTGTACGTCAAATAACTTCGGCGGATTATCTGTCCAGGCCTCGAATTGCTTGAGCAATGCCTTGGCATCATACGTCACGATCTCACCGGTCAGTGCCGCCAGTGTTTCTTGCACTTCAGGCAGTGCCAGGCGGTCAGCCGAAATGATTGAGCCTTTTCCGTGTTCATTGGCGATAGCCAAATAGGTCAGTGTCTTTTTGTGCGCATCGGCATAGGTCGGTAGGACAAAATAGGTACTCGCCGTTTTGACGTGGTCAAAACCCTCGTCTTCTTTGAGTACAGAAAGCTCATATGCCTTGAGGCCAGACTGTCGAATGGCTGTTTTCTCTTCGCTGGCCGCCACTTGCATAACCTCCGGCAGGCGCCGCACCAGGCTTGTAAATTCCAGCTTTTGCAGCACCTGTTTGACCCGTTCCGGTTCGCAATGCGCCATGTCGAGCTTTTTCAGCTCCAGGTCAATCGGCGCGTCAAGCCAGAGCGCCGCCAGTTTTTTGCTTAGGATAGCCGACTCTTTGCCGGCTTCGAGCTTCTTGCGCACCGAATCCTTGACCAGTGCCAAATTGTCATAAATATTGTCCAGATTATCGAATGTTTTAAGCAGCTCAATCGCACCTTTTTCGCCGATACCCGGCACGCCGGGGATGTTATCGGACGAATCACCTTTCAGCGCCTTCAGATCGAGGAATTGGTCGGCCCGGATACCGTATTTCGCCTCGAAGCTTTTCGGACTGTACAGCTCGATGTTAGTGAGGCCTTTTTTCAGTGCGAATACGTGGATGTGCGGATCGACAATCTGCAGCATATCGAGGTCAGAGGTAATCAACATCGTCTCGATATCCTGCTTGGCCGCCTTGACCGCGAGCGTACCCATGATATCATTCGCCTCATAATCGTCCAGCTCGTACAGCGGCCAACCAAACGCCTCCAGCAACTCATGCAGCAGCGGAATTTGTTCATAAAAGTCCGGCGGTGCCGGCTTGCGGCCGGCTTTGTACGCCGGATACAGCTCCAGCCGGCGGCGGATATTCGTCTTTGGCTTATCCCACGCCACACAGACATAGTCCGGATCGAGCCGTTTGATGACCTCGAGTGCCATCGAGGCGAAACCAAACACCCCACCTGTCGGTGTCCCGTCACTCAAGCTGAGGTTCGGCATCGCGTAGTATCCACGATAAAAGACCGATTTGCCATCGATGATGGCCAGCACCTTCTTCCCCGTAAGCTTGTTCATATATACAAGTATACGCTACAGGTCGGCCCGGCAGTATTGCTTATGATTAGTAGTGGACGTTAGCTTTCGTGGCGGACAAGCTCTTGGGCGTTTCGGGCAATTTGGCCAAGCGCCGTAAAGGGATTCTGATGAGTCGATGTCGGCTCGCTGCCCGTGCCAAGCGGGAACGAATCACTCACGACAAACAGCTGGCTACCATCTTCATCGAAGCCCCTGTGTAGACTGCGGACAGCCCTGCGCAGCTGACCAGCGTTTTGCACCCATGCACCGGCGTTTGAGGAAATAAGGACACTCTGGGAAGCATCGATATGTTCCGCTGCTGCGTCCATCACTTCATCGCCTATCCCGGAGTCTACCCGCACAAGCTCAACCTCCACACCAGAATCGGCCAGCAGCCCACGAACGACACTTCCCATGTAGTCAGCTTCCGTCATACCCTCCTCGACATCGGGGCCTTCAGTCGTCTTCATTGCACGATTTCCTGCGACCAGCAATACCTCGTCTACTCGATCCAGCTCTGGCACCAATCGGCTTGCACGACGCATCATCCAGTTTCGGACGCCGCCAGTCACGACCGCGAGGTCAAAATTCTGTAGCCCAGCCTCAGGCTTGGCGTTCATGTACGAACGCGAAACAGGCAGCAATAGTCCGGATCGCTCCACCCAATCTTGGGCAATTCCAACTGCATCATTATCCGTACCGAGCGTCTCCTGTATGCGGCCGATGTTTTCCTGCAGCTCTTTGGCCGGTCCGACAGCAGCAATGAGTTCACCAAGCTGGTCGGCGCGAGGATACGTAGCCAACTCTACATCGAAAGCACGTGCCATTTCCGGCACCACTCCGCCACCAATATCAAGCACCGAGAAGTGATCGACTTTAAAGTTCTCAAACGTTAGCCGTGCTGCCATAAAACCAAACTCCTTATTTCTCAAAAGATGCGTTGCATTATATGACAAATAGTAATTATTGTCAATAATGTTTCACATATATTTTCAACTTTCCACCTGTTATAATACTTTTGTGAATTTATTATTCACATTTTATGATTTTTATGCTAAGCTACGTATATGAACCCGAACGACCTCGTCGCGACCGGCCTCAATAGCGCCCAGGCACATACCTACGCGCTCCTGCTCGAACGAGGCAGCGCTTCCCCGCCCCAACTGGCTCGTGAGCTTAAGCTGACCCGCTCAAACGCCTACAAGGTACTCGACCAGCTAACAGATATGGGGCTGGCGCGCCGAGAAGAAGTAAAGAAAAAGTACGTCTACTTCCCTGATAACCCTATGGCGCTCAGCAACCTTGTTGCCGAACAACGTAACCTTGCCTCTGCCCGAGAAGACGCGGTCAAGGCCGTACTCAAGGATTTACTGGCTGCCTATCACAGCCACACCGACCAACCGTCTGTTCAGGTCGTTACCGGCCGCGACAAGGTTGCCGATGCCTACCGCCAACAGATTGCCCAGCTCGAACCGATTTATTTCATCCGGTCACGCGCCGATATCCCGGTCATGGGCTTTGATACTATGCACGAACTACGTGTCATGCCTGGCCGGCATGACATAAAGCGACATGGCATTACACCAGATCTCGGTACCGGTACAACGTCTAGCAATGGTGATAAGCGTAGTAACTTGAAGCGAACATGGATCAAACAAGAAGACTATACCGCTCCAGTAGAGTGGAGCGTCAGCGGCACGAGCCTGCTTATTGTGCTGTTTGGTAGCGAGCCGCACGCTATTACTATCACGAATCCGATTATCGCTGATGCGTTCAGGCAAATTTGGGGCATGTTGGATTCGTGCCTGCGGGCCATGCCATACTACTCTGGACTACCGCGCAGAAAAAAGCTACGCACTGACGCGGAAAACATACCAGAGAGAAATAACCGAACACACTCTTGATTGCCAATTAGCGAAGGATCAAGTGCATCGATCTATGCGAAATCATCAAGCCAGGTCAGATCAAGCTCCTCGGCACGTTTGCGTAGCTTCTTCAATGCTAATTGCTCAATTTGCCTAATACGTTCCTTGGTGACACCTTCACGGCGTCCAATTTTCTCCAGCGTCATACGCTCATCTACACCAATACCAAACCGCAACCGTATGACTCGGCTCTGCTGCTCGGTAAGTCCATCCAACATTCCCTGTAGCGTCTCATAAGTACTAGAGTCCTCTACCTCCGAATAACTATCTTCTTCAGTCACTGAATCAGAGATTGTATCGCCAAGAGCTGTGCTGCTTGACCCATCATTGGATATTGGGGCATCGAGCGAAACCATCGGCTGGAGCAAGGCCACCAGACTACCCACTGTGTTCTTTCCCACCTTGAGCTCTTTGGCAATTTCTTCTTGCGTTTTGCCAGCCTTGATAAGCTCCCTGAGAGGCCCGATTTTTTTATGCATATGTTCTGGTATCATGCTGGTTGAGCGCACAGCACGCGCCATACGATTGCGGATCCAGGGCACGGCGTAGGTACTGAAAGCATGGCCTGTTGAGGTATCAAATCTATCAATAGCATTCTCAAGGCCAAATACTCCTTCGGATATCAAATCTTCTACCTCTATCGTTGAACTGTCATGAAATTTGTAGTAATTTGCGCGCCATGCAACCAGACGCAAGTTGTGATACATGAGCTTTCTTTTTGCACTCAATCCTGATTGAATTATGGATACGTCTTTTTCTTCTGGCCGAAAAAGTCCGGCTCTACCGTTCGCAGCGCAAAGCCCGTCAATAACCAACCGGGCAGTCGCCAGTTTTGAGCTATCAATCTTTTCAAAAAGCCCATGCTGCTCGGATTTATCGAGAACGGGAATGTTTCTGAGCATTAGCCGATAAGAATCAAGGTCGCCCGAGTAAGATATGTGAGGCGCCGCAGGTACTTCACCAACTCTGGATAGTTCGGAGGCAGAAACTTCTAGACTTTCAGTGTATTCTTTTGCCCACTGCATCAAGTCGCTATGCATGCTTAGCGAGCCACCGGGCAAATATAACATCTCTCTATCTGCCTTACTCGGTGAATTTTCAATTGGTTCAGTGCTACTTTTCACGATCTCTATCCATACCGCGTGACAGCACCAACAATACTAT
>JAKQHX010000011.1 GCA_029557815.1 bacterium
CGACTCATATCTTAGAAGCTCCTTTATTTCCTCTTCGCCGCGTGACGACTGCGGACGATAAACTTAGTTGTACTCTTGCGACGGCGTGTCTTGAAGCCAAGCGTCTTCTGACCCCATGGCGTCACTGGCGCGCGTGCCATACGGTGACGGCCACCATCACCACCACCATGTGGGTGGTCAGCCGCGTTCATGACAACACCTCGGACAGTCGGACGAATACCCTTGTGCCTGGAACGGCCAGCTTTTCCTACCTTGATGTTCTGATGCTGGACATTCCCCACGACACCAAGGCTCGCAGTACACGCAAGATGAACCATACGGACTTCACCACTTGGCAACTTCACCTGGGCATAATCGCCTTCTTTGGCCATCAGCTGGGCACTGGCGCCAGCCGAGCGAACAATCTGTGCGCCCCGGCCTGGCTGTAGTTCAATAGCGTGGATGACACTACCTACTGGGATGTTCTTAAGAGGCAAGCGGTTGCCGTTTTCGATAGCAACTTCTTCACCACTCGTAATCTTTTGCCCAACTTTCATGCCGTTTGCGGCCAGGATGTAGTGATACTGGTTATCCTGGTCTTTGATACGGGCGATGCGGGCGCTACGGTTCGGATCATACTCTATATGTTCAATCGTAGCGGTGGTTCCAGCGGGTAGGTTGAAGTTAACAATTCGATAAAACGTCCGTGTGCCGCCTCCGCGATGACGGGTGGTAATACGGCCCTGGTTGTTACGGCCAGAGTGCTTTTTCTTAATGACGGTCAAAGACTTAAGCGGCTTCTTGGTTGTGATGGTGCTCATGTCTTGGGTAGTCATGCCGCGTCGGCCAGGAGTGGTAGGCTTGTAGAGTTTAATCGCCATTATTTTTTCTCCTTCTTGGCTGGCTTCTCGGCCTTATCGTCTTCAGCGGCTGCAAAGAGAGCGATTGAATCACCTTCTTTGAGCGTGACATACGCTTTCTTGAAATCGCTCGTTCGCCCGGCAACCGGACGGCCACCCTTACGGATAGTGCGCTTTGCTTTGCCTTTGGACACGACCGTGTTCACAGACTTTACGGTTACACCGAACTGCGCTTCGACCGCACGGGCAATCGACAACTTGTCTGCGTGCTTATCAACACCAAAGACATAAACGTTCTGCTGGCTTTCGGCGTATGCCTTCTCACTCACACGTGGTTTGAGTACAAGGGTTTTTTCCATTACTTGCCCCCTCCGAGCCAATCACTGATGGCTTTTAGCGCGTCATTCGTGACGACGATGTGGTCGGCATTCATGACATCATAGACATTTACATAGCGGGCCTGAACAAGCTTGACATTCTGCAGGTTGCGGGTCGCACGGATTAATTCATCCGTCTTGTCTGCGACAACAACGAGTACATTGCGGGTGGCACCGACTTTTGTAAACAGTTTAACAGCTTCGGCGGTTTTACCTTCTTTGATCTTAAGGTCTTCCATTACGATGAGCTTGCCACTGTCGGCCGCAAGGCTCAATGCCTGTCGGATAGCTTGGCGCTTGGCGGTCGTATGCATTCGGTGTGTGTAGTTCTCTTCGCCGGTTGGGCCAAAGGTTACACCACCGCCTCGCCAGATTGGGTTACGGCTTGAACCAAAGCGCGCACGTCCTGTACCCTTTTGCTTCCACGGTTTGCGGCCACCACCACGAACAAGACCGCGAGTCTTGGTCTGTGCCAAATTTTCGCGGCCGTTCGCCAGGTATGCTACATACGCTTCTTTGATAAGCTCATGGTTCTCGGGCATCACAGAAAAGACAGCTTTATCGAGCTTAGCTGCTGTGGTGGCCTTTGTGCCGGCTTTTGTATAAGTAGATACAGCCATTATTTTGCCTCCTTGATCAGGACAATACCTTTTCGTGGACCAGGTACG
>JAKQHX010000002.1 GCA_029557815.1 bacterium
TTTTTTCTATAACCTCTTCGAGCTCCGATTCGGTCAACTGATATACTTTATCGTTATCGTTCATTATTCCTCCGCTGGTTTTGGTATGTCTTGCTTCACTTTCCTGCAGGCGAGATACCACTCTTTCGTGCTTGCATGTTGCCCTATGAATGCAGATGGATTGTTGTCTTTCATGACGTCAAGGGAGTGCCAAAAGGCGTCAAGCGCGTCGCCAATTGGTGGATAAGCTTCTTTACGCTGCCTCTTCCATAGTAGCTTTGCCTTTTTAGTGGCGACGGCTTTTAAGTCCTCTGCAAGCGCCGCCGCCTCTTCTGGTGCCATCTTGATTCTTGTAGCTCCCTCTTCTATTGTTAGTACCGTTTTCATCATGATTTTTTAACCCCATAAAGTTTAAATTCACCTGATTCAATATTCCCAGACGACATCAAAAATCTAACCGCGTCTATGTCAGCCGTTGCCAGACGTCTTGCACCACCGATAACCACTCGCGTGCCGGTTGATGAGGCAAATACGCCGTTCCATGTGATCAATTTATAAAGAGATGTAGCCGCTGGATGAGCTATGCGTATTTCAAACATACCGCCTTCACCTGTTCCGGCGAGCATAGATGCCGCCAACTCAATATACGTATCTGCGGAATCTTGATTGCTATTGTCGGTTCCTGCTGTATCGCGCATGACATAGGCCCAGGAGTAGTCGGAGCCTCCCGCATCAAAACTTGACCCGCCATCAGTAGACGTGCGCATCATAAGTTGCTGGGATGTGGTGGCCGGAACAATATTAATGCCCTTAATTACATACTCCTCGTAAGTGCCATCCATTCCGCTTGTTATGTCAAACGTTGCGTCATCGCTTGCTGAACCTGCAGAAATCAGAACCAACCCAGGGTCTGTGATGCCAAGAGTAGTTTTCATCGCGGATGTGCTGGTGTCGTCAAGTAAGGATCGTGCCGCAGCAGTAAAATCTGTCAGGGCTGCCGTTCCTGATCCCGTCCAGTACTCCAGTTTATTTGATGCCGTTGTCAGTCCTGCGACTGCCGCCAAGTTCGCATTATATGCCTGCACGTCCGTGCCGATAACCAGACCCAAACTTGTTCGAGCTCCGCTCGCCGAAGACGCTCCAGTTCCTCCGTCAGCTACTGCTAAATCAGTAATCCCGGTGATGCTTCCCCCTGTAATATTGACGCTGCTGGCGCTTTGGCTTGCCATTGTGCCGTAGGAGACTGCTACATTTATCAGCTGAAAATTCGTGCCGTCAAACTTCACCTTTACAAGAGCGCCGCTTGGTATATCACCCGCAGACAATGCGGTTGTGCCGTATTTCTTAACCGCAGTCGCGCCGATACTGTTTGGATTTATAGTTGTAGCACCAGTGTTAGCGCCAGATGAGATAAAGTCAATTTCTTGACCAGGGTAAAGCGTAGCAAATGTAGGGCTTGTCGTAACCGTGATGGCGTCAGCTGTTCCGCCAGCCGTTCCTGCCCATGTAAGGGCGTTTTTCTGCACCTGATCTAACCGTGTATAATGAGTTGATGAGGTCCCGAGGCCAACGTTTGTGTGGTTAAACCCTCCCATAGGCAGGTTAGCTGTAGCTGGAGACTGTCCGTCCCTGGTGATACAATTGCTAAGACCGTTGGCGATATCGGTGAATTGAGCATCCATCCGACTATCTGTAATTGGGATAGACTGCGCTGCATCCTGAACCCAAGAATATGTTAAAGAAAACGTACCTGATCCATTAAAAGACATTTCCCTAAGCCTCCACCTTCTTCGATAACATGTTGTATACTCCTGCCGGTGTTAGCGGCTTGCCGTTTCTATAAAAAATATTCTTATTTGCGTTCGCCGCCTCCGGCATTAATTCCGCCACCGATATGGGCTTGTCTACATTAGACAAGAGACTCTTTGCGCCGCCAGCTCCTAGAAAATGAGCCATATACAGCTCGGTTGGCGTTGGAAAGAG
>JAKQHX010000003.1 GCA_029557815.1 bacterium
AGGCTATCGACCAGTGTGCATCAGAAATTGATGTCCTAGTAGGAACCAATGGTACTCATAAAAATCTTCACTATGTGGCCGGTGATTTCACTGAGCTACCTGATCGCGAGAACCCCGCAGATATCGTTTATTCACGCTTTACTTTGCATTCAGTCACCGCCGAAGGCCAAGCAAATGCCCTGGACTGGGCATACCGTAATCTCGCAGATGGCGGCAAACTTTGCATCGAGACCCGAGGCCAGCAGAACGAACTCTACAGAAAGGGCGAACCAGTAGAAGGCCAAGATGACGCCTTTATCTACGAGGATCACTATCGCCGTTTTGTTGATTTTGGTGAATTTACAAATCAGATTAAAGCACTTGGGTTTACAATCTTGGAAGCTGCGGAAGACACAGGCTTTGCACCATACAAAGACACAGATTATCGCTTTATTCGCGTCATTGCCCAGAAGTAGTTCCTGTGCAAGAGTTACTCGCAAGGGGTCTCTTGCTAGGGTATAATCTACACACAAGGAAACATGAAAGTAGACAAAGAAAACCCAAAGCACTGGATGTTATTAGTCCTAAGCGCAGCGTTGATGTTTTTAGCCCTGCCGTTTAGGCTCTTCAAGAAAAAGAATAGCAAAAGAGTGGTGTTCTTTTACCAGATGCACGGTAACTCACGAATGCTGTCCGATTATCTGGCAGAACACGAGCCCTCAATCGAGATGTACTTCCTGGCATTTCCGGAATACCTGAAGGTCTATGAAGGTAAACAAGATCTGCCTACGCTAAGCATGATCCGCTTTCGTGACATGATCAAAGTAGCGCAGGCTGATGTCATTATCACCAATTACGGTGCGCTGACGTTGATTTATCTTGCCAAGCTGACAAGCATCAAATTCGTCGATACATTCCACGGTATTTTACTACTCAAATTTATGCCGCCACCTATCCTATCCTATCTGAATCATTACGATGAAGTTTGGGTTTCTTCTCCTAAGATGGCGGAGATATATGCTGAGAAGTTCGGGGTTCTCCCGGAAAAATTGATACCGACCGGGTACGCCCGTGTAGATAAGCTCATTAATGGCTCGTACCATAATGCGAAAAAGAAGTACGGTATTCCGACTGGCAAAAAAGTCATTATGATTGCCCCTACCTGGAAGCATAATGATCCGGATAGGAGCTTGTTGCCTTTCGGTATGGATGGCAATGAACTGGTAGCCTACCTGGAATCACTTGCCAAAGACACCGATACTTTCATTATCTTCCGAGCACACATGTTAAGTGGAGACCCTTTGGCCGCGGACAAGAACGCCCACGTACGCGCCATGCCAAGCAGTGAATACCCTGATACAGAAGAGTTGCTATCTGTAGTAGATATCCTGGTTACTGACTGGTCGTCGCTGGCCTTTGATTTCATGGTGCTCGATAAGCCAGTGTTTTTTGTCGACACCAAGCCGCCTTTCACCGGTAACGACGTCGTCCGACGCTCCAATCCTTCAGGCCGATTTGGTGAACTCGTGAGGCAAAAAGAAGAATTTGACGCGGCAGTTAGAAAGTACCTCAAGGATCCAAATGCATATACCAAAAAACACAGAAAACGCATAGCAGAGGTTAAAGAACAGGCATATGGTAAGTATGCTGACGGCAAGGCAACCGAGAGATATTATGAGCGTCTGAAAGCGCTTTTAAAGGGGTAAGTCATGGCCAAACTAAAAGTCGCGCTTATTGGTCCGATAGAACCGTATCGTGGCGGCATCGCGCAGTACAATACACAACTGCATCAAGCCCTCCAGGACTATGCGGATGTAAAAGTCATTTCCTTTAAGCGCCAGTACCCTAAATGGCTGTACCCTGGCAAGGACGACAAAGAATTGGATTACCGACAGACGCCTGATAGTAATGTATCTTACCTGATAGATGCTTACTCACCCCTCAGTCTCAAGAAAGCTATAGATAACGTCATCGCTAATAAGACCGAGGTGGTCTTTGTGACCTGGTGGACGCTCTTCTGGCAGCCAGGTTTCGCTTACCTGGCTCGTCGCCTCAGGAAAAAGGGCATAAAGGTCATATATATATGCCATAACGTATTCGACCATGATTCTAAGAAAATCGTTCAGAATACGAGCAAGTTGTTCCTTGACCAGACAGACGGTTTCATCGTCCACGCCACAGAAGAAGAACAGCTTCTGCGTAGCCTATATAAAGACATGCCGATTTTGAATACTAAGACATTGCCGGTCCATGATGGTTTTCCAATAGCGAAAGGCACACTCGAAAAACGTGGTCGGCTGGAGCTGCTGTTTTTTGGATTCATCCGGCCATATAAAGGTCTGGACGTGTTCGTTGATGCGCTTGCTATGTTGAACGACAAGGATGTGTATGCCACGGTCGTGGGTGAGACATGGTCTAATGTCAATGCCCTTGAGCAGGAAATAAAACAGAAGAACATACCCAACATAGAGCTGCACCTGAAATATGTCAGTGGTACAGATGCCGCCGAATACTTTGCACGCGCGGATGTCACAGTGCTTCCGTACAAATCGGCTACCGGCAGTGCAGTTGCATCGCTTGCCTATTTTTATAAGCGACCGATACTGGGCACCCGCGTGGGGGGGTTGCGAGATGTAGTCCTAGAAGGCAAGACGGGTTGGCTAGTTGAGCCGGATTCACCGCGAGCGTTGGCCGAGGCTATCCGCAAGCTCGGCCGCAAGTCAGCAAAAGATACCGAAAAATTCATTGCCGCATTTTGCAAAGAAAATGGCTGGAAGATGATGGCGAAACGGTTCGTAGACTTTGCAAAGGAAGCTTAGAGCTTATCGAACTGCAGACGTTTGGTACGTTCCAGGCTGTCTTCTAGTAACGTGCGATTGGTGTGGGTTAAATCCGCAATTACAGTCAAGGCAAAGGCTATGAGTGAAGCAAATACCAGGATGGTACCCAGTAGCAATGATTGGAAGTGATCACCTCGGTCACCGGTTAGGTAGATTATGCCATACCGAATGAAAGGAATGATCCCAGCAGCTAGAAGTACTGTTCCTAGAGATATAAAAATCAAATGAGGACGGTACATTATATAGCTACGTACGATAGCCGATCCGGACTTGAACATATGCTGCCAGATATTTTTGAACAGGCGTGATTCTCTTGTCTTTGGGTTGGTTTCGATCCGGATGCTTTCGATCGGAATACGCTTGTTGCCAGCTTGGATGATGGTTTCCATACAATAACTGAAGGTAGTGACAATATTTATGCGCATCAGAGATTCCTTGGAGTAAGCACGGAACCCACTTGCGGCATCTGGCAAATCAG
>JAKQHX010000028.1 GCA_029557815.1 bacterium
TGCGGTGCCCGTACCAAAGCCGACGCCTCCACCGCCACCTCAGCCCCAACCAACCCCTCCGCCCGCACCCAAGAAGCCGGCTCTAAGTATCCAAAAAGATATCCGTGCGAGCGGTGATACAGCGTGGCTGCAAGAGGTTACGGCAGATCCTGGTGAACAGCTCGAATACCGTATCACCGTCACGAACACCGGTGAAGCGGATCTACAAAACGTGCGCATACAGGATTCCTTACCAGACGACGTGAGTTTTGAAGATACAAACCTAAATGGTTCTGAAGGGGTCGAAGGTTTTCGGGTCAGTGAGCTCGTAGGCGAGGGAATAGAGCTGGCATCTCTGGAGGTAGGCAATTCGATTGAAATCGTCTTCTCGGTCACTGTCGGTACGCAGGTGGACGCGTGTAAAGTACCAATGCAAAACGTGGCCTTTGCAGAGGCCGATAATGTGCCGGAAGAGCAGGATGACGCGTTGGCTCAGGTGTGCCAGCCTGAGAAACCTCAGCCAGTCGTAAGGGTAAAGGCCGTCACGACCCCTCCGCCCGCCCAGAAGCTACCCGATACGGGGATGGCAGGAGTGGTAGGCATCTTCTCTATCACCAGTTTTCTAGGGTTTGCTGCCTATAAGCTTAAAGAGTTCTATGCATACTTCTTACGCTAATATTTTGAATAATGTGCCACTAAATTGTATTAGTATTGACATAGAAGGTTACTTATGGTAGAATCTAAGCATAATACGTCAAAGAAGTGGGCGTAGGGATTAAGAAACAAGGAGTTTAAAGGATACGTTTATGGAACATCCAGTAAATCCGTTCGAGAATATTACCACCTTCGAAGAAGGTGCTCGTGTGCTAATGGATCTGCAGGCACTACACAAAGCCAAAATGGCAGAGACGTCTGTACAGGTCGCAGAACTGGCCCCAGAGCCGGTAGTAGCTGTAGTGGCCGAACAGCCTGTAGCAGAAGTTCGTGACATTACGTCAGCGCCGAGCGCTCGCAAGGCCGAAGCAGGCATCAACCCACGCCGTCGTGCTCTCGCAAGTGTCGCTGCATCAGTTGCAGTACTTGGTGTAGCACTTGGGATGGGCACTGGTCGCACAGAAACAGCAGCAGCTAGTACCCAAGAGGTTGCCATGGACCAGCTTGGTTTCTTGCCATCAGACGGTACCCTGAGCGAAAGTTATGACAACCCAGCAACTACCCAGGTAGAAACTATCGCTGACCGCGAAATCGTATTCTTTGCCGAACAGGCTCCAGAAGGCAGCAACTACTGGGGTCCAGAGGGTGAAAAGTCAGCTCCCGCCGATGCCCTTACAAATATGCTCGCCCGTGATATTGTTGACCCGACTTCTTTGGTTGGTCACCGCGAAGAGGCTGGCCTTTCCGAGCGAATGACTCCAGAGCAGCGCGACGAACTCGTCAATCACTACATCAACGACCGAGAGGCTTTTGCGGCTGCGCAGGAAGAGTTTGCTAACTACCTATCGCAAGAAGGTGCAAAGATTAGTTTCTCTACCTTCGAAGGCAAGCACGTTGATTACTACACGATGTACATGAAGACGCGTGAAGCCGAAGGTCTGGCGCCAACGATCCACCAGTCTAAGGAGTCAATGCAGGGCAAAATTGTCCTCCGCATTGACCTGCCGGGCACAGTGGATGCCAAGGGCGTAACCGGTAAAGCACAAACACTTTACTACAAGATTGACTGTGGCTACCAGCCAGTCAGCCCTGTTCCATTTGAAAACGTACCAGAACTACCTCCAGAAGAAACCCCTACGACATCTACTACTACCCCTGAAACTACCACTTCGACCACCTCTACCACAACTCCTGAGACATCAACTACCACCTCTACCACAACAAGTATTCCGGAAACCACTACCACAACTTCTACTACCACTACGTCTACCACCTCTACAACGGTTCCAGAGACTACAACAACTACGTCTACAACCGTTCCTGAAACTACCACCTCTACCACAACTCCTGAGACAACCACTACAACTACAATTCCACCAAAGGAAGACGATGGTGAAGTACCTGGTGAGCACAACGAGCCAGGCGAGCCAGATGATCCAGGTGAAGGCCCAGCCGAGCAAGAACCAGGCGAAGATGGGTACTTGCCAGGCGAAGTTCCAGTAACTCCTCCAGAGACTCCACCGACAACTGTCCCTACAACTACGACGACAGTTCCTCAGTCGCCTGCCACGACCTCACCGGCTCCAAGTAGCACAAATCCGCCGGTATCAGTAACGACAGTCGTACCGACTACCGTCCCAGAAGACCAAATGCCACAGCTGCCATAACAAAGGATATAAGGAGATATATTCATGAAAATCTTTAGCAAAATCCGTGAAAGCTTCCGCAAGCTCTCCAAGACTGCAGTTGTCACAGTTGCTGCGCTTGGTATCCTAGCTGGCGTTGGTATTGCCGCAAAGCTGGTAACAGCAGAGTTCTATCCGAACCGTACACCGTTTGACTACAGCAAGCCATGTAACCCGAACGATAGCGACATCTATGATCGTTGTGGTTCGTTGACTGGTCCGGTTTTCAACTCATTCATCAATACGCCGAGCTACGGTGACGAGCGCGCTTTCGTAGACGCTCGCCGCAGCGACCAGAACACAGGCGACGATCTGTACAAGAACGTCTTGCCAAACGTGACAGAGGGTAGCAAAGAAGTCGTTGTACGTATGTACATCCACAACAACGCTAACCAAAGCACAAACGCTAGTGGCTTGGGTGTGGCAAAGAATACGAAAGTCCGTGTTTTTGTGCCGACTGCTACTAGCCAGGCGCTGCGTGCTCGCGGTTACATTTCTGCAGACAACGCAGCAGTTGTCGAGGACACTGTCGACTTTACAGCTAACAAAGAGTTCAAGATGTCATACGTACCTGGCTCTGCCAAACTGTATGACAACGACAACTTCAAGAATGGTGTTCAGCTCGCTGACACAATCGTCACAACTGGCGCACCTATTGGTAGCGATGCGCTCGATGGTAAGTTCAAGGGTTGTTTCGAGTACGAAGCAGTTGTAGAACTAAAACTAAAGGTTACTCCAAAAGAGAACCCAAATGTGAAGTTCGAAAAGCAAGTTCGCAAAAAAGGTGACAAGACGTGGGTTGAATCAGTAAATACCAAGCCTGGTGACGAAGTCGAATGGCTGCTGACCACCCAGAACACTGGTGATGCCGTTTTGAACGGTGTAACAGTCCGTGATGTCCTGCCACCACACGTAAAGCTAGTGAACGGCAGCGTCAAATGGATCGCTCCTTCCCAGACCGTTACCCAGAATGACAAGCCACTCTTCGATGGTGGTATTAACATCGGTAACTATGCCAAAAATGGTGGTGCATACATTATGTTCACCACTAAAGTGCAGGACGATTTACCTGCCGATAAATGTGAAGTCCGTGTACGTAACCTGGCATACATGAAGTCTGACAAGACCAAAGAGACGGAAGACAGCGCTGATGTTGTCATCAAGAAAGACAAGTGTGTACCACCACAGCCAGAAAAGCCGAAGTACGACTGTAAAGCCGTATCGCTCAAAGAGCTCGGCGGTCGCAAAGTTCGCGTAAGTGTTACGCCTACTATGACTGGTGATGTAACGGTCAAGCACTACACCTATGACTTCGGTGACGGCAGCACGCCACTCGTAACTGACAAAGATACTGTTGAGTACACATATGCCAAAGACGGCAACTACGTGACTCGCGTGAAAGTCGCCTTCAATGTCGGCGATGAAGTCAAGGAAGTCGACAGCGATAACTGTGCGGCACCAGTTACCTTTACCACAGAAGTAAAGGGCGAGCAGACACCAACCGTGCTGCCAGCAACTGGCCCGACGGAATTAGTCGGTATCTTCGTTGCTACCAGCTTTGCCGGTGCAATCGCTTACAATGTGGTTTACAGACGCTTCAGTAGGTAGTATAATACGCCTCATCGAGTAGTTTGACTGGCCGCTCACAAGACCCCACTCACACGCAGTGGGGTCTTTCTTTTTATCTCCTTATCTGTTACAATAGCGCGGTTACTTCATCTGGAAAATAGGCTAAAAAGGAAGTCTATCATTCCTGAAAGTCCCATGCCTCATACTTTGTATGAGCCACAAATTACTCGGAAATGCCAAAAAATGTAAACACTTTTTGTCGCTTCACTCGTAATTTGGCCTCATCGTCTAACGGTTAGGACACCAGGTTTTCATCCTGGCAATCGGGGTTCGATTCCCCGTGAGGTCACCAAAACAAGAGCCCCTGAAAGTGGGGTTTTTGTTTTGGTGGTTTCTCTACGCGAGAAACGAATCGAACACCGGTTCGAAGAACAAGGCAGCGCACAGGAGTTTACTCCGAGCACTGCTGCAGTTCGCAAGCCTTTAGGCTTATTCCCCGTGAGGTCGTGACCGCAGGAATCGAGCGCCGCTGGATTCGTCCTCGCGGGGGGTCTTTTTATTGATACAATAAATTATGAAGATATTTAATAACTAGTGGCCATTAATGCAGGAAGAACGGATATGGAACCACGTAGCGCCAAAGCATCCGGCAAAGACTTCCCTTATCGTTCAAAGACCGTTTGCTATATTGAGATAGATAAAACTGGCAAAGTCACACAGGGTGCTGACCTTGATGCCTATAAGCGAGCAGTTGCCGGCGAGTCTACCCTATATGCGGTGTGGCCAGGAAATTAGAGTAGCGATCTTTTTGTAATCGACGATTTAGACGAGTACGCTCGGGCTATTGGTATTAAGCACGATACTGAACGAACGGGTCTGCAAGACCATAAGCATACTGTAGAGTGGAAGATTAGTCCCTATGAAGATAACCCTAATGGCGTGTACATCAACATTGATCTGCGACTTACTTGTGGGTGCGCTATACGTGACCTTGATCTATTTGCTGCCCAGATGCGCGAGCAGCGTGGCTGGGATATAGCCACGACCACTGGCTGGGGATCTCACGGAAAACCTGACGACCCGAGCTCAACCGAGTACTCAATCCGTATTCGTCGTAAGAGCCTTTCGGCATGATTCTGCTTGTCCCTGTGTTCGTGTAAGCTGCATCATGGCTACAGATAAATTTTCAGGATCAGATGACGCTCCAGAAGTAGTTAAGAGCCTAGGGTGTAAAACAGCACATGAAGGTATGTCATTGCTTGTTTAAAGCTCAGAACTACTGTGACGACTTAATAATCCCGAGCTTCTAGTCTCCGGCGTTGTGCCTGTACACCAAAGTCATAGTCTATAAGAGATTGTGCCACCCATAACGTATGTTCATGGCCAAGCTCTGGTACATCTGTTGGCGGTTGAAAGAAGTCTTCGTAATTGAAAGCGACAGTATCCTCGGGCATCATCACTGCTTCAATACCTGGCTCCAATCGTGCATGTCGCTCAGCTGTGTACACCAGTAAGCCTGAGGCCAACGTTCGCATACGCAGTGCATCATTTTTTATGCGCCCCATGATAGCGCCGGCCAGGGTCATATAAATTTTTTCCAGTCTGTCGGCATGGCCGCTAACGCTTTCGGCTCGGATCTCCATGCCCTGACCACCCTCTGCTGCTTCATCTTCCAGTAAAAGCTCAAGCTTTACGTCACGGTTTAGGGGTCGTCCATTGCCATCGTAGAAATACCGACTCATTACATACCTCCATTCACTCTGGCTTCAAATTGCTCGTCAAAGTGTTGGCGACAGTAGGTTTGATGGAGGCTCGTACTGACTTCCATAGCCTTTAACTCTGCGCTCTCTTGCACCGCTATTTCTCGGTAATCGCTCGTTTGGAGCCAACGTCTGATGGTCCTATAGTTCAGGGCTAAGGAGCTGACTGCGAAAGCTGTTGGTATGACGAGACGGCCATATGTCATGGGCAGTTCTGGGGCTACAAAGTTGGGTGATGTGAGGATAACAGTACTTCCGCCAACCGCAAGACCGCCCATACGGGCCACAAAACCCAGAAACTTCTTGTTAGATTGCATTCGTTCCCAGCTTACTAATGGATTTTCGAGGCCTTCTTTTACGCCAATTGCAAGGCCATGAGCGAGCGCTTGTGGCACTTCATGTTCTAGTGCTTCTAGGGCACTTACGCCATCCTCGTTGGTAACACGCTCCAGGATGTCTTCGTCGTCCGTATTCGCTATCATCTGCAGCTGGCCCAGTAGACCGCGTTTGAATTCCTCGCCCAGGCTTGCCCTGTCGTTACCAAAACCCACAATAAGACTGACGCCCTCTTTGTGAAGCGTGGGCCGGAGGGCAAATGCTCCAGGAGGAATATGGTCTTCACCCTCCTCGGGAGCGATTAATAAGACATCAACGTGGGGAGCAGAATCGCTCGGGAGTGTGGTAGTCTTTGAGCGACTATTCGTCGTCGCGACTAAGGGGTTCAAACCATAAGCCTGATGTGCAGCTTCGGTTACTTGTAGCGTCCCCCATGAGTACGGTACGGTGTATTCAACGGGCAATTCAAACTCAGCCGAGTTCGGCTGCGCTTCGTAAGGGAAAATTGTCCATTCACCTTTTGACATAAGTGTGTATTATACCATTAATCGGCATGAGTGTAAATACATTTCACGCGAGAGTATCCCTTATCAACAAGGAAGTTCTTTAAATGAAAAATCCCTCCGTCTCGCATAAGACATTGGGATAATCCATCCACTATTCCGCTACCAGATGCTTCGGGCGCTTACTAGTTTAAGCTTCGCCCTAGGACAGGAATGCCTTCCCGTTGTACCCCGGTAGATGATGCTTTACGTAGAATTGGTTCGCTCCGGCGTTTAAGCATCAATCAGATTGTTCTTAGTTTGCACCTAAGAATTCTCTTTCGGAACTCTCGGAGACCGCAATAAGTTGGTCAAAATGACCCCCTTTCTTTTAGTCTTTGCGCACCAGTTTGGATTATAACCCCATGAGGATTTAAAGAATATTGCTTACGCTAAGGCAAGATACTCCTTATCAATAAGGATGTTGTTACGAACATTGACTTATTATTGACATAAGCACACAGCTACGTAACAATAATATTGAAACTATCAATAAGTTTATAGTGACAAGTTGGTAGTGAAAGAAAAACAGACCCCGCCTAGTAGAGTCTGTTTACCACAATTCTGCGCGAATTGATTTTTCTAGAGCCACTTTACTGTATTACAGGGGGTGGCTCTTCGCATATTTCGCATTCTTCATCATCACAAAGGACAACGGTTGCTTCCACATGCATACTTTACCTCCTTCTCCCTTACCCTCTCAAAAGGGTCTAGGCGTCGGTCATCTGCGCGGTAGTCCTCCTGGTTCTGGGCGGGCGCCCTGCCCACACAGTACGAGAGAATTTGGTAAACAGCATTATACCAAATTCATCGCTCTTAGTAACTAGCCATAACGGGTTACAATATATGTATGAATCAGAAGAAACGCTTTAAAGCTATCTTAAAACTCGTTTCGACGCCCGTTCCAAAAGAACAGGATAAGCAGCTACATCCCGATAAGAATAGCGAAAAACAAACTCGTCGAGGTAAGACTGTAAATATTTCCGTGAAACGTGGTGGTAAGTCCCGTCAATAGACCGTTTTAGTTGCCCCCAGAAGCCCTCTATGGTGTTCGTATGTACTCCGTCACGCACGTATTCACCGATGCTATGGTGTACCGTCTTATGGTAGTAATCAGCCTTTGTCCAGTGGTAAATCGGGCTTTCGTCAGTATGTAATGTCGTGCCAATCTGCACCGTGGACGGTATGAACGATTTAGTCCGTGCAGCAGAGGCGGTATCGGTGACCACAGCTCGAGCTCTTTTACTACTCAAAGCACCTAAAATAGGCGTTTTCTTGTTTCTTGCACCTAAGTAAGTTTCGTCAGCTTCAACTACACCCGAAAGCTTCATACCACCTTGTCTCATAGCAACTCGTATCTGCTTGCACATTCGCCATGCGGTCTTATATGTGACTCCCAGATGACGTTGCACTTCTTTAGCCGACACACCATTCTTTGAGACGGAATAGAGATACATAACGTAGAACCAGCTGGTGAGTGGAATGTGGGACTTATGAAAAATTGTCTCAGCCAATGGATGTAGCTGGTAGCCACATTCACCACAGGCATAGCACTTGCGACCCTTTACTCGATAGAAAGTAACACCAATAACGCCACAGTGAGGACATGTATCTAAGTCACCATATCTAGACTGGAAAATACTATCTAAGCAAACATCGTCGTCAGGGTAATCTTTTCTAAACTGGGTAACTGAATAATTCATACCTAATTATAGCATTTAACAGGGGTAGTAGTCAATCTTTTTATGAATATTGCAACTAATAATTTACGAGGGCTTCCTTGTTAAAAAGGGACAGTCGCGATTTCACGGATGAATTATGCGTGACACTCACTGTCTTGAGAGCGAAATAATACTTCACACAGTACTATTTCCTAGTTTGTAATCGATAAAGAATGTGCCTCGTCCTTCTTTGTAATACGATAACAGCTAATACGATCGCAGATGTTATGCCTATTCGCAGCAATAAGCCTGCGCCGGTATTGTTAAGTTCGCCGTACTGCCTATCCGTGCAGTCGGCACTATTGTTAGATGCCCATGTACTATCTACAGTATTGTTGGCGCCTGCGGCAAGGGTGTTGTGTCAATTCCTGTAAACGGCTTTAATCTTTTCCCTTGAAAAGGAAAACCATTACCGGTTACACTAGTATAGAAGTATGAGCGAAATGACTCACAGGGCACCGAATGTGCCGGTAGATAAATTTAAGCGGACCAAGATCATCGCTACTATTGGTCCTTCTACTATGAATTACGGTTCGGTTCTCAGGCTCATCAAGGCTGGCGCGAACGGCATACGGTTGAACTTTAGCCATGGTAGTCACGATGAGAAAGCTGAACAGATCAAATGGGTGCGCAAGGCCAGTCAGGAGTACGGCAAGCCGGTAGCAATCATTCAGGATTTGCAAGGACCGAAAATTCGACTTGGTGATTTTGAGGGAATTATTAACGTACGGACCGGACAGGCTTTGGTGTTCAAGTACAATGCCGACTATGAAAAGACTGGCTGTATCCCGACACAATACGACCTAAGCAAAAAGGTTAAACGAGGCGAAAGCCTATATCTCTACGACGGAAAAGTAAAAGCAACCATTACAAGCGTATCTAGCGATGGTACGGTACACGCCAGGGCTGAAAATAATGGAATCTTGATCAAGCGAAAAGGCATGAACTTGCCGGATACGGACTTTGCCGGCGATGTTATTACGCCGAAAGACAAAGAAGATATAGCCTTCGGTTCGGGTCATGACATTGACTGGGTGGCAATGAGCTTCGTGCAGACCGCTGACGACGTACAGACCCTGCGTAAAATGTTGCGCAACCTTGGCAGCGATGCCAAGATCATGGCAAAGATCGAAACCAAGGCAGCGATTGATAATTTGGATGAAATAATCCAAGCGGCCGATGGCGTCATGGTTGCACGTGGCGACCTGGCAGTTGAGACATTGCCGGAATCTGTACCTATCCTGCAGCGTAAGATAATCGGCCTTGGCTTGCGGTATGCCAAGCCGACAGTTGTCGCAACGCAGATGCTCGCAAGTATGACCGAAATGCCAGAGCCGACACGGGCAGAGGTTTCTGATGTGGCGACGGCAGTCATCGTCGGTGCAGACTGCGTGATGCTGAGTGACGAAACGGCCAATGGCCAGTATCCGATTGAAGCGGTCAAAGTCATGAAAGAAATTATTCTCTATACCCAAAACAATTTGCCGGTCAAGGCGATTTTTCCATACGAGTATGAGGGCACGACAAGCCGTCAAGGGGCTATATGCACCTCGATTATTAACCTTGCAGACAGCGTGAGCGCAAAGGCGATCGTCGCCGAGACCAAGTCCGGGGCGACCGCACTGCAGATAGCCGCACGCCGTCCGGAGCGACCGGTCATCGCGGTGACATCTGTCGCTCGCGTGGCCCAGCAGTTGGCGCTTAGCTTTGGCACCAAGAGCTATATCCGACCGGATAGCAAATACGCGGCTGCCAGGCTTGCCGATTGGATGCTAAAGAACAAAATACTACACAAAGGCGATATGATCGTGTCAGCTTCTGGGAGTTATCCTGGCGTGGTCGGAACGACGGATACTATCAAAGTCCGGGTACTAGAATAAAAAACGGAAAGGGTGGCCATAGGAAGTGAGCTTCCATAAAAAAACAATACGCGATATCAAGCTGCAGGGCAAAGCTGTACTGGTACGAGTAGACTATAACGTACCATTGGAAAACGGCAAGATCTCTGATGATTATCGTATACAAAAATCCCTCCCGACTATTCAGTATTTGCTGAAGCAAAAATGCAGAGTTATCTTGTGCTCACACATGGGGCGGCCAGAACGGTCTGATGATAGAAGTTTTTCTTTGGAGCTTTGCGCTAAACGTCTCGGTAAGTTGTTGGATAAGAGAGTTCAATTTGTCGATGATTGCGTGGGAGCAGAGGTGACGGCTGCGGCCAAAAGCTTGAAACAGGGTGAGATACTGTTACTAGAGAATTTACGATATCACAAAGAAGAGGAGGCAAATAATGACAGATTTGCCAAAGATCTTGCCGGTCTGGCTGAAGTGTTTGTGCAAGACGCTTTTGGCGTAGTACATCGTGCGCATGCGTCCACAGATGCCATCACTCGTCATTTGCCAAGCGTCGCGGGACTGCTGCTAGAAAAGGAAGTCGACACCATCACGGAAGTCATAAAAAACCCAAAAAGGCCACTTATGGCAATCATCGGTGGTGCCAAGATATCTGACAAAATTGATATTTTGAATCGTTTCATAGACATTGCGGATTTTGTGGCAGTTGGTGGAGCTATGTCAAATACGTTTCTGCTTGCCCAAGATATAGAGATTGGCAAAAGTCTAGCGGAAGCAGCGGAGGTGCCCCTGGCGGAAGAGATTATTGAGAAAGCCCAGGCCAAGTCAAAAAAACAGCGCTTTACATTCTATGTGCCACAGGATGGTGTGGTGGCAAAGAAAATCGACAGTCGTGTAAAGACACGGATTGTTGATTGGGATGCGCATGTCGTCGCAAGTATAGAAAACTATCCTTCGCGTCCACCGCGCAGATCTGGTGAAGTACTGGAAAGTGAAATGATTCTTGACATCGGACCCTTTTCTGGCGCATTTATTGCAGGCAGTATGCAGCTAGCGAGTACGGTTATCTGGAATGGCACTATGGGTGTTACGGAAACGGACGGTTTACAAGGGCCAGTCGGTCCATTCGCTCATGGTACTGATATGATCGTTGACGCGATGCTTGGTGAGTACGGACACAAGCCATTCACAGTTGTTGGCGGCGGCGATACGGTCGGGTATATTGAGGAACGCGGTCTCGTCGAGAATTTCGGACATGTTTCGACAGGTGGTGGTGCCAGTATGGAGCTGATGAGCGGCAAGAAGTTGCCAGGAGTTGAAGCGCTACTTGATAAATAATGATACAATTACAACAAACATAAGCGAAATAGAAATATATGGCCATCACCACTACTCCGAAAAGAACCCTCATCGTTGGAAACTGGAAGCTCCATCTCAATACTTCGCAGGCCAGCCTCCTGCTCCACCGACTGCATGAACGTATAAAAATTTATCGTGACATAGAGGTCGTGCTTGCGCCGAGCATGCTTGTACTCCAGCCCCTGAGCGTACAGATTGATCGACGCAAATTTCGTCTGGCTGCGCAAAACGCCTTTCACAAAGATACCGGCGCTTACACTGGAGAAGTCAGCTTTGCCATGCTACAAGACCTCGTGCACTACGCAATTATTGGCCATTCGGAACGGCGAATATATTTTAACGAATCGCTGGAAATGATCCGCGAAAAAGTCGCATCAGCCGTCCGCAACGGTATTACGCCGATTTTGTGCGTTGGGGAGACGAAGGAAGAAAATCGGGCCGGTGAGACCAAGCAAGTTTTGCACGACCAAATTACCTCAGCGCTCGCAAACCTGACAGCGACCGATATAAAAAAAATCGTCATTGCCTACGAACCCGTCTGGGCCATAAGCACCTTCGGGGGCGAGCTCGCCAAGCCGGATGAGGTAAAGAAACGCATGGACTTCATCCGTCATCAGATTGCAGACCTTTATGGTAAAAGAGCCGCCGACAGGGTGCGGGTGTTGTACGGTGGTAGTATCGACCACGATATTGCCAGTGGCTATCTGTCAATCGAAGGCTGCGACGGGGTGCTCGTTGGTGGCGCCAGCACTAATTACCAGAAGTTTTCGGGAATCGTAGACGCTGCCTATAGGCTGCGTTACCGGGATGGGGTCGAATAATGGCGACGGACAAGCCTTCAAAGAAACCATCTCAGTTCATGGATGTGTCCAAGCCGGGCAAGACCGCTCCAACTGCATCGTCGCGTCCGGTTATTGTAGGCCATAAACCGACGGTCCAGGACCCAATGGTAAACGAAGACAGCATGCCGCCTGAGGCGCATAAAATTGACGTCAAGCGCACTGCACCAAAGGTTGTTGCGCCGCTTGACTCAGCCAAAGAGCTAGAGGATACAAAAGAGCCGTCTGTCTCAGAGGAGGCTTCCGAGCCCAACGTCGATACAGCAGAGATTCCTACCGAAGACACCCCGCCAGTTGAACAGACTCAAGATAACGTTGTAGAAGAAACGACCGTACAAGAAGGGGCTTCAGCTGCTGCTTCGGGTGGCGACTCAAGAAGCACGAAGGCCTCCAAAGACAAAGGCTCGTCTACCGTCAGCGCCGTAGCTGACCAGGCATCAAAAGGCAAAGACAAGAAGTCCGATCAGAAAATCGAAGAATTAGAAAAGCGACAAGCCGAAATCGAGAAGCTGATAGAGGACAAAAAATACTTTGTACACACTGCTCAGGCCACCAAAAAGCAACGCAAAACCCGATGGATTGCTATTATCCTGGCGTTTCTATTGCTTGTTGGGGCGTACCTCGCAATAGATGCCCAGGTAATTAAAAACGACATCCAGCTTCCCTACGAGTTCTTTAAGGAAAGTCAAAAAGATACAGCCAATGAAGTACATAACCCTGCGCCAGCTACGTCGCCGACTGAGGATAAGTCTTCAAAGCAGCAGCCTCTCGAATACGAAAATAAGGAATTCGGTTTTGGCTTTACAATTCCGGCTGAATGGGCCGCACTTATAGATAATGTAGATGAAATAGTGTACGAGGACCTGCTAACCGAATCGTCGGCAGGGAAAGTCTACCGTATATCGGTAACGAGCAAATTCACAGGTGGCTTTGTTACGCGCGACTATGTACCAAAAAATCCAGATAGCTCCAGCGTATCGACAATAGGTTTTGCGGCATATGAGGCCTGCCCGCAAGGCGATGCTCGTTTTGTAAAAACACTGTACCAGGATGAGAGTACATGTGTAGTGGCGCAAGCGTTTGCTGGAAATCCTGACGATACTGTATCGGGGAGTGACTTTTGTACTGTGCTCGTCCAGCGAAAGTTAAATGCTGAGAAGACAGTTGGCCTAGAGTTCGTAAGTGCACCATTTGCACTACAAGAGCTGTCTCAAGCCGGCCTAGAGCAATACCTGAAAATAGAGTCGGTCGCTAAGCAAAACCAGCTTATTATAGACTTTGCTAAATCCATTAGACGGTTATAAAACAACAGATTTTGCGCTGCTGAATTGTTACAATTAAATAATGCTTAACGATCTCTTGGCGGGTTTGAATCCAGAGCAGCAGCGGGCGGTGGAATGTACTGACGGGCCGCTCCTGATTCTGGCGGGCGCCGGTTCCGGCAAAACCAAAACACTGACGCATCGGATTGCGTACCTTATTGCCAAGCAAAAGGCGACGCCGTATAACATTCTGGCGGTGACATTTACAAACAAAGCCGCCCGCGAAATGCGCGAGCGCGTTGCGCGACTGCTCGGTCAGAGTGCTGACAACCGGGGCTTTATGCCGTACATGGGCACGTTCCATAGTATCTGCGTGAGGCTATTGCGCCAGGACGGCGAACACATAGGCATCCCTAAAAATTTTGTTATTTTTGATGAATCGGACCGTCTGAGCGCCGTCAAGCAGGCATGTAAGGCAGCCCTGATCGATGAAAAGAGCTATCCGCCCAAAACGCTCGCAAGCATTATCAGTCATGCCAAGAACGAATTAGTCAGTCCGGCGGACTACCTAGGTGTAGCTAGCGGCCCGACGCAACGTGCAGCCGCCCAGATTTATCCGTTGTACCAAAAGACACTGAAAGACAATAGCGCTCTCGATTTTGATGACCTTATCTCCCGGACGGTGAACCTGCTCCAGACACAAAAACCGATACGCGACAAATGGCAGTCTCAGTTCAAATACATCATGATTGATGAGTACCAGGATACTAACGCTGCCCAATACAAACTCGTAAAGCTTCTTACTAACGATGACAAAAACATTGCCGTAGTTGGTGATGACTGGCAGTCAATTTATAGCTGGCGGGGAGCTGATTTCCGGAATATCTTGAACTTTGAAAAAGATTATCCGGACGTTACGATTATCAAGCTCGAGCAAAATTACCGCAGCACCCAGGCCATTTTGGAGGCAGCACACAAAGTCATTACGAAGAACCAACAGCGTTCTGACAAAAAGCTCTGGACCGAAAGTGGCCGCGGTAACGAAGTTAGTGTACTGCAGGTGGCCAACGAGCGGGCTGAAGGCGAAGCTGTTACTCGCCGGGTAAAGAACGCTGTCGATGCACGGTTCAGAAACTACCGAGACTTTGCCGTGTTGTACCGGACCAACGCCCAATCACGTAGTATCGAAGAAACCTTCATCCGCTACGGCATACCTTACCGCATCGTAGGAGGTCAGCGTTTCTATGACCGCAAAGAAATCAAGGACATCATGGCGTACCTGCGCCTTATCTACCAACCCGAAGATAGGATAAGTTTCGAACGGATCGTAAACGTTCCGACCCGTGGCATTGGAGCCAAGTCGGTAGAAAATTTCTTTGCGTGGAAAACTGCTAATGATATGTCATTGCAACAGGCGCTGGAAGCAGTTCGGGACCATCCAAACCTCACCAGTAAGGCTAAAAAGGGCCTGCTGGAATTAGGGGAGATGTTGCAGGCATTACGCATTGTTTCGGAAGATGCACCTTTGCCTGCGCTACTTGACAGTTTGCTCCGCAGGGTTGGTTATTTTGCATACATTGATGACGGTACGCCGCAAGGTGAGTCGCGTGCGGAAAACGTGCGTGAGCTCGTAAGCGTAACGCAGAGCTACCAAGATCTTGGACTCGCGGGATTCCTCGAAGAAATGGCGCTTATCAGCGACCTTGACTCTGCGGAGTTTAGCAATAACGCCGTAACGCTCATGACCGTCCATGCTGCCAAGGGTTTGGAGTTTCCGGTGGTCTTTATGATTGGCATGGAAGAAACTATCTTTCCGCACTCCCGGGCATTGTACGATCAGGCGGAAATGGAAGAAGAACGTCGGCTGTGTTACGTGGCCATGACTCGTGCCCGCGAGGAATTGTACATGAGCTATGCAACTTCCCGGATGCTATATGGCGGTGTGCAGCACAACCCACCATCACGGTTTTTGGGAGAATTCGATGCGAACTTCCAGACTGACAGCGTGAGTCTCGGCGGCGGTATGTGGCAAAATACCTTTGACCAAGAAGCTTATGACGACTTGCCAACGACCGTTATTGACGAGCCGCACCACGTTCCGGATTTAAATGAAGGGGATCTGGTAAGGCATGATGTCTTCGGGCAAGGTACTGTTATGGAAGTCGATGGTGATAACGTAGTGGTGTATTTTAAGGGAAAGGGTGCGAAGAAACTCAATGTATCTTTTGCACCACTTCAAAGAATGTGATGCAGAAACTATGGGTACTCAGTGGCAGGATAGCGTATTGGTTGAGTTGGCCGCTGCTGTTTCTATATCTGCAGAGGAGTGAGCGGACACGCGTCTTGGTGGTATGCGGTGACGAAGTTCTGGTGGTGCGCGGCTGGCTGGGTAACGGGCGATGGTGTCTGCCTGGTGGCGGAATACACAGAAACGAACTGCCAAAGGATGGAGCGGTAAGAGAGCTGATGGAGGAAACAGGCATAGAAGCAAATGCGACAGATTTGCAATTTATTTTTTCAAGAAAGTCTACCCAAAAACATGGTCCAGGCTTCAAGATGCATATCTATGCTTTGACGTTAGCAAATAAGCCTAAGCTTCTAAAGCAGAAATTAGAAATAACGCACATTCTATGGATGAAAAAGCGTGACTTACTGGATAGCCCGCAAGTAGAAGATGATGCAAAGGACATTGTAACGGCTATGCGTTAACGCCATGTATACTAAAATAGTTAGCAAGAAACTAGGGAAGTCTACAAAAGTAAAGTATAGTCGTGAAACTAGATTTTAAATGGAGTAATGACGGCAAGTATCACCAGTACTGTGAGCACTGCCATGCGGAGGCTATAAGCCGTATCCAGGTCGGCGAGAAAACGTTTTATGCGTGCAGCTCATGCAACGGACGCTACGATAGGTCAATCGTCATTGATCCGGCCATTGTGTGGTGGGTTGATGACGCTAACGAGTATTGGCACGAGAGCGCCGGTGTCTTTATTAGGAACAAAGATAACCGTTTTCTTTTTTTTGAACGGGTAATATTTCCATTTGCACTGACAATCCCATCAGGCCATGTAGACGCGGGCGAAGATGCGGCTGAAGCAGCAAAACGGGAAGTTGCCGAAGAGGTTGGAATTGCCGTCAAAAGTCTTCGAAAGGTTGCGGTGCATGACGTATGGGGCGATCAGTGTCGCAGGGGTGCTGACGTACATCGCTGGCACGCGTATGTCACAGATAGTACCGAACCCACAAGTCCCGTGCTCAATAATGAGGGACTGCGTCCGCGCTGGCTGACACTGGACGAGGCAGTAGCTTCTGACGTGATTATCCCTGTGCGTTATATGATAGAGAATTACAAGGAACGCATCATTTCATCCTGAGCGTCCGCCGCAGGCAGCCCTTGTTTGCACTCCAATGCAAATGTGATAAGCCGCCGGGCAATAGGGAATATCCTCTCTTGCGCAATCCGTTTGCCGGATTTTTCTGGCGTGTCCTCGTAGAAACCGCTCGTGTCAAGCACGACGTCAAAGTCATCGTGGTCGTTGAACAAATCAAAACCGTAGAGCCGCATGAATAAACTGCGGGTATAACTGTCCTTGTCGTGTATAAGCCGCCGAGCGTCATCTACGGTTGGTCGGGCTGCTGCCGGGTAAGAAGCTAAGCATCTCTGGACCCGGGTATCTTCATCCGCATACACAAACACTCGTAGGGCATCTTCTTCCCAAAGCCATGGAGTTGCCCAGGCATCGACGACAGCATCTGGCGTATCGCGCAATTTAGCAAGTATAAGCCCGTCAAGTTCCCGATCAATATGATCACCTTGCCGCGCTTCTTGTATATCATCGGCCAAGTCCGTCGCCCAAACCGATTGCTCATCAGTCTGGACGCCAACAAGTTTCAGTAATTGTGATGTGGCGTCAAACCATGGGCGACCGAGCGATTCCGCAATCAAAGACGAATAGTTGCTTTTGCCTGATGCAGTCAACCCTGAGAATAAGATAGGTACAGGTGGGTCGAATGTTGGTTCTGCGGGCTTTTCGACGAGGCTCATGTTTCGGTCAGTGTAACGGTTGGCTTGCTGCTCGGTCAAGGCTATTCAAGAAAATCAGGGAGGTAAGCGTATAAGAGCCGTCCTTGATGAGAAGCCGCGGGCTTTTTATAAGGGGTAAAATCTGTTACAGTGAAAGCTGGTTAATAACAGGCCCATCTTTGGTGAGAGTCACTGCTATAAGCAAGTCTCCATATAAGAGCGCTATGAGCAAAAGATATAACGTAGGCAAGCAGTATCGTCCCTATATCGATCGATTTCATAATCACCCGTATGCCATACCGGTGACAACTTTTTTGGTGCTATTTTTTGTTTCGATTGCGAGCTTTATCGGTCTCAACGCCCGAACTGATCCGCCGAGCGATTCGCACATCATTGAATTTTCCGTTGAGGGCGAACGGCGATCAATCCCAACCCGCGCAAAGACTGTCGGTGAATTCCTGAGGAAGGTTGACGTCAAATTAGGGCAAAACGACATCGTCGAACCAAACGCCGAAACGAAGATTGACGACGAAAAATTCCACATCAATGTATATCGGGCACGTCCTGTTACCATCGTTGATGATGGACGGGAGCGCAAGTTTGCCTACAGTGCTGCAACGACGCCGCGGAGTGTCGCCAAACAGGCTGGCATAAAAGTCTATCCGGAAGACCGTGTCGAATCCAAGGTGCCGGAAAGCTTTCTAAAAGAGGGTGTGCTTGGTGAAAAGGTGGTTATCGATCGATCGACGGCCGCCAATGTCAACCTCTACGGTTCACATGTGCCGATTCGTACACATGCCCGGACGGTTGGGGAACTGCTCGACGAGAAGAATATAGAAGTAGCTGCCAAGGACGAGGTCAAGCCCTCACTGGATACGGCCATAAAGCCCAATATTCAGATTTTTGTCGTAAGGCCCGGCACCAAACTCGCAACCGTACAGGAAGATATTCCGATGCCGGTCGAGACGATCGAAGACCCACGGCTATCATTCGGTGTCCAGGCAGTCCGTCAGGAAGGATCTCCTGGCAAAAAAGTCGTAACCTATCAAATTATCTTAGAGAATGGTAAAGAGATCGGCCGCAAAAAAATCCAAGAAGTAGTTGCGGTTGAGCCCGTAAAGCAAATTGTCGCCAAGGGCAAGGCTGTATATATCGCTGACAACCACTCAGCCATCATGTCGGCGGCAGGTATTCCGGCCTCGCAGCAAGCGGCAGCCGATTATATCATCAGCCACGAATCAGGCTGGCGCGTCAACGCGACAAACGCTGGTGGATGTGCTGGCCTTGGACAGGCTTGCCCTGGTAGCAAACTAGCGGCAGCTTGTCCGAATTGGCAGACGGACCCTGTTTGCCAGATGGGTTTCTTCAATAGTTATGCTGTCGGCCGATACGGCAGTTGGAACGCGGCATACGAAACATGGTTGAGCCAGCGTTGGTGGTAGGGGTTGGCCCTTGCTTTGCTGCATGCGGTACACTAGGGAAATGACACATACCCCTCCGCCAAAGAAATCACTCGGACAGCACTGGCTACACGACGCCGATGCTCTCGGGGCTATGTGTGATGCCGCCGAGGTAGGTGCTGATGATACGGTACTTGAGATTGGCCCTGGTCTTGGGACACTGACTACCCTGCTAACTAAACGGGCTAAAGCTGTCGTGGCCGTTGAATTCGATGAATCTCTGGCCCAGGCTTTGCCGGGCAGGGTAGGGGCTGACAACCTCACCACCCAGCAGCATGACATCTTGACCTTTGATCTCACGACGCTACCCAGGGGCTACAAAATCGTCGCAAATATACCATACTATTTGACGAGTAACCTCATTCGGGTCATAAGTGAGTCATTGAATCCTCCGGCGGTCGCTGTGCTATTAGTACAAAAAGAGGTAGCCGAGCGTGTTGCAGCTCGTCCGGGCGATATGTCGCTCCTCAGTGTCAGCGCACAGTTTTATTGGGAAGTCGCAAACGGCAGAGAGGTGTCCGCAGGACTCTTTACGCCACCCCCCAAGGTTGATTCGCAAATTCTCATTTTGAAAAAGCGTTCAGAGCCACTCTTTCCAGGGGTAGATATTCAGGTTTTTTTCCAGATAGTGAAGGCCGGATTTTCATCTCGCCGGAAGACATTGCTGAATTCCCTGAGCGCCGGACTACGTATAGACAAGAAGCGAGCAGGGGAGCTGCTGACGACTGCGAAGGTAGAGACCGGACTGCGGCCGCAATCCCTTGCCCTGCCCCAATGGTATGCCCTGTATCAGGCTGCGCAATCCCTGAAACTGGTATAGTATAGATTTACTTAACACGTTAAGTAAATACTATGATGAATACCACGAAGCTTTCTTGATATATAAGCCGCTTATGACTTTTACTTTTGCTCCCTGTTTCGGTACTCTAGTAGTTGATATGTATCCCGAAAATCAAAACCAAGGCGGATACCCAAACCAGGCACCTCAACAGCAACCTGGTTATCCGGGTGTTCCTCCTGCGCAACCGACCCCATCGGTCTACGGGCCGCAGCAATACTCACCGATGCCGGTCAACGGCCAAGGCGTGCCTGGCCAACCTTCGCCCAAAAATAGCAAAAAGCTGCTCATTGTCATTGTTGTGTTGACGCTTCTGCTAGCCGTTGCTATCGGTGCGGCAGTATTCATGAACCTCCAAAAAACCAGCAACCAAACCGGTCAGGACATAACCCAGGCCTATAGCTCACCTGTCGGTCTGGTGCCAGGGATGCAAGCGGCAAGTGTCCGGTCAGGCACGTTCAAGCTTCGTGCAAGCTATGTCACCGGAGGTGAATTTACGCGCGAGGGAACGTTTTCTGCGGAGGATGGACATGTGAACTTCAGTATGGTACCAGATGCAGATCGGGTAAATGAGCTGATGGAATATCTTCACAGCCGCCAGGATAGCAAGGTTGCTTTTGACGCTGCGAAACATGGGGTTAGCAAACACATTTCCTACGACTTTGCGGCCATGCTTGGCTACTACTATCTCTACGATCAGAACGCAGGTGAACTCAGTGGCTTTATCCCTGCCGTTGAAGCGGCCAAGTCTGCCCCAACCGCGGATAAACGCTATACGCTAACCACGGCTTGCGATGCAGCCCTCGCAGACGTCAAAAAACAAACCGATATGAACACGGTAGGACTGGCGTTCGAAGTGCAAAGTGTGGGTGTGAACAAGAAACAAGCAACCGTTAGCTTTGCCACCTTGCGGACAATCGATAAATCCGTCGTAGCGTTTTTTGACAATTGTTTTGACCTGGACCAGCCTGCCGCCCTGAACCTAAAGAAATTTGTGGATAGGCGCAGGGAGAATGTCACCAAAAGTCCGACATTCACATACTGGCAAGAGGGTGGCGTAAATTACCTCGACGTGAGTGCTCCGGCGAAAGATACGCCGTTTGGAGGTGAACTTCACTTTGAGCTGAAGGATCTCAGTTCATCAGCCGCTGATGACGGGGGCGGCACGGCTGGCTCGTATGTGGAGAGGCGAAACCAGTTCGGGCTCGCTTATAGTTTATGTCGGGTGGATCCGGTCGTTATGAGGACCCCTTCTGATGGATATAGGTTTATCCGCGAAGACCCAGCCTATGCATACCCGAGCATTCTTGATACGGGCTACTACTGTTCAACCCTTGATGTACCGCCGCAGTTTTTCCCACCAAGCACCATTGCCCTCGCATCGGCAACCGGCGCAAATGTCTCTGTGGCCGGGGCACCAGTGCATGGCTTGCGCGGCCTGCATGACCTTGTGTACGAAGTTGAGAAGTACAACCTTAGCAACAAACGATATCCAGGGCCTATAGAGTTCCGGGATATGGCGAGCGGCAACATGGATGCTCTTACGGCGGTAACTCAAGCCGCCTTTGCCGCAAAGACACTTGTCTATACACCGCAGCCGGCGGAGTGCGTAGGGACGTGTAACGACTTTGTGCTAAGCTTTGTCGCGGCTCCGAATGTCCAGGTCCAGCGTACGACCTACAAGCCATAATCCTTGATGTGTTAACTTTTGGGGCTATAATGAGAATAGTATGTCGTTTAATGACAACATCGGTTATTTGCTCCAGCATACGGCAACCTCGCTTGCCCGACAATCTGACCAGATGCTCCAAGAGCGTCTCGGGATAGGCTTTTCGCAGTTCAAGATCATGATGGTACTACAGTGGAACCCGAGCGTGCAGCAGCGTCATATAGCAGAACGCCTGGGGCAAACAGAAGCTAGCATTAGCCGGCAGATAAAACTCATGCACGAAGATGGGCTCCTGCAGAGTACCGTACGGCCAGAAAACCGTCGCGAGCACGTTACGACGCTTACCCGCAAAGGTGAACGGCTTGCCGACGAAGCGTCGTCGCTGCTTAATCAGTACCATGCTCCCATCTTTGCGACGCTTAGCGAGAAGCAGCAGCGCCAGTTCGCTGAAGTGTTGGAACGGATGCATCAAGAAATCTGTCGAGGTGACCGTGTGGGCCGCTGCCACCAGAGTTATTTGGACTAGACATAAGCGTAATTATACGGTATAATAATCGATAGCCCTTGAAAAAAAAGGGTCAAATAGACATGGGGCTGAATTTTAAGCTCGACGTTGGAACTTTATCAATTAGCTCAGCAGGTCGCTTGTCAGCGTATAGACGAAACCAATAAATGCAAAAGCATTTGATCGCGTAGCTGCTATCAAGGACTTGGCTTCACGCCTTGCTCCTCAGCCGCTCGCAACAGCTGCCTAATTATTTGGACAGCCGCGTTATACGTGACGTCAGATAGCGTATCGACGCGCCATATTTTTCTGGCTGCGTTCGGCTACTGATCCTTGAGCTGAATCAAGACTATAGGATCAACCCTTTTGTAGTTTTTGGTCATTTTCATCTACGAGAGGTACGCCAAATGACCTAAGCCTGTAGGATAGACTAATTAGATAAGCTAGCGGACCCGGAGGGCAGTTCTCCGGCAGCTCCACAAAAAACGCATCAGAGGAATCTGGTGTTTTTTTGTTTCCTGTGACAGAAATTATTCACTTTGTGAATATTTTTACATACTAAGTAAAAAACGATGTTTAGACTAAAAGTAGGAGGAGATATGGGTAACAGAACTACGCCTCGCTACTACATCCGCGACAGCGAAACAAACGAACTATGGTGCCTTGATGCCCGACGGCTCGCAGGCTCGGCTGCCTGAGTGGCAGAAGTGCACCCTGGGAATCGCTGGGGGATATTGAAATGCACTGTGGTGGCGTACTAGGGTGAACAAAGGCTGTAATAATATTCACAGTTCTCTGTGCCGTAGCAGCGTAGAGTCAGTCAAGAGGAGTATGCCATGACTATAACGAGTACAGCATTTCAGAACGATGAAGAAATACCAAGGGAATACGGTTTTGATGGCAGAAATGTGAATCCACCGCTGACATTTTCTGAAGTAACCTCAGAGGCAAAAAGTCTTGCATTGATCCTTGAAGATCCGGATGCGCCAGGTGGGGTGTTCGTCCACTGGATCTTATACAGCATGTCACCCGCTACCCTGCAGGTCTTGGAAGGAGAGCTGCCGCGAGGGGCAAAGCAGGCGACAAATGACTACGGTACTGTCGGGTATGGTGGTCCGAGGCCGCCCTCGGGTACGCACAGGTATGTATTCAAGTTATTTGCCCTAGATGACTTGCTTGATGAGCTTCGTGCTACGGATGGTAGAGAAGCCTTTTACGAAGCCGTAGAGGGCCACATCCTGGATGAAGCCGTCATTACGGGTCTCTTTGAAGCGGCTTGATTGACCTTACGCTTGAATCATGCTACAATACCGGTATTGTTTCTGAAAAGTGAATCCGGGTTGTTAGGTTAGTTTTTACTTTGGCTTCATTTGGTGACAATCGAAGTAATACTAACTTTAGGCGTGCTTTGTGTAAGCGCCTATACAACAAAAGGATTCTTTTTTTATGCCTTCTACTTACAGAAAAACCACTAGCCAGCGGTCCGCTTTCGGCGGCCGTAGGCGTAACTATCGTGCTGCGCCGAAACAAAACAAGCGCCGGCAAGGTCAGTACATTGACCCGGCTCGTTTTGTGAAAGCAGCTCGTCCGGTCGAGGCCGAGCAGTACGAAGCGACACATAGGTTCAGTGATTTTGCGATACATGAGTTGCTCAAGCAGAACCTAAGGGCCAAAGGTTATGAAACGCCATCGCCAATTCAAGATCAAACGATACCCGTAGCCCTCGTCGGTAACGATATTATCGGTATTGCTAATACGGGTACCGGCAAGACGGCGGCGTTTGCTCTTCCGGTCTTGCACCAACTCATAGAAGATAAACATGCCCGGGCACTTATCATTGCGCCGACCCGTGAACTTGCCCAACAGATTGAAGCAGAAATGAAATCCATTGCCAAGGGTAGCGGCCTCTTCGGCGTACTTCTGATCGGTGGCACCAATATCGGTCCGCAGTTGCGCGACCTGCGCTTAAGCCCCAGAGTGGTCATCGGTACACCGGGACGCATCAAAGATCATCTGGAGCGCAAAACCCTGCGACTTGACACCTTCAAATTTGCCGTGCTGGACGAAGTGGATCGTATGCTCGACATGGGCTTTTTGCCCGATGTGACGACTATCATGAACCAACTGCCGGCTGAGCGGCAGTCGCTATTTTTCTCGGCTACCATGGACAATAAAGTGCAGATGCTGATTGAAAACTTCGCCAACCAACCAGTCGCTATCAAGCACAAAACGAGCGATACAAGCGACAATGTTCACCAGAACGTCGTACGCATATCGTCGTCGAGCGAGAAGATGGACAAACTGCACGACATCCTTATCCGTGAAGAAGTTGAAAAAATTATTGTCTTTGATGAAACGCAGCGCAGCGTCGAACGTCTGAGCAACGAGCTGATAGCCCGCGGCTTCAAAGCTGATGCCATCCACGGAGGCAAGAACCAGGGGCAACGTCAACGTGCACTCAACCGTTTCAAGAAGAGTGAAATAAATATTCTAGTCGCGACCGACGTAGCTGCCCGTGGGATTGATGTCAAAGACATCACGCATGTTATTAACTACACTGTCCCCCAGACATACGATGACTATACACACCGCATTGGCCGTGCCGGACGTGCCGGACGCATCGGCCATGCCCTGACTTTTATCAGCCACTAAAAGGGTACCTTTATGACTGCAGTAGCTATCCAAGATCCAACCAAAATCCGCAATATTGCTATTATTGCCCACGTAGACCACGGCAAAACCACCTTGGTGGACGGCCTGCTCAAGCAGTCGCATACGTTCCGCGACAACCAGGCGGAAATGGGTCAGGAACTCATAATGGACAGTGGTGATCAGGAACGCGAACGCGGCATTACGATTACTGCAAAAGTAACAGCCGTGCAGCATGGCGATTATCGTATCAACATCATCGATACGCCTGGGCATGCTGATTTTTCGGGAGAGGTTGAGCGTACGCTGAACATGGCCGACGGCTGTATACTGATCGTCGATGCCCAGGAGGGCCCTATGCCACAGACTAAGTTTGTGCTTGGCAAGGCGTTGGCGGCCGAACTGAAGCCGATCGTCATTATTAATAAAATAGACAAGCCCGGGAGTCGTATAAGAGAAGTTGAGGATGAGCTAGCTGATTTGTTCTTGGAACTGGCCGTGCACGAAGACCAGCTGCATTATCCGGTGTATTATGCGATTGGCCGTGCTGGCAAGGCATGGCCGGCCGTGCCGTCAAATACGGAGGCCGACGCCAATCTAGAGGCCGTTTTTGATGCGATTATCGAGCACGTTCCAGCACCAGTCGTGGAGCTGGATAAGCCATTTCAGATGTTGGTAACCGCCCTTGCTTGGGATACATACAAAGGCAAATACGCTGTCGGTCGTATCACCCGTGGAGAAGTAAAGGCCGGCGATCAAGTTACTTTGTGCAAAAAAGACGGGTCATCTGCCAGGGCAAAAGTCGACAATGTCTTCATGAGCCATGGTGTGAGCAAGTTTGAGGTTCCTGCCGGGGTTGCCGGCGACATCGTGCAACTAACAGGTATCGCAGACGCACAGATTGGCGAGACTATTGCCGATATCGATGCACCCGAAGCATTGCCAGTCTTGGAGATCGAAGCGCCGACACTGAAAATCTACCTCGGCCCAAATACCTCACCGTTCAAAGGTACGGAAGGCGAGTTTAGCACGTCCCGACAAATCGGCGAGCGCCTGAATAAAGAGCTTGAAGTTAATGTTGGCCTAAGGGTTGAAGACCAGGGTATTGGCTTTCTTGTGTCTGGCCGAGGCGAGTTGCATCTCAGCGTGTTGATTGAAACGATGCGTCGTGAAGGCTATGAGTTTGAGGTTGGTCGTCCGCAAGTCGTCACGCGCGAAAAGGCTGGTGTACCAGAGGAGCCACTGGAGGAGCTTATCATCGAAGTACCAGCAGAACATGTCGGTACGGTACAGATGGAGCTTGGCGCCCGCCGCGCAGAACTTGTTGAACAGTTTGCGAGCCCCAAAGGCGTAACGAAGCTGGTTTACAAACTGCCCACCCGGGCACTGCTTGGTTTGCGCAACATCTTGATTACGAATACCAAAGGGACGATTGTTATGAACAGCCTCATGGTCGGCTATCAGCCGCTCGGCCCAGAGCTGCAACAAATTCGCAATGGTGTCCTGATCGCTTTTGAAACCGGACTCACCACGCCGTACGCACTGCAAATGGCAGAAGATCGTGGTGAAGTATTTGTGGGCCCGGCAGAAAAAGTCTATGCCGGACAGATCGTCGGTCTGAACAAGCGTCAAGAAGACATGGAAATGAACGTTTGCAAGGCAAAGCATCTGACGAACATGCGCAGTTCTTCGTCTGACGGTGTGGTACAGCTTACGCCACCAACTATTCTGAGCCTAGAACAATGCCTGGACTTCATCGAGAAGGATGAAGTCCTGGAAGTGACGCCCAAAAACTTGCGGCTGCGCAAAAAAGAGCTCGATCACAGCAAGCGCAAGCGCCAGAACAAATAGCTGTAGGTATGCTTTACTAAAAGCATGGCGAACTACAAAGGGCACATAGCCGGCGGGCTCGGTGCAGGCGTCGTGTATGTGACGGCGTTGAACTTTTTGCCCGGAGAATTGCTGGAACAAACCGGTGGCCTGCTGAGTGATTGGCAAATGTTAGCCGGCCTACTGGTGTTGTCGATGCTATTTAGTCTCTGGCCAGACATCGACACCAACTCGAAGGGCCAAGACATATTCTTCGGCGCTGCTTTTGTGCTGGATGTGCTACTCATAGCGTATGGCTATTTGGAGGCGGCAGCGTATTTCGGGCTCATATGTATGTTTCCGATTCTTGGCAAGCACCGGGGCTGGACTCATAGTAAATGGGCGATGTTCCTGGTGCCGTCGCCGATCGTACTCGTGCCATATCTGAATAAATCAGCGCTGCTGGCGACGTATCTCGTTTTTTATGGCGCGGCAGTGGCCGGTTACTTCAGCCATCTACTCCTTGATGGCCGAATTGTGAAGTGGGTACGGGTCAAGGGCTAGAACTAGACAAAAATTACTAAGTATGATATAAATAGTAAATATGAAATACATTTGTTTGGCAATTACCCTGGTGGCCCTTCTCAGCCTTGGCCACACTAGCGTAGTTAACGCCGCCGACGAAGAGATGTTCGTGCCGCAGACATCTTCGACCCGAACTGACGTACCTAGTCCGCCCCGTATGCCAGAGACTGGTGCGGGCAATATTGCAGGCGCATTCGCATCGGTAAGCATATCTGGGTATGTAGCGCATCGTGTGATTCTGCGGCGCCGAACCTTGACCAGATAGCGACATCCACGAAAGGTCCTGGATACTCCTCGGAGCTTTGCTGCCTGTTATCATGGTAACTTTTCCCCGGATTACTTCATAAGCCGAGTAGTTTGTGATATTTATTACTTGCATATAGGAGTAAAATATAAGGTAGGTAAGCGAGGGACATGCGATGAGGAAACGAACTATGCTAGGAGCGCTGCCCCTGTTTTTATTGCCGATTTTTCTATGGGTAGGGTTGGCCGGCGCCCAGACATTCAGGTCTGGCGATACGGCTACGGTCTCGGCTAGTGAAACGGTCAATAGTTCACTATTTGTGAGCGGGCGCACGGTGGATATCGCCGGGACGGTAGATGGTGATGTCATCTGTGCCGGCATGAATATATCTATAAGCGGAACAGTGAGGGGCGATGTCATCTGTGCCGGCCAAACCGTAACGGTTTCCGGTGATGTCGAGGGTGATGTACGCCTCGCGGGCCAATCCGTTACCATTGGCGGGCAGGTGAGCGGCAACGCGTCCGTAGTAACTGCTGCGTTTTTGCTGGAAAGCGAAGGGAGCGTTGGGCAGGATCTGAGTGCTGCGGGCAGCGACTTGGTTTTGAACGGTGAGGTGGGACGTGATGTTTCGCTTGCAGGGGCGACTGCCACCATAAACAACCAGATTGGCCGTAACGTTAACGCGAGTGTTGAAAATATCCGGCTTCACGGCCAAGCGGACATCGGCGGCGGGCTGTACTACACGAGTTCTCGTGAAGCCCAAGTTGCACAAGGTGCGGCTGTGGCAGGTGAGACGAAGCGTACCCAGCCAGCCCAAAAGAAGGGTACCTTTGAGACTCCTCTTGTAACGGGTATGAGTTTTGCGCTGTACATAATTGCAGCCCTGATGATCCTGTCGCTCGCTCTTGTGCTGCTTTTCCCTGCCGCAATCCATGCGACTACTTCGATTGCTCTCGCAAAACCACTGAAAGTACTGTTGACAGGATTTATTGCCGGCCTGGCTGTACCAGTGTTGATCGCTGTATTGATGATTACGGTCCTTGGCATCCCCCTGGCCTTATTACTGCTAGGTGTCTGGCTGCTGGTATTGTTCCTCTCCGGCCCGGTCTTTAGCTACTATATCGGCCGACTGCTGCTGAGTGACCAGAGAAATCCGTTCCTGATTATGGCACTTGGATCTCTAGTGGTTCTGGTCTTGCTCTTTGTCCCGATACTTGGTTTTCTTGTATGGCTGGCGGCAATCTGGATGGGCTCAGGAATGCTTCTGCTGGAGCTTATGCGCCGGACCCCCCGTCCGCAGTATGAAGTTGCTCCCGGCAAGAAATAGCCTCGCGCAGTAAACCTCCTGCCTTTGAACGTGCTATTCTATAACCAATAGCACTTAACTTAGAAGTACCTCTATGAAGTTTCGGAAATCAAAATTGCCTGCTATTCCGGCAGTTCCGTCTGCCATATCGAACTTAGCGGCCATGCCAATAAATACGCTCAACCCAAAAGTCCTGACCGACATCTTGTTCAAAAAAGACAAACGCACACAGTTATTCTTGGATCTGTCACCGCAGAAGCGCCTGTTGTTACTGCGTTCACTGACAGCAAGCGTGCGCAAAGATATTTTGATACACGTGCCCGATGAGGATCTGGTGGAGCTATTACACATGGTCGATCCGGACGAGGCTACGGACATGCTACAGCTGTTGACTGCGAAACGACGTGAAAAGATCCTGCAAATGGTGAGTGTAAGTCTCAAGGAGTCGCTCAGTACGCTGCTTGAATTCGACGCGGCGACGGCTGCCGGTCTGATGACCCTGGATTATATTCAGGTGGATACCGGTGATACCATCGCCGAAGTCGCCAAAAAGTTCAAAAATCACGAAAAATCCACCGGCCGGCCACCGGTCATTTTGGCTATGAAAGAGGACGGTAAACTGGCTGGTTTTTTGCCCGGACACGAGCTCGGTTTCGGCCGAGCTTCGGAGTTGATCGGCAAGTATGTCAAGCGTTTGCCTTCCATTTCCTACGCAGCAACCCATGACGCCGTTATACATATGTTTCATGCACACCCGCATTCGAAAGTTGCCGTCAAAAACGATGCCGGGGATGTCATCGGTATCATCTACTCGGATGATGTGTTGAAGCTCATGCAGGAACAGGAAGCATCATCTCTGTATGACTTCGCCGGTATCGTCCAGGAGGAGAGCGTGTCTGACAGCGCGCGCCGCAAGGTCAGGAACCGCTACCAGTGGCTCATTATCAACCTTGCAACAGCGTTCTTGGCAGCCTTTACTATTGGTCAGTTCGAGGATATCTTGAATGAATTTGTGTTGCTGGCCGTTTACATGCCGATAGTTGCTGGCATGGGCGGAAACGCCGCAACCCAGACGCTGGCTGTTTTGGTGCGTGGTATTTCGTTGGGGCAAATTGACCTAAAGACGGCCGGCCGGACGTTGCGTAACGAGCTTGGTGCCGGCTTCATAAACGGCATGATAAACGCCATATTGGTGGCTGCGGTGGTCATTGTCGTGAACGGCGACTTCAAGATTGCCCTTGTTCTGGCACTAGCCATGGTCATCAACCTTGTCGTCGCGGCTTTCTTCGGTACGCTCGTGCCCCTCATCATGACTAAGCTTGGCAAAGATCCGGCAGCGTCTGCAACGATCTTTATTACGACAGCGACGGACGTGCTTGGTTTCTTGGCGTTCTTGGGGCTTGCTACGCTGGTGTTAAAATAAGGACATGGCAGAACCCAAGACCAAGCCCAACGACGCGGACGTAGACGCTTTCTTAGATACTATCACCGATGCGCAAAAACGTGCCGATAGTCAGCAGCTGTGCGCACTATTCGAGGAAATTACCAACGAGCCGGCCAAGATGTGGGGATCAAGCATTGTTGGCTTCGGTACATACCACTACAAGTACAAGTCTGGACGCGAAGGCGACTGGCCGATAGTCGCTTTTTCACCGCGCAAAAACGCCATAACCCTATACATAATGGACAGCTACAAGTTCGACGCCCACCAGGATTTGCTGGACAAACTGGGTCCGCACAAAACCAGCAAAGCCTGTCTGTATATCAAGCGCTTATCAGACGTGGATGAAGAAATCTTGCGTCAGCTCATCTCTGAGTCGGTTAGACACGTCAAGTCCGGAGATTTTTTGCTTTAATTGTCAGAATAGATTGACTCAGGTAGCGCTCGGGTCTTACCCTTAATATAAGATGTTTGAAGACGCAACCAAAAAACTAAAGAAAACAATCCGTGGACTTATACCCATTCATCCGCGTTATGAACTCAAGTCAAATGACGTCAAGCCGGCTCTCGAGTACATCGACGCCTATTGGCACAAACTGGAGCGGTATCACCCCAAGGATGATGAAAGTCTGCTGGGCTTACCGAATAAGTATCTTGTACCAGCCTTTGAAGAAGGCCATGAATTTGATTTCAATGAGATGTACTACTGGGATAGCTATTTTATGGTGCAGGGCATGATGGATGCAGAGCACAAGGCACTCGTTGTAGGGATCCTGGAGAATCTGGTGAGTGAGTTTGAGCGCTTCAAGGTTATCCCAAACGCTTCACGCATGTACTTGATGGGTCGTAGCCAGCCCCCTTTCCTGACGTCCTTTATATGGGAAGTGTATGACACGTATGACATGGACAAGAAATGGTTGAAGCGCATGATGAAAGCGGCAGAAGCGGAGTACACTTCCGTGTGGATGGGCACCTCAAAGCCAAATGCCCGACAGGTTTATAAAGGACTCAGCCGTTACTATGACATCAATCACCTGAATGACCTGGCGGAGGCTGAGAGCGGTTGGGATATGACGACGCGTTTTGGCCGCAAGGCGCTCAGCTACGTGCCGGTCGACTTGAATGCGCTCTTGTATAAGTATGAAATGGATTTTGCCCGCTACTATCGGCTAATAGACGAAAAGCGTAAATCTGCGGCATGGGAAGTTGCCGCCAAATACCGCAAAAACGTCATGGATGGCCTTATGTGGAGCAACCTGCGTGGTATCTATTTTGATTATAACTATGCCAAAGAGAAGCGAGGTACGGTGAGTTCATTGGCGACCTACTACCCGATGTGGGCCGGCATGGTTGACAAACAGCAAGCCGAGCAGCTCGTCAAGGCGCTCAGGCGATTCGAGCAACGTGGTGGCTTGGCTACAACTGACGGCCAGGCACTGAATCAGATGGTTCCAGGCGTCATCGCCCCCGGAACTATGCCAACGCAGTGGGCATACCCAAACGGCTGGGCACCGTTGCATTACATCGTCATAAAAGGCCTACAGCGATATGGCTACCATGAAGATGCCCGCAGGATTGCTATGAAGTGGCTTAAAACAAATCTGGATTGGTTTAACACGAACGGTGTGTTCCTAGAAAAGTACAATGTCGTTTCACCCGACAAGCCGCCCGCAAAAGGGGTATATCCTTCCCAGACAGGATTTGGCTGGACGAACGCGGTATTTGAACGGCTCTGCAAAGAGTATATTGATGGAATCTGAAGATACTAAGCTACCATGCGTCGACAAGATGGCGTTTGACACAAAAAAGGAAGCCGAAGGGTCAGCCGTCGCCGTTTCTTGGCAACACGGCACAAAGCTGAAGCCCTATAAGTGCCAACATTGCAATCTCTGGCACCTGGCAAGCACGTACGAGGATTTCTAGATGAACGTCAGCGGTATGTACCAGCGGGCACTGGAGCAAGCCGGTGTAAAAAATGAAAGCGTCCATCACGAGTTTGTAACAGGCGTTCATGGTATAAAAATAGATTTTGATGTCACGCATAATAACCGTTCCAGCCCACTTTACATCGCGGGGGTTATGTTTAAGGCATCACTAATAATGCGAGAATCTGGCGGTGAGGGGGTAATCGGGATACTCGGAATCGATACGGGTACTACTAGGCACGCCAAAGACGTGGCGACTGTTATAACGTCAGCAGGATTTGCGATGCGGGCGGTCGCACTGACTACTCATAAGAGAATCGAAGATGGCAAAAAACACATTGAATTGACTGATGAGACACGTGAATTAGTGTCCGCCCACAAAATCAGGCACATCGCTATCGATGATGATACAGGCACGACCGGCAGCTCAACTGCACAACCGGTTCCAGCCCTTCGTGACCTCGGGGTAGAGGATATATCCGTTTATTATGATTGGATTCGCAATCCCGAGCTTCCCTATTTGGATGAGCTAGGTGTCGCTTACGAGGGTATTATTCGGGTCTGCCTTCCTGATTATGAACCCGATGATTGTGAATTATGTGATAGCAATGTTCCGCTTATCCCGTACGCTAGTAAGTGACCACTCTCCTACGTGAGTGATAGAGTGAAAAGGCTAGGTAGGCAAAGATTTTATGCGTCAGGCGTCAGAAACGCCGGAATTCATGAAGCGGGCCTCAAAATACTGGATAGATTGATAGGCACGAAACAGACTGTAACCCTCCATGATCTGCTATAATGCAGTAGCTATGACAAGTATTTGTCGCCAAACTCGCATAAGTACGATGCCCGGGCGGGCTTAAGATATTTCTCTCTTTGATTTTCTCTTATCACCCTAAACAGGTACACTAGTAAGAAGCATGAACTACTACATTACAACCTCTATTCCGTATGTAAATGCAGAGCCGCATATCGGCTTTGCACTTGAGCTCGTCATGGCTGACGTGCTGGCCCGTAATGCGCGTGCGCAGGGCAAGCCGGTTATCTTTAGTACTGGCACTGATGAGCACGGTGGCAAGATTGCCGAAAAGGCTGAAGCCAACAAACAAACGCCCAAACAGTTTACAGACGGTATAAGTCAGCAGTTCCGTGAGTTAGCCAAAGCGCTTAACGTCAGTAATGACCGCTTCATCCGTACGACTGATCCTGGGCACGAACAGCGCGCCCAGCTTATCTGGAAGTCGTTAGAGAAGGATATCTACAAAGGAAGTTACAGCGGCCTGTACTGTACTGGCTGCGAAGCTTTTGTTACCGAAGCAGTCGCTAAAGAGAATAACGGTGTCTGCCCCCACCACAATAAGCCTTACGAAACGCTCGAGGAAGAAAACTATTTCTTTAAGCTTAGCCAGTATGCTGACCAGATCAAACAAGCAATTACGGATGGCAGTTTCCATATTATCCCAGCAACCCGCAAGCATGAAGTGTTGAATGTTATCAAAGACGGGCTGGAGGATATAAGTATCAGCCGCCCTAAGGACAAGATATCATGGGGGATTCCTGTGCCGGGCGATAAGAACCAGGTCATGTACGTCTGGTTCGAGGCGCTCATGAACTACCTGACGGTGCTTGGCTACCCGGAACACGATGATTTCAAAAAGTTTTGGCCGGCGAACGTGCAGGTTATCGGTAAAGACATAATTCGTTTCCATGCGGCGATTTGGCCTGGTATGCTGCTTGCGCTTGGCTTGCCCCTGCCAAAGACGTTGTATGTGCACGGATTTATTAACGCCGAAGGTGGTGTCAAGATGAGCAAATCCCTTGGCAATGTGGTCGTGCCAAAAGATATTCTCGCTGAATACAGTGCCGATGTGCTCCGGTACTATCTTTTGCGGCACATCCCTTCGTATGGTGACGGTGATTTTAGCTTGGATCGCTTGCGCATAGTCTATAACAGTGAGCTCGCCAATGAGCTTGGCAATACGGTCCAGCGTACGGCTGCCATGGTCAAGACATACCAGAATGGCATCATCGGGAATATCCCGCCCTCAACGCACGACATTGCGCAGTATATTGAAGCTATGGAAAAGTGTAAGTTCGACCGGGCACTCGATGAGATATGGGAACTCATCAAAGGATTGAACCAGTATATCGATGAACAAAAGCCATGGGAGGTGCACAAGCGCGGCGACAAGGATCACCTCCAGGAAGTCCTGGCCTATCAGGTAAGTTGTTTGCTGCAAGTTGCTGAGCTGCTACAGCCCTTTATGCCGGAAACAGCCCTTAAAATTCGCCACGTATTTGAAGAAGGCGTTATACAGCCTATTGATGGCACGCTTTTCCCCCGCAAAGAAACCCCAGTCGCCAAGGCGTAAAGCCATGCAGTTTGTCGATACACACTGCCACATCCACTTTCCGGATTACGAATTGGAGCCGGATGAAGTCCGTATGGCTGCAGCCGACAACGGCGTAACACGGTTAATATGTGTAGGCTGTACATTGCCTGATAGTCGGGATGCGGTCGAATATGCCGCCAAACATGAAGGGGTGTGGGCAGGCATTGGTTTGCACCCACACGAGGCCGATCTTTATATTCACGATCACAAGAAGCTGCAACAGTTTCGCGATTTAGTCCATAAGCCGAAGGTGGTTGCCGTAGGTGAAACGGGACTGGATTACTACTATGGGCATTCTTCGCCTGAAAACCAGCAGAAACTGTTGCGGTTTCAGTTGGACATGGCAGCGGAATATGGATTGCCGATTATTTTCCATGTACGAGATGCCTTTGACGATTTCTGGCCGATTTTTGACGAATATAAAGGGTTGGAAGGTGTTATCCATAGTTTTACCGCCACCGAAAAGGAATTGGACCAAATCTTGGCGCGCAATCTGTATATCGGCTTGAACGGCATCATGACATTCACGAAAAATCCCGAGCAATTGCACGCTGCAAAAAAGGTGCCTCTCGACCGCCTGTTGCTAGAGACCGACGCACCATTCTTGACCCCTGTTCCGTTTCGTGGTAAAATCTGCGAGCCAAGGCATGTAGTGGTTACGGCCGAGTTTTTAGCCAGTGTACGAGAGGAGCGTCTCGAAGATTTGGCTGCGGCTACGACACAGAATGCCCGCGACTTGTTCAAAATATAGGAGATGTATGTTCGGAAATCACGGGGCAACCCCCACAGGATTCAATTCCATAGAAGCGCTCAGGGACAATAACCCTGAAATGGCTGGTGCTGTAGATGTCGTCTACAGAAGGATGGCTATTATGGATAAAGCCCTGGAAAATACCCGCAGAGCCCTTGGAATTGTGCCCACCTCCCAAGAGGTGCATCAGCATGCTGCCCAGCAGGAATCGTTTACGCAAACTGTTTCTCAGGAATATGATCCGGTTGCCGAGGCAGAAGCAGTGCTGCAGCGAGCGGCAGCAGAACGTCAGCGGCAGGCTGCGATGGGTGCAGGTGCCCGCGAGCGTCTCCAGACGATACCGGACAATAACCCGACTTTCGACCCTGGCCTGACTCCTGTCCAGCCTGTACCACCATCAGAAGTTGAGAGTCAGATAGCGTTCGTAAGTCAGATTGCCGACAATCGGTATAACAACCTGCATGGGATGAATTAAGGTATGTTAAAGAAAATCATGAATGGCCTATCAGCCCAAAAGGACGCCCAGCGCAAAGCGGACCTATACCGCAAATTGTTGCGACACGAGGCTAGAATCGGCGGTGAGGTCTTTGGTCCGGTACAGCCTGGCGGCCGTCGTGAATTCTTTTGCTTGGACGAGCATACATGGGTATGGCACGAAGAATGGGTTGACCAAAACGGACAACATCAATATGCCACAACGCGTTACGACATTCGTCCAAACGGCTTGGTGAAATCGCAAAACGGCCAGTACAAGCCTGTTTCTGACCAGGAAGCCCGCAACCTCTTGAGTGCCGCGGAATTGTACAAACAACGGGTCAATAGCGAACTCTACTCTTTTGTCGCTTAAAAACCGGTTTGGTAGGCTAGAGGTATGAAGAAGCCGATTTATATGGACCATGCGGCCGCGACTCCACTGGATTCAGAGGTGTTACTGGCGATGCAGCCGTACTTTTCGGAGAAATTTTATAATCCGTCTGCTCTATATTTGGCCGCAAAAGACACCTCCAAGGACATCGCGGCAGCTCGAACGCGGGTTGCCGGCCATTTCGGTGCTCGGCCTGCCGAGGTGATCTTTTTGGCAGGTGGCACGGAAGCCAATAACTTGGCAATACACGGTGTTATGAAAAAATATCCAGAAGCCAACGTCGTCGTCAGTGCGGTAGAGCACGAGGCGGTACTACAGCCAGCCCGACAGTATATGCACAAGGAGGCTTCGGTCACGGCTGACGGCCGCGTAGACGTGAGCAGTCTGGCAGGGCTCATTGATGATCAAACGGTACTGGTGAGTGTTATGTACGCGAACAACGAAGTCGGTACCATCCAGCCTATCAAACAGGTTGCTCGTCTTCTGTCGGAATTGCGAAAACGACGCAAAAACAGCGGTAACACATTGCCGCTTTACTTCCATACTGATGCATGCCAGGCCACATTGTACTTGGACCTACATGCAGCCCGACTGGGTGTCGATCTGCTGACCATAAATGGCGGCAAGATGTATGGCCCAAAACAGAGCGGCGCATTATACGTCCGTACAGGGGTGCACCTGCTACCTCAGATTTTGGGTGGCGGACAGGAGCTTGGCGTACGCAGCGGCACGGAAAACGTACCTGGCGTGATAGGACTGGCGGCTGCGCTTGATCTGGCATACTCACGACGTAGCAAAGAAGTAGAGCGACTCCAGCGACTCCAGACGTTGTTTATTGCTATGGTCGAGGACAAAATTCCACATGTATTGGTAAACGGTTCGCGTAAACACCGGTTACCAAATAATGTTCATGTCACATTTCCCGGCGTAGACAATGAACGGCTTATCATGGCGCTCGACGAGGCTGGTATACAGGCGGCCGCTGGATCGGCCTGCAGCGCAAGCAGTGAAGAACCGTCCCATGTACTGCGAGCTATTGGGCTGTCTGATGAGGAGGCGCAAAGTTCGCTACGCTTTACGATGGGCAGGACCACGAGCGAAGAAGATGTCCGCTATGCAGTAGACACGCTTGTCCGGTTAGTCGTATAATGCCTATGGTTGGACATACGATGAAAACAAAAATCAAACAAAAGATCTCTATCCCCAAGGTCCTGGCCCTGATGGGGCTTGTGCTTCTGATGCTACTCGGAACTTCCGGTCCGCTACAGATCTAGGACACTGGTATTTTCGGTTGGCCAAGTATGAGTCCGCCTTGCTATGCAAAAATGCAAAAGTCCTATATATTTATTACTGAAGTTAAAAGCATGAGCGAAAAGGTGGGAGATATCCGGTGGAAATCTGGCAATTAGCACTCATTGTCGGGAGCTTGGCGGCAAGTACCCTGGCGTTTGTCTGGATGGCCCTGCAATCTGGAGGGGCTGGCGGTAGGAAAGGGAAAAAAGGCCAGGATCCTTATACGGAAATGGCCGAACAGGACGTTGAGCATATTTTCAATGAAACATTCCGTGAAGAGCTCAGGAACCGTGGACGTCTGCACTTTGAAAAGATCATTGGCGAAAACGCAATGTTTCTGCAACAAGACTTACGCCTGACAACCTCGCAGCTCAACGAGTTCCTGAAAGATGAAATTACCAAAAAACTCCAACAGGAATTCACCAAGTACGAAGAGTCCATAACTGACGCCAAAGAGCTTGCAATTGATGCGATTGCCAAAACTCAGCAAGCAATTGAACAACAGCATCAAGTCATGAGCCAACAGATTGCCAAAGAATTGGCCGATGAGAAGGCTCGCCTAACGAAGCATTTCGAAGAAAATATGGCGGATATCGTCAACCACTACGTACTGGCCGCTATTGGTGACCAGATAGACCTCAATGATCAGTTGGAATATATTCTGGCCAGTTTGGAAGAAAACAAAGAGGCGATAATCAAGGATATTTCAAACGGGGCTTAGGAGTAAAGGGGTTTATAAAAACGTGGAAAAAGACACCCTGACATTGCCGATACAAATAACCAGTCGAGTGGAGGTTGGTCGTTTGCTGCGTGAAGTCGAGCAGGTGGATGATTTTTTGAAGCAAGGGGCCGTTCGCGAACCCGGTACGGCGGTCAAGATGCCCAAGACGTCTCGTTTACTTGATGAGCTTGTCGAGGTAAACAATATGAACTTACTTCATGATGATGACCGGGCTCGGGTGTGGAGCTTTCTTATTGCCGTCAAAACAAAAGCCCCACTGTTGCACATGAGTTTCGGTGCCGATCCGGCCCCAGCCTTTGTACAAAAACTCATGACTTGGTTACGCAAAGAAATACACCCGCTTTTGTTGTTGCAAGTGGGCTTGCAGCCTAATATTGGCGCTGGCTGTGTGGTACGTGGTACGAGTGCCTACTTTGACTTTAGTCTGCGTGAGCATTTCAAGAAGCAACGCCCGCTCCTCTTGACGAAGCTGCACGGCGACATTCAGCTGGATACCTCAGGCTCTGGTGCGGACAAAGCCGCTGTGGCAAATTCGGTAGCCGTTACACCACCGGTACCCGAATCAGTGGCAACCAGTATCAAGAAGCCTCCTACATCCGCGACCGCAACAAATAGGCCCGCACCCCATTCGATAGAAGTGGCCACACCGACAACGCCTGTCCCGGAGCCGCACCCGGATGGGAGTCAGCATGCCTAATACCACCACCCAAGCCTCAGCATCAAATACCGGCAATCAGCATTTCGACAGGTTGGTCACATCTGGCAGTCCCGTTGGCGAAGTGGTCGCCGTGGAAAAATTCCTCATTCGAGCCACTGGGCTGCAACCATGTACTATGCACGCTTTGATTATGTTCGAAGATGGCAGCAAGGGTTTCGTGCACCACATTGCAGAGGACCATGTCGTGATTCTGCACCTTGGCACTACCCCGCTAGAGGTTGGTATGGTGGCTGCCGTGCAGCACCAGGAGCTAGTGAGCAAAGTCGGCAAGGGTTTTATCGGCCGCGTGGTTAGCGTCACTGGCGAGCCGCTTGACGGCAAGGGCCCGATAGCTGCTGACGGGGTGTGGCCGGTTTTCAATACTGCGCCTCCAATGTCTGAGCGTAAACTGCTCAACGAGCAACTAGAAAGCGGCATAACTACCATCGACGCACTTTTTCCGATTTTGCGTGGTCAGCGTATGGCACTGCTCGGCGATAGCAAGTCGGGTAAAAGTACGCTTGTCGCTCAACTTACTATGAATCAGAAAAATACTGATCAAGTAGTCGTATATGTGCTTATCGCAAAGCG
>JAKQHX010000049.1 GCA_029557815.1 bacterium
TGGTGACCCCGGCGGGATTCGAACCCGCGATCTTCTGGATGAGAACCAGATATCCTAAACCGCTAGACGACGGGGCCAAGTGCTAACAGGGGCAAATTTTAACACCTCATGACCTATATTTCAAGTTGCACAACCGGATAAAAACAGAGATACTAATAAATATAAGCGGTTTGGTGGAATTCTATTTAGATGCAGTACATTAGTGAAAAGTGGCTCCGGTTATTCAACTACTACTATTTCTTGGTCGTGGCAGTCTTGTTCGGAATGTACATATATTTTGCCATCCACCAACAATCTTTGATGGTTTCCGGGAGAAGTATGTACGGGGTGAGCGTCGCGACTGGTATCTTTGCAGCCGCAGGAGTATTTTATAATCTACTTCTGTTGCGGCTCATCCGACGTACAAACATTTGGCTGGCCTACCTGTTGAGCTTCAGTTTTTTTGCGCTCACGTGCAATGCAGCCACAGAGTCATCCCTGGAGTATTCAAGCTCATATATTTATCTCATTCATAACGTTTTCATTGCTTTTGGGGCTGTTACGTTTGGCCCGATCATAGCCCTCGTGATTCTTGGAATCGTGGGGGTTGTCTTTGCCATGACTGTATCTGGTACCGCAGAGTCATCTTTATTAGGCATACGGGGTGATGCTGTTAGTATGATTTTCAGAGTTGCCGGCGTGGCTGTTCTGCTTTATTTTTTGCGTGACAAATACCATACGGTCAGCCCCTCGCAGCAGGACAACTACATCGAACGTTATTTCGTAAAAAATGAGGTCGTCAAACTCCTGACTGATTCTCTTAGCGACGGCGTAATCATCATCGACAAGAACGAGAACATCAAATCCATCAACCCTGGCGCGCTGAAACTTCTTGGACAAGAGAAAAAAGACATCCTGGACCTCAACTATCGGAGCGTCCTGAAATTTGCATCGCTTCAGCACGAAAAACTCTTACCCGAAAACGAGCCGGTTGCAAAAGCGTTGAAAGAACAGGCATCGAATAACCAGGAACTTATCTTGACCGTAAAGGACAACCAGGAACTCTTTGTCGATATCACCGTATCAGTCATCATGAACCCCCAGTCCCATGACCTGTACGGTGCCGTTATTATCCTTCGTGACTTCACCAAGAGAAAGCAAGAAGAAACCGCCCGCAGCGAGTTTATCAGTACCGCATCCCACGAAATGCGCACACCAGTGGCAGCCATCGAGGGCTATTTGGGGCTTGCATTGAACGATAAGGTGGGCACCATCGATGAACGTGCACGCGGATACCTGGAAAAGGCCCATGCGAGTACCGAACACCTCGGCCGGTTGTTCCAGGATCTGCTCCTCAGTGCCAAAGCCGAAGACGGCCGACTCATGAGCCGCCCTAAAGTCGTCGAAATGGGACAATACCTGGAACAACTTGTCGATACGCTACGCTTCACCGCAGAAAAGAAAGGCCTGCTCATGGACTTTACGGTAGGTGCCAGCGCGGCCGAACAGTCTGACTCCATGAATGGCAAAATGATAAAGCCGCTCTACTATACCCACGTTGATCCGGATCGCATGCGTGAAGTCATCACAAACCTGTTCGACAATGCCGTCAAATATACTGAAACCGGGAAAGTCACTGTCGGCCTGACAGGCAACAACGAAGTCGTACAGCTATTCATCCGTGACACCGGACCGGGTATTCCGGCGGCAGACATTGGCCACCTGTTTCAGAAATTTTACCGCGTAGACAATTCAGCAACCCGGACCGTGGGCGGCACAGGACTCGGGCTCTTCATCTGCCGCAAGATTGTGGAACTCTACAACGGCCGCATCTGGGCCGAGAGCGAGTTAGGCAAGGGTAGTACGTTCTTCATAAACCTCCCTCGGCTCAACAACCAGAAAGCAGCCGAACTCCTGAAGTCCGAGGCAGCAGAAGACGCGAGTGTAAGCCCTCTTGATAAATAGCAGGTTTCCCTTCTTTAATCTCGTGATACAATATTTATTAACATAAGCATGTCTAACTAACAGAGGAACCACCTATGGCAAAAATCATGCTCGTCGAAGACGACAACAACTTACGCGAAATTTATGAAGCGCGTCTGTTAGCAGAGGGGTACGAAATAGTTTCCGCCGAAGACGGTGAGCAAGCCCTCGCAATGGCAGTCAAAGAAAAGCCCGACCTCATTATCAGCGACGTCATGATGCCGAAAATCAGCGGATTTGACATGCTTGATATTTTGCGTAGCACCCCTGAGACAAAGCATACGAAGGTGATTATGATGACCGCGCTTTCACAGGCCGAAGACAAGGCCCGCGCGGATAAGCTCGGAGCAGATAAATACCTTGTGAAATCCCAGGTTACGCTAGAAGACGTAGCCAAAGTGGCGCGCGAAGTATTGCAGGACGAGGATACGGTGCCGGCCAGCAGCGCTGCACCCGCAGCCCCAAGTACTCCAGCTGCTCCTGCGGAACCGGCTGCCGCACCAGCAGCGCCGGCTCCCGATCCCATGACTCAGACGCCAGCAGATGATCCCGCGGCCGCCGCTCCACAATCACCACCCGCGCCAGCGCCAGATCCGGTAGTAGACCCCGCTACGCCCACACCCGCCGCAACAGCCGACGACACCACCCAGTCTGTTGCCAGCGAATCCGCAGACGTAGAGAAACAAATATCCGACTTCGTTCAAAATATACCTGGCAGCACTCCACCTACGGAAAGCGCTGATGCTACCAATGCAGCGGCCGATACAGCTGCGGACATGGCAAACGCCGTCAATAACTTGCTACAGAAACCTGCCGAAGACAATGCGGCCGCAGAGCCCGAAAAGCCCGCCGCACCTCTCGCGAGCAATCAGATAGCTGGCAAAAAAGTCATAGCACCACTAAACGACTTGTCCGCAAAAAGTGGCCCCGATCTTGATGCTCTCCTGGCCAAAGAAATGGGTCAGGCACCTGTCGAACCGCCTGCACCTTCGGCGGCGGCAATGCCACCCGCCCCAGAAAACCCCCAAAACGCTGCCGCTACGCCAGCAAACGAGGCACCTGTCGACGTACCCCTCCCTGGAAACGTCCAGACACCAGGCAACGATCCCAACAATATTGCACTGTAGTACCATTGTCGTATGAGACTGAACAAATTTGTCGCCCTCAGTACCGGCATGTCGCGCCGGGCTGCCGATACTTTGGTCGCTCAAGGGAAAATTATTATTAACGACTCAATCGGGCAGCTTGGCCAGCACATAGATACCACTCTCGATATCGTGACGCTCGACGGCAAAATTCTGGAGCTGCCCCGGGAATCGGTCACTATTATGCTACACAAGCCGACCGGATATGTTTGCTCCAGGGACGGCCAGGGCAGCCGAACCATCTATGATATCCTGCCACCGCACTATCACACACTCAAGCCTGTCGGCCGACTTGACAAGGACTCATCGGGTCTCCTGCTTCTGACCAATGACGGTACGCTTGCTCATAAACTTACACATCCGAGCTTTCAAAAAGAAAAAGTATATGAAGTCAAATTGGACCATGATCTGAAAGAAGCGGATCTTGATGCAATTACAAAAGGGGTAATCCTGGACGACGGCCCGAGCAGTCTAAGCCTGACCCCCGTGTCCGCTAGCAACACTGACTGGATAGTCACTATGCATGAAGGCCGTAACCGCCAGATCCGCCGCACATTCGAAGCCATCGGCTACAAAGTCGTAAAACTCCACCGCACCCATTTTGGCTTGTATAGGCTAAACGATCTCAAGCCGGGTAAATTCAAGGAAGTATAGTGTGCGTACCCCGAAAAAATCCGTCCAAACCAGTTCCCGGCCGAATCGACTCATGCTCGCTATCATGGTTTGGTTTTCGCTCTGCTGGTCGTGGACGCTATCAACCGATAGTCTGTCACTGTCCGGTTCTCGTACCCAAGGCCTGGTCATTGCATCCGTCGTTTCCGTTATCATAGTTGGCTTATCAACTGTCGTCGTATGGCAGACGATGAGACTAGTCAAACAGCTATTTGCGACTCGGCCTCTGTGGCAAGCCGTACCGATATCCTTGCCGATATTTGCCCTGTGTGACTTTTTGGTTGCGTGGCTGACTGCCATCATCTGGATTGGACCCCAGGGGAGCATTGACAACATACTGCCGCTTAGCTCTCCGACCCTTCTCCTTATCAATACGCCATTTGGGTTTGCCAGTAGGATCATCGGCTTTTTTGGGCTGGCTGCTTTTGCGTGGCTGACTGTCTTCTTGCTCGTTCACAAAACCAGTCGCAAGACCGCGCTGATCCCCGTGGTTATACTCGGCATAATTTCACTTATCGGCTGGGGTATGTACGGTGCTGCTAATGGTTCAGTATTCCAGGCAAAAATAATCAGTGAGGTGCTTGATAAGCGCGTTCCGACGGTTGATGCGAAAGACGCCAAGTTAGTCATATTTCCAGAATACGGCCTGAATGGAGTCAGCAACGATAACCTTATGAAACGCCTCTACAGCACGAATCAGAAAAACTATTTTGTCGGCTCACAAGAAGTCTGGCTACCAGGGAGAAGCAGTCACTATAACACGCTGCTATTTGGCAATACGCAGCAGGGGATTACACAGACCCAGAACAAGTATCGACTTATCCCGGGCGGCGAAGATTTATCTTATACTGCCCGCATCGGGCTTCACCTCGCCAACCAGACTGATACTCTCAGTTATTTTACCTTCAACAAAGCTGTCATAAAGGGCGACAGACAACTCAAGCCAGTCAGAATCGACGATGAGACCATAGTGGGCGCGGCCGTTTGCTCCAGCATCATCTCGCCGCTCGACTACCGGCAGTTTGTCAAAGCCGGCGCGACGGTGCTTAGCAATTCCGCATCGTTAGAGATATTTGGCGGCACACTCGTATTCAACCAGCAACAAAAATCTCTGGCTCGTTTCATGGCCATTGCGAACGCCCGTTATTTCCTGCAGTCAGCCAACGGCGATCGGGCGTATGCTATCAATCATAATGGGCAAACGGTTGTTGAGACAGGCGAAAACCGTGTATTGGATGTAAACGTCCAGAACAATTCCAAAAAGACACTTTATACCCTCTCCGGGGAATGGCTGGCATGGACAGGGGCGGGACTAGGGCTGCTGCTTGCGGTTCGTTTCCTATACAAAAAACGCTCAGGCACAAAAAAAACAATCCTCCGCCTCGCCAAAGCCATAAGCATATTCTGCTTACCATTCTATGCTGCCTCTGTTAAGATAAGGATGATGAAAAAACTACCAATCGTTGCAATCGTCGGGCGGGCCAACGTTGGCAAATCGAGCTTATTTAACGCTATCCTGGACCGGCGGGAAGCCATCGTCGCCCGCGAAGCCGGCACGACCCGGGATAGCATCATGGCTAAGGCCTCATATAACGGTCAGGACTTTTGGCTGGTTGATACGGCCGGGATGAAAGACGCCGAGGATGAATTCGAATTTACCATCCAGGAACAGATTACCCAGGCTGCGGATAGCGCAGATGTCATTTGGGTCGTTATCGAAGCCAGCACCATTGTGACCGAAGACGATCGTCGCGTCGCCAAACTGGCGCTCAAAAGCCGCAAGCCAGTTATGCTGGTAGTCAACAAGATCGACAAGAAGCCCAAGGCCGATCCGGTTGACTTCCAGAAGCTCGGCATCAAGCCGATACTGCTCACGAGCACCACACAGCACAGAGGTATCGATGCGCTGCTAGACACATTGGTGGCGAATATACCCAAAGCGACACTCAAAGAAGCTGACGACCGCATCAGCGTAGCTCTCCTAGGTCGTCCGAACGTTGGCAAATCCGCCCTCTTCAACACACTTGCCAAGAAACAACAGGCTATCGTCGCTGACCGCGCCGGCACCACCCGCGACATAAACCGCAGTATCGTTCGCTACAATGGCCGTGAAGTCGAACTCATGGATACGGCTGGCATACGTCGTTCCGGCAAAATCGGGCAAGGCATAGAACGTTTTAGTGTCGTTCGCTCGCTGGCTGCCATCGAGCAAGCTGACGTCTGTCTCCTGCTTATGGACGCAAACGAGCTGAATGTCCAACTGGATCAAAAGATCGCGGGCATGATAAAAGAAGCGGGCAAAGGCCTGATTCTCGTTGTCAGCAAATGGGACTCGGCCGACAAAGACGCCTATACGCGCGACCACATGGCACCGCAAATTGCCGCCAAGTACGATTTCGTACCGTGGGCACCTCTCATATTCACGAGTGCCGTAACTGGCCAGAATGTCGCAAAGATATTTGACCTGGTGCTAGACATCGACAAGAAGCGCCATACGCGCATACGGACAACAGTTCTCAATAAATGGCTTCGGCAGATTACCGAAGAGCATCCGCCTGCAGGGCTCAAAAACCGCACGCCAAAACTCAACTATATCGTCCAGGAAGAACAAGACCCGACGAACTTCAAGGTCTACGGTGCGCACACCAAGTTGCTCCACTGGAGCTATAAACGCTTCATGGATAGGCGATTGCGTGAGGAATTCGGCTTCGAGGGTACGCCAGTACGGTTCTGGCTCTTTGAAAAGCACGAAACCCACAAGCACGGCCAGAGCCCAACCAAAGAGCGCAATAAGCAAATCCGTCGCCGTGAGCGCACCAAGCCCTAATCCGGAGCTTTGCTTGCATCTTCGCTAGGGTGATGCGAAACTTGGTATCATGGCATTGTTTCAGAAAAATCCCCATAGTGACCGGCAGCATCAACCGTTATTTTCAGTCGGCATGAACAAGACGGTCCTACTTGTCGGGCTTGGAAACATCGGCAAAGAGTACGACCACACACGCCATAATATCGGTTTCGCATGCCTTGACGCGTTCGCCTCGGCCCATACATTTGACGACTGGATTGAGAAAAAAGACTTCAAATGCCTCATGACAATGAAAACACTCGGTGACACCCGCGTAATACTCTGCAAGCCTACGACATTCATGAACCTAAGCGGTGAAGCCGTCCAAAAAGTAGCTCATTTTTATAAAATCCACCGGGGGCAAATCATAGCCGTCCATGACGAGCTCGCCATACAGTTCGGGCAGATTAGAACCAGGGTAGGCGGGTCAGACGCCGGCAACAACGGCATCAAGTCCCTTATTGCCCATATTGGTATGGACTTCGGCCGCATCCGCATAGGCATCGATGGGAACAAGCCTCAGCAAATGGACAGCGCAAACTATGTCCTGGCGAAGTTCACCCAGGAAGAGCAGGGCCACATTCCAGCGCTTACCCGTGAAGTCACTAGCATTTTGACCGAATTCATCTTTTCTGGACAGCTTCCACACGACACCCGCAACTTCCTCATATAAGTAAATGGGCTCCGGGAGGGTGAATCACACCTGCGGCATGACGTAAGGGAATCTTCACTTGAAAACTTGTTTTCAAAGCAGAAGTTCCGGGGTCGCGGAACGTGACTGGACACGATAAAATAAATACAACTAAAAAGAGTCTACAGAGGGGGTGGGCACCGCTGTAGACTCATTTCAGGAGCCAATGCAAGCATTCGCTCCAATACCCTTCAACCCACCCGAGCGTAAGCGTCGATGTCCAAAACTCCATAAAGACTCGCGCCGCCCAGACACACTGGGCATACCTGAAGTACTCACTTTGAACCGGGATGGCTCCTATCTAAAACAGGAGTCAAGTTAAAGGGGTTAGTTTGTTTTAGAACGCTGCCCGCTCTCGCATGGCGAGTTGGACACCGCTAATATAAGTGGAGGGTAACAACTTAAGACTAGCCGTTCTAAAACAATCTAACAAAAGTTTCTCTAAAGAAACTGTTAGAATAGGGGTATAAGGTGCGTAATTCCTCTTATGCGAGGATTACAGGTTGCTATTTTAGCAAAATTATTATAATTGTCAATACTTTTTTGACGTTTTGTCCATTATAAGCATAACCATAGCTATTTAGCCCCTATCACTTTTGCTTTATACTGAAAAGTATCACACGTATGACTATCGCCACGATTACGATCCAGGCTGACGCCTACCCCAGTAGCTTGCAGCAGATTCCAGATGCTCCTAAGACCTTGCATATCCTTGGCGACCTGAATAGATTACTGGAAGGGCCTTCTCTAGCGGTAGTAGGTAGCCGAAAGGTCACACCATATGGTAGAGGAGTGACAGAAAGCCTGGTAACGGCAGTTGCCACGAGAGGCATCACGATCATCAGCGGACTGGCGCTCGGTGTTGATGCCATTGCACACAAAGCCGCCCTAGATGCCGGCGGCAAAACAATCGCGGTGCTGCCGTGCGGATTGGACAAGCCCTATCCAGCGAGCCATCGGCAGCTTGCCAGGCGCATCCTGGAGCAGGGAGGGGCGCTTGTAAGTGAGTATCCGCACGCCACGCCACCCCTGCAGCACCATTTTATTGCGCGCAACCGAATAGTGTCAGGACTGAGCGACGCCGTACTGATTACAGAAGCTGCCAGCAAAAGCGGCACGATGCACACTGTCGCCTTCGCGCTGGACCAAGGCAAGACGGTCATGGCAGTGCCGGGCAATATCACCAGCGAGCTGTCCCAGGGCACGAATAACCTCATCAAAACTGGCGCTCTACCGGTTACATCACCACAAGATATTCTTGAGGCACTTGGCGTTGGTGAACAGCTACAGATGGACGAAATCCTGCCAGCGAACGAACAGGAAGCTGCCATCCTTAACCTGATGAAGCAAGGAGTAACCGATGGAAATGAACTGCAATCGGCAAGCCAACTGAGTGCTACAGAGTTTAATCAAGCCCTGACCATGCTGGAAATCACCGGCAAGATTCGCGCCACCGGCGCTGGCCATTGGTCCAGAGTCTAGGTAAAACCCTGCATAAATGCCCATCTTACTCTCCTTTGAGGGTTACTATATACTTTACATTTTATCACATTTATGCTGAAATATGTCTCTCATGTCCGAAAAGTTGACACAAGAGGAATCCCTAGCCCATGCCCAGGGGTCGGAATATGCGGCCTTGTGCCTTGAAGCCATGCTACTGGGCCAAGAAGCGCCCGTACCGCCGTTTCAGCTTATTACCGAAGTTGCCGGCACTCTCGTCGTACGAAACGTAGCAGAAGGTGATATAAGCCTACGACCGACCGACAATCCGTATGCATCCGAGGATCATATAGGCTCCCAGTATAGACATGAAATACGAGACCTAAGAGAAGCTCAGCATGAAGTTTCGGAAGGAAGCTATAGCCCGCTTAGCAAAATCGAGGAATATACGGGCACCTCGCTTGGCGAACACTGCTTCAGCCCTTCCGCTGTTAGTATGGTAGCTGGTTGGATCGATGGCTCTGGCTACAACACGACGCGCTGTCTAAGCAAGCGGGCAGCGACAGAGGCAATCCTCAGCCCGGAAGGCTTCCTGGCAGCAGTAGATAAAATCGGTCGCGAAGAGCCCCGGGTGCTCATTGGAAACATAGGGACATTGTCAAATTTCGTACCTTCTGAAGAAATCCGTGAGTGGATAGACGCAGTGTCGACATCCAGGCATCAACGAGACGGATCAGCATTTTTAAATAACCTGAGTAAAGTGACTGATTATTTTGAAGACGAACCTGATGTCTTGGCAGAGCGAGTCAAAAGCGCGCTCAATTCGGCCTATCCCACCACAGCCTTGGATATGCTTACCGGACGAGCCACTATCTTACAATATCTAACACCTGCCGAAGCCCGAGCCATAACAGCCGAAAAGCTGAGCGCGACCGCCAGTGCTGCGTCATTCCCTCACCGGGACCAGCTCGACAAGCTCGTTGAACTTGGCTTAGCCAAGCCAGAACAAATTGAACAAACCGTGCTTGATGCACTTATAGACCACAACGACTCATCAATCTCAACTGCTTTAATAAAGCTCGCAGAAACGCTGTCTGAGGATGGCATCCGGCAAGCCAAAGATAGGCTTTTAGAAAAGTTCCATGAGCCGGTTCCTGAAGATGAAGCATACAAAGAACAACAAGCACTTGATGCTATTGTTCGAAGCAGGCTGTTCACAAAGGATGAGCTACGGGACGTTTTCGAATCACGTCTTGGAGGAGGGCAGGGCTCACAGCTCATAAGCCACATAGACGCTGTCGCAGAGACGCTAACGGCAGATCAAACAAAAGACCTGCTGCGCCAAGCAGCAGCAGAAGGAACGGCGCATAAAGCCTTATTCAAATCCACATTAAAGGGTGTATTGAAGAATCTCGACCTTGAACCTGAAACGGTATTTGAACTCGCCAAGCAATCGGTCCTCGTCCCGTTTTACAGCAGCCCAAAGGATGCGCTAGAGTTCGTTGAGCTACTGCCACCAAGCATGCGGCCAACACTCATCAGAGAAGTGACTGAAAAATGTGCATTAGCAAAAGTTTTGTACGAAGAATCTTACAACTACGAGCAGCAAGGTAATTTCCAGTGGTTGCCATATCTGGGTTCTCGAGGTGACGCTGTAGAGTTTCTGCGCGACCGAATTGATCGTGCGCATGGGTTTGATTTTGCGGCACAAGCGCTCTATTGGCGAAGCGATAAAAACTACCTGCAGCTTGAGTTATTTACAAGCAGCGAAGTCCGTGCGATGGTACAAGATCGTATACATGGTGTTGATGAGGAAGGGAATTACGAATACACGGCTTATGAGATATTCAATAACCACTCGTTAATCAGTGCCGTCATACAGGATCGTGAAGAAATGGCTGACCTGATTCGACAAAGAGCAATTGAGACACCAGGGGCTCTGTTCGACAACTGGCAGCCAGCATTCAGCGACTACTTCACACCGGAAGAAGTCATGGATCTTTTGGAGGCACAGTGGCCAAAAGATATGACGGAGCCACCAAGAGTTAGAGAAAAGCTTGAGGCGTACCTGCCACAAGACAGATTGATTGAGCTCTACTCCACTCATATCGCATTATGTGATACCGAAGAAGACATAAGCCTTGGTATTGACGAGCTCATCGACCAGATGGATGACCAGACCGCACAGCTATTCATCCAAAAGCTGCTTGATAAAAACCCATATCGACTCCTGGAAAGCACATACGCGGCCGAGCGACTGAACACTACCATGGAAGACTTCCGTCAGTGGATAGACCAATATACCGGCAGCTTTGCACCCAAGACACTCGCCAAGATAAACAGGCGCCTGGATCGTGCAACCCCATACCAAAAGCGTCTGCTAGACAAAGACAAGGACGATTTATACCAAGCTTTTGCCTGGATAAATCAAGCTGGTTTGGTCGATACCTTTGACCGACTGAGCCAAGGTGCAAAATCTGAAAAAACTGAGCGTGAGCTGTTGCATCTCCTATCGGCGGTGGCTCGTCAACATGCCTGGTACGAGCAAGCGCCTCTTGATGAAGTCGCTAATCTAAAAGACCTGCGCATCCTTGTCGAAGACGTAACGCTCAGCGAACTCGGCATAGGAAAACTTACCACGGAACAGCGGACAAATTTTCGGAAGCACGTTACGGATATTTTGCCGTTCGCAGTATATACATCGCGGTATGCCGAGTCAGAACAACACCGCACGCTACTGAAAGACATGCTCTCATCTACGACAACGCCTGATGGATATGCATCGTGGCGCTTTGCTTTAGATACACCCCTTGAACAGCTGAAATCCCTCGGCTGGGTGCCAAGCGGATTAACTACCGAGCAGCTCCAGCTTTGGCAGACAGACCACGGGGAAGTCATCACCTTGGGGGAAGCCCGAAACGATGCGGTCGGAACCGATATAGCTGAACTGATTCGACAGAACCGAGAACACCTTGGCATAGAAGAAAAACTGGATGACCCAGATATGCAGGCTCGCCTCGATCAGCTCGTCCGCAATCTTGGGTATGAACTAAAAGAAGCCCACGCCAAGCGTAAGCAAGGCACGGGGAATGATAAGGCTGACGAAATCAAGGGGTGGTTAGGTGAAGCAAAGTACTTGCGAGCCGTCCACCTGCTTCAATACGCAGATCACTTTAGCGCCCCTCAGATCAAACAAGTACTGCGCGATTTCAAGGCCGGACTTCCTGAGGATGGACGATTCTTGAGCGATCGTGTTGAAGAAATGTTGGCATTTGCCGGAAATACCCTTGAGAACGTGAGTATCACCGACACCAGCGACCCTCAAATAACTATTGAGGTCGGTGCCAAACCGGTGCCTTCCTGTCAGCACTACGCCAACGGCTCAATGAATCATGACCTGCTTGGCTACTTTGATATCGACACCAAACCTGTTGTTATCAGAGGGAAGGACGGCAACATCGCAGCACGCGCCATCATGCGTCTACTGGGTACCGAAACCGGCGAACCGGTACTCTACTTAGAACCAAGCTACACTTCTTACAGTCAGTCACAGGTTGACCAGGCAATGAATGAATTCTTAGCCCAAAAAGCCGGCAAGTTAGGCATAGCCTACATAACCGACCAGCAAGCCGACATAGATAACGAGGAGGTAGCGGTTTATTCAAATGGCTCCCGCGCGCCAGGTCGTTATTCCGATAGCCTGTATGAGACAGACCATGAAGGATACAGCTATGCCATTGGTACCACAGTAGATAGTGCTGTAGTTGTGCAGACACGGCAAAAAAACGTAAGTGACTAAGCCCACAAGACCACGGCGTCGGTTGATAGACAATATCAATATCATAGAGACAAGTCGCTTGCATTTATATGGCAGAACGTAGTAGTGTTATTGGCTGTGGCTGATTTTACCAGTACACTAAAATAATACTTATGCCTAAACACCTCGTAATCGTTGAAAGCCCAGCCAAAGCAAAAACTATTGAGAAGTATCTCGGTAGCGACTTCAAGGTGCTCTCATCCGTAGGACACATCCGCTCCATAGCCAAAAAGAACAAAGACGGCGGAGACGCGGTAGAAATCGCAAACGGCTTCAAGACCACCTACGAGATTGACCCGGACAAGAAAAAGATTATCACAGAGCTTAAAAAAGCTGTCAAAGCTGCCGATGACGTCTGGCTGGCGACTGATGAAGACCGCGAAGGGGAAGCCATCGCCTGGCATTTATGCGAGGTTCTGAAGCTAGATCCAAGCAAGACCAAACGTATCGTATTCCATGAGATTACCAAGGGTGCTATCGATGAAGCCATCAAGAACCCACGGACCGTAGATATGGACCTGGTGCAAGCACAGCAAGCACGCCAGATACTCGACCGTATTGTCGGTTTCGACCTATCGGATGTCGTCCGAAAGAAAGTACCGGGCGGCATTAGCGCGGGCCGCGTGCAATCACCAGGTGTCCGCCTGCTCGTCGAGCGCGAACGAGAAATCGAGGCATTTGAAAGCTCGTTCAAGTTCCGTATAACTGCCGAATTCGAGGCGCAGGGCGAAACGTTCAGAGCGGAGCTGCCGAAACGTTTCGACACTGAGGAAGAAGCCAGGACGTTCCTGGAAAGCTTGCTGGGAGCTACATTTACAGTCGGTGACGTCAAGAAGAGTCCTGCTACCCGCAATCCTTCCGCGCCATTCACCACCAGCACCCTGCAACAAGATGCAAACAGCAAGCTAGGCTTTAGCGCTAAAGCCACTATGTCCACCGCACAGAGACTCTACCAAGAAGGTAAAATAACCTATATGCGAACCGATTCCGTCAACTTAAGCGGCCAGGCACTCGCCCAGATGTCGGACTATATCAAGACGACTTTCGGCAACGAATACCACCAGGTCAGGAAGTTTAAGACAAAAGGCTCGGGAGCCCAGGAAGCACACGAAGCAATCCGACCGACCGACGTAGGCGTTGAGCAGGCAAGCAGTGACGAATACGGCCAGAAGCTTTACGATCTAATTCGTCGCAGGACGCTTGCGAGCCAGATGGCACCTGCAAAGTTAGAAAAAACAACCGTTACGATCACGATTTCCACAAGCAAAGAAGTTTTCGAGGCCAAAGGTGAAGTCATCGTTTTTGATGGTTTTCTCAGAGTCTATGGCGGCAACAAGAAAGAGGCCGACATATTACCGGCAGTCAGCGCAAACGACACGTTGTCCATGCAATCGGCACAAGCAAAACAATTATTCGCCAAACCCCCCGCTCGCTACACCGAGGGCAGCCTTGTCAAGAAGCTCGAAGAACTCGGTATTGGCCGGCCGTCCACTTACGCAACGATTATTAATACTATCCAGGTACGCGGCTATGCAGTAAAAGGCGAGTCTGAAGGCGTACCACGTGACATCGTTACCCTGAACCTCGAAAATAATCAAATCAACCGAGAAATCATCCAGGAAAAGACCGGCTCGGATAAAGGCAAGCTTGTGCCGACCGCTAGCGGTCAGGTCATGAGTGATTTCCTGGGCAACCATTTTAACCCAATCGTCGATTATGGCTTTACCGCCAATGTCGAAGAAGAGTTCGACGACATTGCCGAGGGCAAACTGCAACGTAACAAAATGCTTCAGGATTTCTATACGCCATTCCAAGAGCTCATTGAAAAATCCGGCGGCATCGACCGCAGTACCGTTGCCCAGGCCAGAGAAATTGGCATCGATCCAAAGACCGGCAAACCGGTACTGGCCCGTTTCGGTCGCTTCGGCCCCATGCTGCAACTCGGTACTACAGACGACAAAGAGAATAAGCCCCAGTTTGCTCCTATGCCAAGCGGCGCAAAGATCGAAACAGTCACGCTAGAACAAGCCCTGCACGCCTTTCAACTACCGCGCATCGTCGGACAGACAGATGACGGCCAGGACATCAAAGCCAATATCGGTCGCTTCGGCCCCTATATCCAGATAGGCAAGTTGTTTGTATCGATCAAACCGCTCGACCCTCATACCATTACGCTTGAGGAAGCAAAGGAGCTCTACGCTGCCAAGCTACAAGCCGAGGCCGAGAAAAACATCGCGGACTTCGGCGATGGCATCAAGGTCCTAAAAGGACGGTATGGCCCGTACATTACTGATGGTAAAAAGAATGCCAAAATCCCCAAAGACACCGAGCCGACATCAGTTACACATGACCAAGCCAAGAAGCTTCTCGCCGAAGCTCCGTCAGCCAAAAAACGCTTCGCTAAACGCAAAACTGCCAAAAAGTAAGCTCCATGACAAGCCCGACGCCGGAATCAGAACTTCACTTTAGACGTATCGAAATTACCGTTTCCGACCACGTGTTGCCAGAAATAGTCTCAGCGCTTGGAGGGATTGCCGCCAAACATGACCTTGATATGCAAGTAAGACTTTCCGACAGTGACGTAGCAGGAATCGTAATCGAAAGCACAGAGCCGATGTTTAACCCGTTGCTTATAGACTGGATGGTGACCGATGAATCCACCGATCCGGTTCCGGTCATCCCAAAGACCAAGCTTGCTGCGGCCGAAACACGGGATTTCCGGGGTCTTGCCGAGCGTTCTTTCAATGCGATTTCTAGCGCTACCTCCCGGGCTCCAGTATCCAGGGGTTTGTGTGAATTCGTCTTTCGCCAAGAAGGAAAGGTCCAGGGCTTCAAGGCGGACCGCTTCACCGATATGGTCGGCTACCTCTCACAACCGTTCGCCTTTCCAAAAAGCTTCGGTAGCAAAAGCCTGGCTTTTTTCTATCACGTACAAGAAAACTTATACCTCCCATCAGCCGGTGCCGGTATCGACACAACAATTGTAAAATAATATTATTTATCCACAATTTTACAGGGAAGCAATATATCTTATCATAGCTTTCTATGTCATAGTTTAGGCATTCTCGTCTATTTCGTGCTACAATATAGCCACAAGCTTGTTAACAGAGGAGGGAAGTAATATTTCGCTCCGAAAAGGCAACAAATTTAAGCATATAAGCATGGTTGTTGACTTTTTGTAAAAGTTGTTTTACTATAGCAGTAATAACCTTAGAAATTTAGTACGTAACAAGGAACAGGGAAATGACCGCAACAAGCCCAAGCCAACTCCAGATTGAAAGCATAATTACCGACATCCTCGGTACTATCGACCGCGAAAGGGAACGTGAAATCATTGCTCGTCGCTATGGTCTCTTCGACCGGAAGGAAACGCTGGAGCAAATTGGGGAACTGCTCGGTATCACCCGCGAACGGGTACGCCAGCTGGAAAAGGCTGTTATGGCTCGGCTCAAGGCTATGGCTGACGCTGGACAGCTTCCACACATTCAAGAAGTCCAAACTGTGCTGCTTGATGAAGTTCGTGCCATGGGCAAAGCCGCGCGCATTTCTGATCTCAGTGCCCGCCTAACAAAAGACAACTCACGTATCGATCAAGCTCGTGTATCGTTCCTGTCCGCCCTCAGCCCAAAGATTGCCGTCGTTGATGAGAACGATCATTTTCATCACTCGGTCGGCATTGCCGACGAGCATGACGAGAAAAAGATCAAAGATCTCGCCACCAGAACCATCGAGGCTATCAAGAATATTGGTGAGCCTACCACTATCGATAAGGTAGCCGAGCAGGCAAAGTTGCAAGATCCTGAACACGCCGCGGCATTGGCTCGCACCTCTAAGCACCTGGCCACACTCAATGGCAAGTGGGGCCTCGTCAAATGGCCGACGGTAAACCCAAAGAATATCCGTGACAAAATCTATGTCATCCTCCAGGAAACAGGGAAACACATGCATTTCAATGAGATTGCCGAAGCCATCAAGCAGAGCGACTTCAAACGCAAAGACGTCACGACTCAGGCTATTCACAACGAACTTATCAAAGACAAGCGTTTCGTCCTCATTGGTCGTGGTATTTATGCCCTCAAGGAATGGGGCTATCAGAAGGGAACGGTCGCTGACATAATCACTGAGGTACTCAAGAAAGCGAACGAGCCGCTACACCGTGACGAGATCGTCAAGCAAGTACTCCAGAGCCGCCATGTCAAAGAAACGACTATCCTGCTGAACCTCCAGGGCAAGCCGCAGTTCAAGCGAGTCGCCAAAGCCACCTACGCCCTCGCCGAATAAAGAGTAGCTACTCGGGCGTTGAATAATCCAGAGTTGTCCGAGCCAGGGAAGCTGGCAGGGTGCATATACGCTCCCTCTTCCGGCTGCATACAGTAGATGGCTGTTCATATATGTTTATGTACAAAATGCGAACATACATATTACACGAGTAGGCAGACGCCGTTGCGACAATATACATGGGAGGCACCTCATGAGAATCCGGCTGGAGCCCGCAAAGCAGGGTGCGGCAAAATATGAGCCGCTGGAGTCGGAATGATAGAAAAATTGAACCCACAGGGCGTGGATAGTGAACCAAATGCAAACATAGACATGACGTCGCACAATGTATATTTTACGACTCGTAAGTAGTGCCCTAAGATGATTGGCAATACGCCCCCTACAGGGGACTAGAACCTGTTTATGCAGCAGAATGCGTTTCTATTTATCTTTTCTGTACATCAAAGCTTATTTATCCTGCATCTCTTGCTGCCCAGGATACGTCTCTGAAGCACTTCTGCTAGCTTGTTGCCACTATCGACAGACGTGACGTTGTATTTAGCGACATAGTTTGACTTTTCCACAGTAATGCTGTGAAAATATTTGCTTTTTTATCATTTAGTTTGTTTTATATATTATTCCCCTGGCCTATACCTGATATCTATAATATTTGACTTTTTATAATATTCGTATCTTTGTATAGTTTTTTTGGACAATTGCCAGTTTCTACCTATACGAACATTTTACGAACATTCTAGGGCAGAGCGGTAGAGGGATTCCCTTTAAGTACTACTTGTAATAGACCTTACCCGGTACGCGCACATCCAAGTATTCCTGCGGAGCAACCCCGTCTTGCTCTAACTTCTCTTTCGTAGCGATGAGCGCACCGGCCTGCACCCTGCTCTCCCCGGCTAAATCAAACTTCACATAGTATGATGGTCCACTCTCTAGACGAAGATGCATTTCATTTGCCACCGGCGGCAAAGACATAGACCTGATCTTGTGGCCCTTGTCGGCAAGCTGCATCGCAACTTCCCGAACGAACGCTACCGTCCCCTCGGGCAAAGCATATTCTCCACGCTCCAAGGAAAGGCCACTCTCGTCCTGCAGGACGGGCAACTTATCGCGTATAGAACTATCCACATCAGATGCCTTGGAGATAGTACGGCCACTCTCATCGATGACAAAACTATCTGTATGCGTAACCAGAATAAGCGCCGGCTCCGTCGGATTGACCTGCACGATCGGCCGCCGCCCAACTAGTGGCAGAATAATCGAAACTTCTCCTAGTTCAGGAAATTTGTCCTGAATTTTCCTCGCGACTTCATCTGTATTAATAAGCAACTTGCTTTTAGTATAAATAGACTCGTTAAATATGGCTCTAACCTCTGGCACGTATGCGTCCAGCTGTCCGGCAGCCATACCCTTGCCATCGCCTCCTATGGCCTGCAGTTTTACCTGACCACTTAGCGTAGAAATATACACGAGACAAGCTGCTACAATAACACCCGCCGCAAGCGACGGTGCATAGCTCAACCATTTACGTGTGTCAAAAACGACCAACCGCTTTTTCTTACCAGGCTGTTCAACGCGGCGACCCTGTGAACTATCACTTGAGGATCGGCTCGCATAGTAAGAAAATACATTCGCCGTCTGCTGTGGACGAACGTTTCTAGCCGGTACATGTGGTGTTTGTTTTTTGCGAAACATATCTTAGTGCGTCTTGTTTTCTGCTACTTCTAATAGTACCATTGTCAGTTTGTGCGTGGCGTCAGGAATGGTCATCTCCTGAAGGCGCTTTCCTAGGCGGGCACGTGCCTGTTCATCCTGCAAGAGTTCACGAATCGCGCCGTCTAAGACACCTTGGTCACTTATAATCGTTGTTTCTTTTACAATTTCTGCTGCTTGTGCCTTTTCAAAATGTTCTGCATTCTTAACTTGGTGACCACCGGTAAGCAAAGGGTTCGGCACCACAATACAAGCCTTACCCTGCACCCCTAGCTCAGCCATGGCGTTCGCGCCCGCCCTTGTCACTACCACATCAGCTGCACCCGTGTACTGGTAGAGCGGGAAAAACAGCTCCGCAACGTGCAGACGATCATGCGTGAACCCTTCATATATACCGGCCTTCCCTTTTCCCACCTGATGGATTACATACAGGTTCGGGAAATCCTGGAGAAGCGGCGGCAAAATAGTCTTCACGGCCTTATTAATAGTAGCGGCCCCTCCGCTACCACCGGTTATAAGCAAAAGCTCGCATGTGGTCGGTACTCCAATCTCACGCTTGAAGGCAGCTTGCTGCTTGGCAGAAACCGGACCGTAATCATCACCGACCAACACACCAACATATTTTACGCTCTCTGAAGGATAGCTATAGTACTCTGCCGGCATTGCCGTGGCGTGGTATGTGGCCCAACGGGCAACCAGACGGTTTGCAAGCCCTGGCAACGCGTCCGAGTCATGTGTTACGAACGGAATTCGCCAAAAAGCTGAAGCGAGCCCAGCCGGCACGCCGACAAAGCCGCCTTTCAGAAGCACCACGTCCGGATTCAGGCGTCTCATAAGCAGCAGGGCTTGAAGCGTACCAAAAGCAAAGTAGAAAAGGTCCCGTATGTTCAGTAAATTCGTACGCACATCCAGCAGCCTTTGGAGCCATGATTCACCATGATAACGACGGAACTTACCTGCATAGACCGTACGAATGTCATCAATATCCGTATTCCCTGCTGTCATTTCCGCATATTTACCATTGCGCTCACCGATATATACAATGTATGCATCTGGATGAATGCGCTTCAGCTCATGTGCGACGGCCAGGATCGGCGTGATGTGGCCGCCTGTTCCGCCGCCAGTCAGCACTATTTTCATGTGCGTTCCTTTCTGAAGTTAGTCTACCGGGCATACCGAGCTCTGCGTTGACCGCATAAGAGGTGTAGCGCGAGACATTAAACACCAATCCTACGGCGGCCATGACAAAAACCACGCTCGTACCACCATAACTGATGAAAGGCAACGTGATGCCCTTGAGCGGCAAGAGCCCTATCATTGCGCCGATATTAATGAATGCCTGCGTACTCAGCCAAGCCAGCACACCTGCAACGATTAATCTCGAAAAATCATCCGGTGCCCTTTCCATAATGTTCTTTATCCGTGCAAAAAACACCCCGAATAGACATACGAGGAATGTAGCGCCGACAAAACCAAATTTTTCCGACACGATGGCGAATATCGAGTCGTTTGCCGCTTCTGGCAGATAGCCAAAGGCCTGTCCACTATTTTGCAAGCCGATGCCAAACAAACCGCCCGACCCAACTGCGATGAGCGCCTGGCATGCCTGATAGCCTGCGTTCTGACAGTCACGCTCCGGGTTCATGAATGTCGAGATACGGTCCCGACGGTAACTGAACGGTAGAATGAGTATCATAAGTGCGACCGCTACGACCAATCCAACCTGAGCTACTCGCATGAGCGGCAAACCGGCCACAAAAGCCATAGCGGCGGTCATTGCCACGATCACTGCTGTCGACCCAAAATCACGCTGTAGAATAGCCACTACGAGCCCGATGACGCCTAACATAACGACAATCGGCTTGAGCGCTTTTGCTGTGCTATGCATTTCCCCTCGCCTGATACGCTCCTCCAAAAACGCTGCAAGTCCTATGATAAGGGCCATCTTAACAATCTCGACAGATTGTAAAGACAGGCCGCCAAAGCGTATCCACCGATGAGCCGGATACTCTGGGCTGACTGGAGTCACGAGCGCGATAAGCGTTGCCAGGACAGCTACTACCAACAGTGGCCGCTGAAAATGACGCCATTTGTGGTACGGCACAAACGTCACGCCAGTGAAAGCAATGAGCCCCAGTCCTATTGCAGTAAGTTGCTTGGTTACGAAATAATTCTCGCCGACCTCTCTTTGGGCACTTAGCCCGGGGCTAATAGCATAGACGACGATAAGCCCAACAACGAGCAACATAACGCTCAGAAGCACCAAGATATAATCTGGCTTGTGTTTTCTTATGGCCGGGCCCCGGTTTGCCAGTAACGGACGCCGTGCCGTTTGCGGCCTCATTATTTGCTCCCAAGGAGATACAGCATCAGGCCAACCACACCCGCGACCTGGCCAAGAATCCAAAAACGCATCGTGACTTTGGTTTCTGGCCATCCGATAGCCTCAAAATGATGGTGAATCGGAGAAGAAAGAAACACCTTTTTGCCATGGCGCAGCTTACGTGAAGTGCGGTTGATAATGACAGAACCAGTTTCTGCTACGTACACTGCACCGACAACCGGCAATACGTAGATAGTGTCAGTTTGGAGCGCAATGATGCCAAGCGCCGTTCCAAGTGCAAATGAGCCTACATCGCCCATAAAGAACCGGGCAGGATGAATATTGAACCATGTATAGCTGAGTAATGCCCCTACAATTGATAAACAGAAGCCTGCGAGCGCGTATTTACCTTGGGACGCTGCGATAATCGTATAGACCGTAAAAGACGAAACCAACAGACCGCCAGCCAAACCATCCAAGCCGTCAGTGATATTCACCGCGTTAGCAGTTGCTATGACCACAAACCAAAATACCAAAATTACTGACGCCCCCAGCGCTACTTCGCCAAAACCAAAATTGAGGCTCGTCACGTCAAGCTTTCCGTAAAACCACAAACCACCAACGAGCGCTACGATACTATGCAGGAAAAATTTTATCTTTGCCCGCATGCCAGCTATGGCACTGCTTCCACGGATGTTCATCCAGTCGTCAATAAACCCGATCAGGCCAGCTCCGACCATACCGGCAAGCGGCAACCACGTTTGGCCTCTATCAAGGTTGGCGAGTACCGTCACGAGACCTACGGCGAGGATGAACACAACACCAGCCATATTTGGAATATTACGCTTATGCTTGGCGGCATGGAGCTTCGCATACACGGTGGCCTTGCCACCCGACCACGAGTCGGTACGCTGCTTCTTCCACCATTCATACTTGTAGGCGATGGTCGTATAAAAAGGTGTCAACGCCATGCTGACTGCAAATGTCAGGAAGCTCAAGAACAAAATTTGTATCAAAGTATTCGTCTGGACTACGATGTTTATAGTTTCTGTCATAATACGTTCGTTTTATTATACCTTATTCTCATACGTGATTGACCCCTTCGTCGGTCACACTCCATTAGCTTCTAGGGGTAACTCCAAAATTATTTATTAACATTCCGGTCAGGTCAACAAAGAGAGGTGCTGCCGCTTCTGCTCCGGCATAACCAGGAATCTTTGGCGTATCGACACGAACGACAATCACATACTGCGGCTCATCGCCACCAACAAATCCCATGAACATACCGTTAAACGCATCGCTGTAATAACCACCATCAGGCTTTGCCACCTCGGCAGTACCTGTTTTGCCACCTATGCTATACGCCGGATAGGTTCTCTTGAAGCCATACACGAAACTGTTTTTTTCAATCGTATATTCCATCATCTCTTTGATGGTTTTGCTGACTTCTTTGCTCACCACATTTTCGCGGATGACTTTTGGATTTTCTATATGCTCTTTCCCGTCGGTGCCGATTGTCTTTTCTATGAGGTGCGGTTTATGGTATGTGCCACCGTTTACTACACTGGCAAGCGCAGCACCCATCTGGAGGGGGGTCGCCGTCATACCCTGGCCAAAGCTTGTGTTCGCGTAACGTATATTGAGGCCGTACCCTTCATTTGGGTCCGGGATAACTCCGCCTGACTCGTATCCCTGTTCCACGCCTGTCGGTTTGCCGAGCAAAAAATGGTTCACCATATAATCGTGCCATCGTTCGCGAGCTTGCTGGTTTATTTCGCCTCCACCCATTTGCATAAGCAGCCAAGCTGCTCCGGTATTCAGTGAAAGCTGCAAGATATCGCGAACACTTCGGGTCCCTGCCCCGCCGTCTTCTTCAATGTTGCTCACAACCGCGTCATCAATCTTGTACTGGCTGGGATCGTAGTACGTTTGGTCTTTGTGCACCACGCCCATATCGAGAGCGGCGGCGGCTGTGAGTGGCTTCATGATAGAGCCAACTTCCAGAGGTGCGCTTACGGTCGCGTTAGTGAACCGGTTGCCATCTTCTACTTTATAAAATTCAGCGGGATTAAAGGTTGGGTAGTTAGCCATGGCCTTGATGGCGCCAGTTTTTGCTTCCATAATCAGTGCCCCGCCAGAGCCTGATCGAACCCTCTGCAGTCCGGCTTTCAGAAGATCCTCCAGCTGTTTCTGCATACCGATATCTATCGTCAACACGACACGCTTGCCTGCCTTGGGTTCAATATTGATGTTATTTTCATTGGCGGCCAGAGGGACGCCTGCCGCATCCGTAATGGCCTTCAGCTGGCCGGGCGTGCCTTTGAGGTCTCCGTCCAAAGCCTGTTCGACGCCATACTTGCCTTCGCCTTCGTCGTTCACGAACCCAAGTACTTGCGCCGCCAGGTTTCCCTGAGGATACGTACGATACGGCACCTCACGGGTTCCAATGCCCTTGAGTTCAAGCTTGGTAATCTTATCGCTCTGAGCTTTGGTCAGTTTCTTGGCCAGGATGACGTATCTGGTATCTTTAATTTCCAACGCTTCCTGATATTTATTGGCGTCACCACCAATAGCCCGGGCCAACTCATCAGCAGCAGTCTTTGAATCCTTTACGTATACCGGATCGGCGTAGAGAGTATAGAGTTTTTCATTCAAAACTATCGGTACAGTTGCATCGCCGTTGTGAGCTTCTATAACCCCCCGCTCTGGAGGAATTTGATACTCTTTGAGCTGACTGCTCAGTGCAGCCTTTTGATAATAATCATGTCTGATAACTTGTAGGTAAAAGAGCCGGACAACAAACACCGCACACACCAATAGTAACAAGGCGTACCATACGCGGATACGCTGAATAGGGGTCAGGAATGTACCGTTTAAATTCATTAATCTCCAAGTCTGCGCTAATTCTGGACGACACCCGCAGGGACAGCGCTCACGAGTTTGTTTGCAACTTCACTATTTTTGATACGTTCTTGAGCCTGCAAACGAGCAGAGTCTATCGCCAACTGGTCATGTTCTGCGCGAAGTCCGATTTGCTTGTCTTTTAAATCATTGATTTGGTAACTATAGGCGTTTGTCTTTGTTACCTGCGTGAGGTACAGGAGTCCTACCAGACAAGCCAACACAATGAGAATAATTGTGTTGCTGACCGGTCCAACGGCTTTACCTTTTGAGCGAAAGCTCGTAGTATTTTGGCTGCGAGCGGCGTAGCGTTGCCGACCCACCGCCAGTGATGATGAGTATGTCATATGTTTGTTTTTGTGTTTTGTTTTAAGTGATACTTCTTTGTCCCCTGGCGCTTATTCAAAAGCGCCAGGGGTTCCTTTTATACAAAGTTAGGTTAGGCCGTTAACTAAACAACCCGAACTTTTACCTTGTATGCACGGGAGAGGTTTTTTACCTGGATTGGCATGCCTCTTCCTTTCTTGTTAGTGCACCCACCCTATTTTGGAGCAGATGCTATTTTTGTTTCACTGCTGCACGAAGCTTTGCACTGCGTGTTCGCGGATTAAAAACGATTTCATCCGAGTCGGCCATGACGGGCTGTTTTGTATACAGCGTCAGGACGGCGTCGTAGCGATCACCAGCCAGCTCATTAAACGACCGTTTAATGATCCTGTCTTCCAGGCTATGGAAGCTGATGACCACTATTCGCCCTCCCGGGGCTAGCAGATCCACCCACAGAGGTACAGCGTGTTTGATTTGGTCAAGCTCGCTGTTTACCGCAATACGAAGCGCTTGAAACGTTCGTGTTGCCGGATGTACCTTACTATGCCCCGGCCAAGCTTGGGCAACGATTTTTGCAAGCTCTGTTGTCGTAGCAATCGGACGGTGTTCCACTATCAGACGAGCTATTTTCCCAGCTCGCGGCTCTTCACCATACTCACGAATCAGGTCACGTAACTCCACTTCATCATAGGTATTGACTATGACTTCAGCCGTTACGCTTTGTGTCTGGTCCATGCGCATATCCAGCGGCCCTTCGGTCTTCAGGCTAAAACCTCTGCTTGCATTGTCAAGGTGCGGTGACGAAACGCCCAAATCGGCCAAAATCAAATCGAATTGCCTTTTTGCCTTCAGTAGTTCTCGGCTTGCCCCCAAAAAATCCTGGTGGATTATCTGGATGCCACGTCCCAAGAACTTTTCTTGCAAATATGCAATTGCATTGTGATCGCGATCTACCAAAGTAGAAGTGCTTGGTTGTAAGGTACGTTCCAGTACATGGCTCGCGTGCCCTCCATATCCGGCTGTTAAGTCCAGATATGATTCCCCTTTTTTTGGTTGGAGATATCGGAGAACTGCCGTCAGCAGCACTGGAAAATGTTGATTGGTTTGATTTTGGTTGTTTGTGTTGGTGTTTTTCATGCAAATGTTTGTTTTTGTCCTATATAAAGATTATATAGGGATTTTTTTGCAAGGTCACCTATCTAGCAGTCAGCTTTTTGTGTTTTGGATAGTTTTTGTTTTTGTGTGAGAGTTTTTCATTTGAAAACTCTGGTGTTGATTTTGATATACTTGGAACTTTTTGTGGGTTCTTTGGGAACCTACGATGTTCTAAGCTCGAAATCAACTTTTGAGAGACTTATGTGTGAGGTGGAGTTTTGGGAGGTGTTTTGATGTAAGGTGCTAAGGTTTTTTGTATGGTTGCCTTCAGCCCATATGCTAACTGCCAGATAGCTAACCTTCCATGAGACACCCCTTCGGGGTTTCTCATCGCGCGATGCGCCGGAGTAAATCCGTCGCTCCGGCTGCTCTTCCCGATAGGAAGCGCAAAAAGCCGATTATCTGACGACTGATCCGAATTTTTAAAGGACTGCCGGGGAAATTACTGTGCTGCCGTGAGACGCCAGTATTTTCCTGCTCGTACTGCGGTAACGTCGCGGTCTATGCCTGCGTAGTCCAAAAGATGCTGCTCAATCACGATGCGGCCTTGTTTTTCATCTAACGCCGCTTCCGTCTTGCCTGCCCTGAACTTGACGTTCAGGTCCGCTGTCCGTTCATCCAGGATATTGCCTTGGAGCTCTGGCTCCATCAGCTCATCCCATACAGACTTTGGATACAGGTGCAGATAGTTTTGGAATCCGCGTGTCAGCACTACTCCAGATGCAAACTCGTCTCGAAGCTCAGTTGGAATCGTCAACCTGCGCTTGTCGTCAAGCTTCCTCTCGAAATAATCTACTGCCACACGCCCGTCCCGTTTAAATTGCTAGTGGTTTTTATTTTTTTGGATGAGTAGTCTTTTTTGGGCTACCCACATTTACCCACTGACATCAGTCTACAACCCACCACTACCCACTTGCAAGTACTTTTATATGAAATAACGGCTAATCTATAGCCGTTATCCACAGTTTCGTCAAAGCATGCACCGTATCCACAACATGTGGTGTAAGGTCGCCGTATCGTGCCACTAATTACTTGCGGCTGCCGTCGTCACCCAGAACTACTCCGCCAACTTTCAAGCACACAGCTGGGTCTACGTTCTGTATGCGAGCGACATCACCGGGTTGTGCTGCCATCGACCCATCTATGAAGAACCGTGGGTCTTCGTCGCCATTTCTTACGCGGCCACCGGGTGTTACTACTTCTACTTTCTCACCCCGAACATCATCACCACTACGTTTGATGTCAGACCGTATACCGTCAATCGTATCTCCTGAATGAATGGGTACGTCACAAGCGGGTTGTGCAGCATTTGCACGAGCGCTATCAATAGCTCCTTCTACTACATGAGTAGTCGCACCACCGACAACTGCGCCGGTTCCCAATAAAGCTAGCGCCATTCCTCTACGGAATCGACGTGAAGGCATTTGGTTTGATTTTGCTGGGGTTGTTTCTTTTTTCATAGTTTCTATACTATAGCACAAGTACGATGATTTTGTCAACTTTCTTGTGTAAGTAAATCGATTAAACACACTGCTGTGGCTTCTGCGTCGTGGCGGATTAATGAACGATGGATAAACGTATCGTTCTCGTTGCGACTCGCACCCTGATGTGCGAGGAATTTGCCGCCAATCGCCTGGTAGTCGGCACTCTGCAATGCCGACTTGTCTACATGAACCGGAAATTCTCCGTCAAGCGCGTATGCCTCAAGCAATCGTTTAGTAGGCTTGTCTGTGTTAAATAGCACGGTATCGATGGTTCCCTGGCCTATGAGCCTTTCTAACTCCGAGACGTAATCGTGAACCGTGAAGTCAGCAGTGTGATTCGGCTTGTTAATGAGATTACAAACGTACACCACCCGGGCCCGAGCCTCAGATAAAGCCTCTTTTACGCCATTGACCAGTAGTGCTGGCATGAGTGATGCGTATAAATTCCCGGGCGCTATGACTATCAAATCCGCTCGAGCTATCGCAGATTTGGCTGCTGGGCTAATAGCTGCATCCGGCTCAAGCCAAAGCATCGGTGCGTCACGTTTGCCGCTAAACGAAGTTTTTTCGATCGTATACTGCCCAACTATTTGCCGATCGTGCAACTTCATACAAAGCTTGCAGTTAGTTAACGTCATTGGCACAACTTTGCCGCGAATATTCAAAACTTTGCTGGCGACTTTCACCGCCTCGGCAAAGTCATTCGTAGTCATTTCAACCGTACTAAGGAAAAGATTGCCGAATGAATGCCCTTCCCAGGAGCTACCGGCAGGATAGCGATAGTTAAATAGTGTACGAAGCTCTTCGGATGACTCACTGAGTGCCACCAAGCACTGCCGTATATCTCCAGGCGGCAATACACCGAACTCATCACGCAGTTGCCCCGTCGAGCCCCCGTCATCAGCCATATTTACGAGAGCTGTGATGTTCTTGGTGTGCTTCTTAAGTGCCTGTAATAGTGTAAAGCTGCCTGTGCCGCCGCCGATAACAACGATGCGAGGATTCAACTTTTCCATATACCTTAACCTTTATTGATATTTTTTATGCGAAGGGCAAACCACTTAGCGCTGGGACGAACCGTACGCCTCATACCATGGTCACGGTCGACTTTCACAAGCCCGAACTTCGGCCACCAGCCAAACTTCCATTCAAAATTATCAAGCAGACTCCAGTGTAAATAGCCACGCAAATCCACCCCTTCACTTATGGCTTTTTCCATAGCTACAATGGTCTCTTCGAGCCACCATCGACGGTAGCCGTCCGAATCATCAGCGACACCGTTCTCGGTAATAAAAATTGGCTTCTTGTAGTGCGACCACGTCCTGAGCAACAACGGGTATAAGCCTTCTGGCTCCATGTACCAACCCAGATCACTGAGTGGCACTTTGGGGTTGTTTCGCCAGAAACCCTTGTAGTAATCACTAAAGTAATAATTAAACCCAACAAAATCCTGTTGTTTGCGACAACGGTTCAGAAACCACCAATTCCAATAATAGCGCATCCACTTAGTCGATATAGTGTCAATAAAGCTGTGTGGCCGTTTGGCTTGGATATTAGCCAATTGGGCGGCTAAGCCGATTTGCAGGCTTGGCTTATGGTTCTTCAGAATTTTGTAGGCTCTCTTATGAGCCGCCAACAGGTTGAAATATACCCTTGAGGCATGAGCCACACCCTTTTCCTGGGGTGGCCACTCCCCTATCGCGTAACTCAGCGTCGTATAGACATTGGGTTCATTGAGCGTGATGACATATGTCAAATCTTCGGTCAGCTCTTCGGCGACCTTTTTCACGAAGCGCTCGAAATACTTCAGGTTACTTCGCTTTACGAAGCCGCCTTTGTCAGTGAACCACGTCGGCATCGTCCAGTGCCATAGGTTTGCAAACGGCTCAATGCGCCGGGCACGGAGCTCACGTATATATTCTCTGTAGTGTTCAATAGCAGCCTCATCCCACTTCCCTTCCTCAGGCTCGAGACGCGCCCATTCGATACCGAAACGAAACGCATTGAGATTCAGCTGCTCAATAATATCGAAGTCTTCTTTGTACCGCTTGTAGTGTTCAACTCCACGCCCAGATACGTAGTTGTTGGGATCTTCGGCCTGCTCTTTTATAGCTTGCCATGACGGCAAGGCCCCAAGCCGCTGATGTGCCGTTTGGGCTAGTTCTTTTGCGTGCGCCAGCTCCCAGACCGTCCACTGGTTCTCGCTACCACCGTCAACCTGGTGGCCCGCCGTACTCGCTCCCCAGAAAAAATGTTTCGGAAATATTTTGTCATTATTGTTTTCATTCATCTAGCCAGCATTATACCAGTCCTAACGATATTCGGGGTTTTCAAAATCAAAGCGCGTACCGGCATCCCACGCTGTGCGTTGGTTGCCGTGCGCCGGTACCCCACCGGTATCCTTCAGTATTTTGGCAAAGTGCAACAGGTTCCAGGTCATAAACGTTACGTTTCGGTTCGTAAAGTCGTTTTCCGGACCGCCGGATCCTTCCTCGGAATAGCTTGGTCCTGGCCCGGCTGGACCGACCCAATAGGCATCTGCTTGCGGCGGTATAGTGAAACCGACGTGCTGAAGACTATAGAGAATGTTCATCGCGCAATGCTTGGCACCATCTTCGTTGCCGGTGATAATCGTGCCACCAACCTTGCCATAGTATGCATACTGCCCGGCGTCGTTCAGTTCACCGGAATTTGCATACAGCCGTTCAATAAGCTTTTTTGTCTGCGAACTGTTATCTCCCAGCCATATCGGTCCGGCTATAACTACGATATCTGCATCTTTCACTCTCTTATACAGGTCCGGCCATTCGTCAGTCTTCCAGCCATGCTCCCGCATATCCGGATAGACGCCAGTCGCAATGTCATAATCAATCGGACGTATGGCCTCTGTTTTTACACCTTGCTTATCCATAATCTTTTTACTGACTTCGAGCAGCGCATCGGTATTGCTCGACTCAGGTGATTTCTTGAGCGTGCAATTAAAAAACAGCGCCCTCAAACCAGAATAATCCTGTCGTTGACCCATCTTGACCCCTCCTTACCCAAATATTGTACAGGTTAGGCCTTTGCCCGAGCAGCAAGATAAAATACTTTTTGTTCGGCCGGCAGTCGTTCGATGGCATATCGCAACTGGGTCCGGGGCATTTCGTGGGCATGCTTATCAAGGAAATCTGTAAGTAATTGCTCGTCAACCCGTTTACCTACTTCCCGCAGCATCCAGCCGACAGCCTTCTGGACAAGATCGCGCTCGTCATGAAGTAGAATCTCGGCCAAGTCCAGTGTCGTTAGCGGATCACCCTTTTTGATATAGCGGAATGTACTTAGGATAGCCACGCGTTTTTCCCAAATATCACTGCTTTTAGCGAGTGTGTGTAACAATTTTCTATCGGCGTTCTCCAAATGTGCGCCCACCACATGTTCGGCCGATACGTCTATGATATCCCAACTATTTATCCGGCCTATCCGGACATTTTTCATATAAAGGTCAAATATGTTCTGCTTTTCATCGTCACTCGCATTCGGGTAGGCATTAGCAAGCATAATCACTGCTGCTACCCTATGTTCATGAACTGCACTATCTAGTAATTTTTGCACCTCTTGCAATGGTAGGCCACGAAAGGTTTTGCAAACCTGACGTGTCAGCGGCACCTTCACCCCAATGAAAACGTCGCCCTCGCCATATTGTCCTGGCCCCGTTTTGAAGAACCGTTGCAACACTGGTACGTTATCAGTTACGGCATGGCTTTGCAGTGCTGCTTTTACATCATCTGCAGTCATTTTCAAGAGGTTGGTTTCCGCCGTTTGTGATCAAAGTAAGCTAGTTCCCGCCGTGACTGGTCGATACGATCAACGTACTTGTCATAGGCGTTATAGAGACCAGAGTAGTGTCCGCTAGGTGCTAGTAGTTTCAGCAACTTACCCTCTTGCTCCAAATACTCCACCAGTGAGTAAAAATCGCCGTCACCAGAAACAATAACAGCCTTGTCGTAGTTTTTTAGCTCTTTCATGGCCCACAACACCAAGTCTGCATCGATGTTACCTTTGGTCTTTTTTTCTTCTTCTCTGTCGGATTTATCCTTTGGATCAGTTTTTTCTGTCACCTCTGGACGCGGCCTGGTCATGTCAAAAGTCGGCTTTAGAACGACCATGTAGCCAGTGTCGTGTAGTTGGACGTACATGTCCTCGAACTCCGGCACATAACCAATGAACATAAAGGCTTTTGTTACGCCGTATTTTTCTGTCAGATGTTCGCGAAATTTGCGCCAATCCATTTTCCAGCCTAGCCGCTGAGTACTGATGTTCAGGTTCTGGCTATCAATAAAAGCGTAGATATTTTTCTTTTTCCGGCGGCGTCTCATACCATTAGTCTATCTACCTATGGCCTGCGATACAAATCATATTGCCGCTGGGATCCTTGAACCAGGCCGCTTTGTAGTTGCCCGTCACATACATTTTGTCTTCGGCTACAATTTTCTTACCACGACTATCACGAAGCTCGAATTTTACGCCACGCCCTTTCAATATCTGTACGAGTTTTTCGGGGTCAGGTACCAGCCAGATAACAGCCGGTGTCTTACTCGTGCCCGCAAATTCTGATACATATAAGGCAAACCGGGTGCCGCCCGCGTGATACCACACACCCATTTCATCTTCGTCAATAATGTCCATGCCAAGCGTTCTACTATAAAAGTCTATCGACTTCCTTAAATCTTTCACGGGGATAGTCGCGTATAACGGTATATCGCTTAGCATGGCGAAACCTTTCGCTTGGGCTACAAAAGAGCCTATTTTCAATATACTCCTTTTTGCGATGTTTATCTGCGTTTTTCTAGGATCCGTATAGCATCCTCACCAAAGTGCTTTTTGAGCCGGGCGCGAATAGAGCCGGGATGACGTCCAAAAACTTTGGTAAGCTCCTTGACCGATATGCTAGCCTCGGCATCGAACAGCTTCACAAGTTTCGCGTCATCAGACTCCGCCCACGGTTTGTACGCGTTCGGGTATTTTTCACGCATTTTATCGACTTTTTCACTCCATGTCCCAGGCGTTTGCGGCATCCTTGCGGTTTCTTTTTCACGCTGTCTAGCACGCTCCCGCAAATATTCAAATCGCGCGGCATCCTGCGCCGAACGGCTGCGCAAAGTCTCATCAATCTCCAGCGCAACCGGACTAACGCGCAGTGCCATCTGATTGATACCGGCCAGACTGAGTGTCTCCAGGCTCCGCACCCTCGACAGAGCGACGTAACCCATCCCCTCTACGAACGCCCTGCGCAGATCGACACGCGCGGCATCCAATGTCATGCCCTGGCTTTTGTGTACGGTAATTGCCCAGGCCAGACGAAGTGGAATCTGACTCAAGCTCGCCCGTTTCTTATCCCCATCGCGTAGCTCCCAGGTTTCGGGGGTTATGGTAATTGTGCGTCCATTTTTTAGCTCGATAACCGGATATCCTGTATCGTTTTCAAAATCGATGACAACCCCAAGCGAACCGTTGACGTACTTTTTCTCCGGGTTGTTGCGAATACACATCACAAACGCACCTTTTTTGAGTACAAGCTCTTCTTGTGCCAAGCACGATCTCTTAAGCGTATCGACATACGTAGATTTGCCACTGGTGTCCATAGCATAGACATGCGCCTCGTCATCAAGCTGCTGTAGGCGCGCCTGGTTAATTGCGTCGACATCCACGTTTGTGGTGTGAAGCTCGGTGGCCTCATCAAACGGGTCATATGCACCACGACGCTGGAGTAGGGCCTCTGCATGCCGGCGGCGCACATCACCAGCCCTGATAGCGTTGAGAATTTCTAAAAATTCATCATCGTTTTGGCGATGCTGCTCGGTCAGATAGCAAACTGCCGGGCTTAATCGCTGCCAGACGGTAGCGTTGACCACAAACCCACCTGGCCGGCTACCCTGACGCGTCACTGGCGGCAGCTGAAAGAAGTCACCACATAAAACAACCTGAATACCTCCGAACGGCTCGTCACTTTCGCGGACTTTCCGAGCTACCTCATCTACCATATCCAAGCGGTAGTCATGCAACATTGAAATTTCATCGATAATAAGCACATCTGTTTTCCGGATCGTATCACGCCGGCCCTTCAAAAGCCCCTCGTAAAACTTGGCTGGCAGTTCGTCATGGATACCAATGCCACTCCACGAGTGAATCGTATTCCCGTTCAAGTGAGTTGCCGCCAAGCCAGTGGTAGCGGTCACAGACACGTGCTTGCCCGCAGCTTTTGATCGCCGGATAAACTCATGCAGTACATACGTCTTGCCGGAACCGGCCGGTCCGGTCAGTAGCACGCTCTCACCCGTCCCCATAATCTCTAGTGCCAAGGCCTGATCCATCAGACTATTTAGTATAGCGAACCGCTTACGTTTTTTCTGTTGTACTATTTTTCTACAGCACCTGTTTGAGCAACTCTTCTTCGTCCGGTTCCTTGATAAGCTTTTTGCTCTTTATCTCGTAGCGTAATCCTGTCAGCGGTGACTCCATATAGTCGTCATTGAGAAGGTTTACGAACTTATTCAGATCCTTGTCATCCATCAGGATGATTGCTCCGTTATCGTCCAACATCAGCTCAATACCAATATCATCAGCATGTTCGAGTAACTTTTCCTGATTCGTGATAGTCGGGTCAAGTTTCTGCAGTTTGTTAACAAGCGCTTTTTTGCCTTTGACCATCGCTTCCAGGGATTCTTCCTGGTAGCTTAGCTTATACGTCTCGCCAATCATTTTCATCTTGGCGATAGCAATACCGTACTTTTTGGCATTGTATCCAAACAAGCTTTCGAGTTTGGCCGGATTAAATACATAGATGTCTTGGTCCAGCACGAGCAGCTGGTTGTCGGCCGGAATCTGTAGCGAACCATCAGCATCAAATGGCACGAATCTTCCGTCCTTCATGAGCCAGGCGGTACTGCCCTTCATGAGTGATGAGCCAGGCAGTGACTTGATAATATAGAACGGCTTCTTGAGCTCGGGATGGCTACAGCGCACAAGCACTCCCTTGATACGCTTGAAATCATGCTCCTCTTCAACGAAAGACTCAATTTCGTGCTCCTGAGTCTTGAGCCAACTCAGCAGTACGCGGGCGCTGTCGACGTTCTTCAGCCGCGTACGCTGCAACACCTTACCCTCAGCCTCGCCCTCTTCAAACTCACGGACGATCAAACCTTCTTCCGCACCGGTCAAAACGTACTCCAGCAGATTATCAATGAGTAGTGGTTCCAAGGTTTTACGCAAATCTTTGCTGACGTTCGTTTTGTACACCACGTAGTTCTTATTGAACAGAAATATCTCTATGCGCAATTCTTCTTTTATTGGCACGAGGTTATTCGCCCACAAAAACACATCGGATGTTTCATAGTTTTCTTCGGCGCGGATTTCTGCTTTTTCCGCATTTGTTCGTTCCGTAGTTTCTGGTTGTACGTCTTCCAATTTCGAGCTCCAAATTACAGCCCCTTATTATCATGAGGCGATTATGTAGATAATCAATGTGCCCTATTCTACCGGAAAACCCTACCAAACAATGCTGTAAAATTAGCCTTGTTGCTTATGTGACGTTTTTTTTGGCACGCTTCATGTATTCGGAATATGTCATAAAAGATTTGGTGTCTTTTACTTTGTCGACGAACAAGGTTCCGTTCAGATGATCGACTTCATGCTGTATGACGTGTGCAGGAAAGCCTTTGAATTCCCGGTGATGCTGGACGCCTTTTTCGTCAAAATATGTTACTTTCACCCTTTTGTACCTCGGTACCTGTGCGAACAAACCTGCTTTTCCCGGCCCGCAGCTAATGCAACCTTCCCACATCGGGTATTTCCGAGCGGATGTTTCCGTGATTTTGGGATTTATCAGTACGGCTTCGAATCGTTCCACTTTTTTACGATGTGGCAATGGCCTGATCGAGATTACAGCAAGCGCTATTGACTCGCCCACTTGTGGAGCCGCCAAACCCACGCCCAGCTCCTTTGCGGCTAACGTATGGTGCATGTCCGTTATGAGCTGCTGCAGCTTTGGCTGCAAAATTTCGTTTGGCAAAATCTGCGCAGCCACTTTCCGCAGTATAGGATTACCGAATTCTGTGATTTGCATAGTTTGTAATTAATCCATAGATTCCTTATTCATGTACTGTTTCATGAATACCGTGCCTATACAAGCTAATTCCTAGCTGCTGACGACGGTACACGACAACTGCGGCAATTGCAGCGTTTATTACCAAAAAGTACACAGGATACAATAAGCTCTCTACCGAGTACGCAGTCAGTGAAGCGATGGTCATCAGCGGTCCAACAATAGCATACACAAACGTCTGCCACGTTTCCTCGTCCGGATCAATCCATGCATGCCGAAGCGTGGGCAATGCTCCTATCAGATCAATCAGGACCACCACAATAATCGCGGCAGCCGGCGAGTCAAGTGCCAGCCACAAAACTATGCCAGCGAGTGCCCCTGCCTGACACACAGCATCAAATCTCGTAAATTTCGCCACGCCGTATCTTAGCCCTAACAACACAACGGACATCACCCATATCATGACCGCAAAGGTTTGGATGGCCGTTTGCCACTCGCCTGCGACATACGCCGCGGCAGTCCCTACTCCAGTCAGTAGTGTCCAGTTGACCCATGAAACGATATTCGGCTTGGTCTTCCTCAAAATGATATCAACGAGATACGGCATCGCCGCCAACAACGTGGCTACAGCTCCCACTATCGCCAAAACGTCTTTCATGGTGCACTTATCATATCAGATACGGCTCTTGTATAATAAAGGCATGGCCAAGCATCAAGAGTATTGGTTCAAACGCCGTCGTTATGGCTGGGGATGGACACCTGCCACTTGGCAGGGTTGGTTATCTATCCTAGCATTCCTTTCCGTAGTAGTAGGTGCTGGATTGCAGCTGCCGCCAAAGCCCCAACAACCACGCGGCGGTGAGCTGGCCGGCCTTTTCGTTATACTCATCGGCAGTACTGTCATATTGACACTTATCAGTTATGCAAAAGGCCCCTCCCCACGCTGGCGCTGGGGCAAAAAGCCGTCTGACGACCCAAGTGAAGACATTTAGTTTTCATTCATAAATATTTTACTTATATTATCATTTGTGTTAAAATATATGGATGAATGTATCTGTGTCTAGTGGCATAGAGGTATTGCCAGATGCCACGATGGCTATGCTGCTTGGTGAACTAAACACCGAGTCACGGTGTGTATTGGCTACCGCCACGCCAAATGAACTCGTGCCTGTTCAGTATGTCAGAGAAGACCTCATGGCCCGAAATGCGCTTGGACTCGTTTCACGCGAGCGTTTCAACCTCAATAGTATTGTGAATTCCTTTTCTCCAGCAATCATATCCAAGTCAAAGGACCCTCTGGATGGATCGGTATGGATACAGAGAGGTATCACCCAGCCCGCTGATTCGGACCTATCCCAAGACCCTTCCGGAGCAGCCCAGGAAACTACTAACCCTGTAGGGGATTTTATTGCAGGCATGTCAGGTTCCCTGCTCGCCTTTTCTGCGAAGTATGGCATACCCCTAAGGAGCCTCGTCGGTGAAAAACATGCTCCCAAAAAGCACGGTATCTCTGCGACAGAAATAAGACTTGGCGTAGTTGCGACAGTCGTGAGGCTCGCCCAAACCGGACAGCCGTTTACGGGCAATCAAATCAGGGAGTATACCGAGGATCTTGACCTTATGGAACGACCAGTCAGGTCACACCTCAGTGACCTTGTGAAATATGGATATCTGCAATGCGACGATTCGAAGCGACCGAAAGTTTACCATACCGTCGAGCTTCCTGATAGGACCGACACACAGGAATTAATGACTGACTTTTTGCGCATTGTCGGAGAATTTGCCATAGGCTCAATCCGTGCTCAAGAAGATGGCATCCAACGGGGTCAACAGATACTTGACGATTCGGTACTACTCCCTCGTCTCATACAAAAGTCATACGATGCATCAGGCCATACCGGCAAGAGCTTTACCCGACGGGTAGTATAAATCCTGCCGCCAGGTCAAATACACATACGTCTTCAGATTACTTCAGGATGCGCTGAATACCCGACCAGCCGAGGCTACGCCAATAGTTATTTTCTTCAGAATCATTGTTGTGTAAGTATTTTTCAACACTGGCACCAATGAATTCCATTGCGTAGGCTGCCCGTACATATGCCGGCAATGCTTGCAGTTCCCCGGTTGTAAGCACACCGCCTTGTTCTACCATAGCCTTAGGTCGGATTCACGAAGCTCAAAACTATTCTCAAAATGACATATATCAGTACCAACGCGGCTGATAGTCGTTTCAGGAATTGGCTTTTGTTCAACGCCATGCCCTGAATGGCTACCGTCTGGCGCCCGACGTGCATCGGCAACCTTTCGTCACGGTAGGTCTGAATGTTTTGCATCAACTGGTTCTTAATCGCAGTGAGCTTCTGGGACATGAGCAGCAAGTCACTTTCGTTTGTGTATATAGGCCCATAGAGGCAGACCATGTCACCTACTATCTCTATGTCATATTCGGCAGCATCAATCAGTGCATGCATGACATCGGGACTTATAAAACTCATGCTATCTATCGTGTAATCGTCTGGAAAATACGTCGCGAAGTACTCATCAAAATTACCTTCCAAACTATGCAATTGGTTGCGCTTGAAGGTAAATCGAAACTGTCTTCCCCTGGCCTTTTTTGAGTCGAAAAATACATTCGGTAATTTGCGGGGTAGCTTCGCAAACATGACACCGTAATATACGGTTCCGGCACGATACTCCCCGTGCTTTGTCTTTCGATAGTAATTATACGAAAAGTCACAGTACTGCCACTGATTGGCGTCAATGTAGTTCCAGAAACGCTCATCACGGCTGCCCTCCACGTGCATTGGAGCAATACTATGGACATCCGAGATGTTCGACCATATCGGCACATACATGTAGCTGTTCTGCAAAGCAAATGCCTCTCTCGTATCAGCTAGCCGATTGACTTTTTTATTGATTACCCACGTTTCCCGAGAGCGTACAGCAAAGAAAACCAAGAAAGCCACGAGCGCAACGTAACCTGCATGTTCTTCGTAACCACTAAGCGTAACAATGACAAGCACAAGCACTATCACCCATATGCCGATAATCGCATGCCGGGCATACATGCGGTTCATATAAATTTTCATCCTAGCTCAATTGTAGCAGGTCAAAGTCCCGCACGCTCAAGTATGTGGCGCACTGATAGAGAGCTATCATGCTAGACTAAAAATATGAGCAGACGAATCGCCGTGCGGGGTGTGGTCGTGGACGAACGTGGCCGGTTACTTTGCGTACGGCTCAAAGCCTACGGCGGGAGATCCGAGCGTACATTCTGGTGTCTGCCCGGTGGTGGTATCGATAGTAACGAGACACTGTTTGATGCAATAAAACGCGAAATGATTGAAGAGACCGCTATCACCCCGGTGATTGGTGAGCTCCTCTATGTACATCAGTTTGCCTTCGAAGGCAAAGAACAATTCGAATTTTTCTTTCATATCACCAATACTGATGACTACAAAAATATCGATCTGTCTGCTGCTACGCATGCAGAGGAGGAAATTGCTGAACTCGCATTCGCCGACCCAAAGGCTATCTATATCCTGCCCGAATTCCTCGCCACAGAAAATCTCACACAACACATCTGCGACAAAGTCCCCGCCAAACTATTTAGCTACCTGTAGAGAGGCCATCCATACAAACGAACTTCCCGGAATCTGCTCACGTCTGGGCTTGCTTTATTTAGATTTATATACATAATGAATTATGGAAGTAGGTTCAGCGGGATTCTTATGGATCCGTCCATTGCGGTTACTTCACAAACAACATTAATGAACGTTGTTTGTGAGGAGCCGTGTTTTTGTTTCTCACAAACAGAAAGGACGGACATATGGCAACACTCGAACGAGCCATAGACATAGCAACACAAATACACGAGGGCCAAACCCGGTTTGATGGCAGCCCGTATATCAGTCACCCGCTCAGGGTTATGGGGACAGTCGCCGCCCAAGGCCACTCTGTTGAAACACAAATCGTCGCGGTCATGCACGATGCGGTGGAGGATAGTGACGGAGAACTTACATTCGACGACCTTCGTCGTGATGGCTTCGGTGATGAAGTAATATTCCCCTTACAGCTGCTCACAAAAGAAAAAGGTGCAGACTACGATTTCTACATCCAACGCCTAGCTGTCAACCCACGATCACGCGCAGTCAAAAAAGCTGACCTCTTCGATAATATGGACCTAACAGGGCTTGATAATCCTTCGCTCAAACGCATCGAAACCATAGAAAAATACGGTCGTTCCCTGCTCTACATAGCCCGCTTTCCCCAACCCCGTATATGATGTCAGCTAGACGCCGAGGAGACCTATGACGAGTGCCATCAACATGATGGTGGCAAACTCGTTACCAATATTTAGAAATGTCAGCTGCCTTGGGCGACCTTCGAACATATCATGTGTCGCGAACCGCACCGCGGTAAGGCCAAGCCATAGCCAAAACCCTGTGGTCAGCGCATCTTGCAAGAAGCTATTGCCAAAGAAACTATTTGACAGAAATGTCACATGCGCCAAAACATACGCCGTAATGAGCGAGATGATGAAGGTCGAGCCAAGCAGTACTGTCATCTCGTTCGACTTCATCTCACGCTTCATGTCTACCTTGGCAAGCTTCGCCCACGTCTTTCCAAAAATGCCCATGGAATACCAGACACTTCCGATAATCATAGACGACACAGCCGCCAGTAATACTGCCAGATAATTTACTTCGACATTCATGACTTTTTGCCCTCGCTTATATACCTCTGATTATGCACCGTGCCAGACAAAATATAAATAGTTACTTTGAGTCCACTCGTAGGTTGACGCTCCCAAACCGATGCATAGGCCACATATCATCAAATACGCCAAAAGCCGAGGCTGTCGTTTCGACATCAGCCGCCCTGAACCCACCATTAGAGCGCTGCAAACAGCTGCGGGTAAAGACATCCGGGCTCTTTATGAGTGCCATGTCGCGAAGTTCCGCCGGCGATACATTCAAGAGGAGATGCTTCGCTAAACGAAACTGCGCCGCAACCTGCAGAATTCTTTGTTGCCGCTGGTCTGCTTCCGCGAGAGCCTCGGCCAATGTGGGCTCATACCTGACAAGCTCTTCTGTTTGGGAAAGTCTCTGCTGACGAGCCCGCTCCTCGTCGTCACTCATCGCTTCGTGATACTGCCGGGATAGATCCTGGAACTTAGAAAGTGAACCAAAATGCGCATATATTGCCTGGCGCGAAGGGCCAACACCTGCGGCCGACAGCCGGTTAAGCCTCCGAGCCGTTATAGCTTTGTCAGGATTCTGTCGATAAAACGCATCTGCCCAATCGAAGTAATCTTCTTCCGCCCAGCCGTTACAACTTGGATAGCCAATGAGCTCGTGAAAAACAGCCAGCCTACCGAATCTTCCCTGTATCTCATTCACTGTTGGAAAATCGCCAAGCCGCCTGAATTCACCCCTGCCCGCGGCCGCAATATCAAATCGAGTTGGGCGGCCTCCCACGATACTCGCCAAGTGTTGGCCAGCCTCTACGTAGTCAGCCTTAAGCCAATCTTGAAAACGAAATTTCGGGCGAAAGCCAAAATGTGCTTGCACTTTTGAAAGCGTTGTACGCTCATATATGGTTTTCTGGTTTGGTACAAGACCAAGTATCGATGCTCTGTCGATGCTTGTCCGTAAGGGTGGAGGGTCTGTTGCCGGATCCAGCTCCAACACATCCACAAGCGGCCGGAAAAGCTCGGCAAACTCAGTATCATCTAGCTCACCGTATCTGACGCTCGACCCACGATTATAAGTCATCAATTCTACCGTTTCATCCAAAATAACCCGGGCAAGTATGTGCCGGGTAGAAGTATCTATCTCTGGAACCTGGCCGGGCAAAGATTCAAAACCAGGCAGTTCCTGTCGAACGTCAAAACACACAGGCATAGATATATTATAATATATTTGAATGTTTTTTACAATTTTTAGGTTCGTTATGGTTCGGCTATGACTGCTTGACCCAAACTGCTCACATACTGTACGGCAACTGCGCCTGCACCAGCGATGCGTTCAGTAACTATACCCTCTCCTCCACGTGATACGATTATTGCTTTGCAACCCAAGTTAGCTGCCAATTCCGCGTCTACATGCTGGTCGCCTATAACAACCAGTTCTTCTGCGGAGACATCCCAATCGTCGAGCAGTGTCCCCAGAACGCTTCTGTCCGGCTTCTTAACCGCAACTTCATCACCACAAATAATATGCTCGATATGATCAACCAGCGTAGAGCGCTCCACTATACTACGCGGGCTGGCATTGCCCCGCCCTGCATGACCTCTGTTGGTTACAACTACTTGGCGAATGCCGGCAATCGAGAGTCGGCGTGACAGATCCAATGCATCTTCAAACAAGTGCCCCTCGACCTCCAGGTAGTGCCCGTCTTGCCCAGCCAAAAAATCTTGTTCGAACTTGGTCCGGTCTTCTTCGCTTAGCTTATCCCCAAACAGCGACGCAATGGTATCACCAAGCGAACCATGGTAGTTTGCCAGCATTTCCTCTTCACGTGGAGTATCAATACTGAAGCGCGGTGTTATTTCGGCTATCAAGGCTTGGAATATACCAAAACTATTCAGTAAGGTTCCATCCAAATCCCAGATGGCAACTTTCGTTTCTGGCGGTATGGTGGCTACTTCTTGGCTCATAACTAAATTGTAGCAGTTATTCTATATTGTTTTGCCAAAGTCCCTATACAGGCCTCGAGTATGCTTTTATGTAACCACGCAGCGCTTTTGTTTATCTGCTCTTTTGCTGGGAGAATACATACTACCATGTCCGAATTGCACGAACACAAACATGAACATGACGACCCGGGACTGCTAAAAAGAATCCGAGGTATCTCCACGATCAATTTTCTCATTGGCG